>NZ_JBVVPZ010000001.1:0-95562 GCF_055811415.1 Mesorhizobium sp. WSM4846
GGATTGATGCTGAAGATGCAGCCCTGATCGAGTGCCTTTTGATGCCAGCGCCAGTCGAGGTCGAGTCGCCAAGGATGAGCAAAACGCCGCCCACGACCGTTGCCGGGGCCAGCGCTTTGATCGACCTAGTACTTCGCGAGATGCAGATCGATGATGCCGGATTGGCACCTGCCGACCCTGAGAGCGGTGGGATCTGGCCTGCGCGCCATGGGCGTTTCACGGGCGACCAGCGCTGTTGGTGGCTAAATTAGCCACGGTGGGGAATTCCCCACCCACGAAAAGACCCAAAAACCGTTCCAGTCTGGAACGGTTTTTATTGGCGAGCGCCTCCCTGGGTCCGACTTTCTAAATGTTCTACGAAAGGAAAATTTTCGGCGGGACCGGGTGTCCAGGTTTGGGGAGCCGTCCAACATCATGTCGCACCCCATGTCGCGTGGACTTGCCGATAGTCGCAGGAAACCGTTGGAAATCAACGGTAGTGATTTGCAACATGCGCGACATGAGATCAGCCGCCCCATGCGCATTGCCACTGTACTAAGCGGCTGATTTCATTTGAAGAACTTTGGTAGCGGGAGAGGGACTTGAACCCCCGACCCCAGGATTATGATTCCCGTGCTCTAACCAACTGAGCTACCCCGCCAGGGCGGCGAAAGACCCGAAATCCGCCTCAAATCAGAGGGCATGTCGAAGCGTTCGCCAAGGTCGGGCGGATATAAGGTTGGGACGCCAAGCCTGTCAAGCATCGATGCAGCCGGTGTCGATGCAGCCGGTCTGGCGCCACACGCTATCGCATCCTGTCGCGTCGCCAAGCTTCAGGGTCTTGAGACGTACTTTGTGTGTCCAGGCGCACGCACGTCGCTCTGATGGCCGAAAAGCTTTGCCGGGCAGATAATCGGGCACAGAAATGCCGGGTTGAGTTCGGCGGGGCGCGCCGCTATGTCTCGGCCACGAAATTCTAGAGTTGGAATGATGAAACCGCGCATTGCAGTCCTCGGTTGCGGATACTGGGGCAGCAACCACATCCGCACCCTCAAGGCGCTCGGCGCGCTGCACGCGGTCTCGGACGTCAACCCTGCCCGCGCCGAAGGTTTCGCCAGTGAGCAGGATTGCCTGGCGATCGAGCCGGAGGCGCTGTTTGTGCGCAGCGACATCGACGCCATCGTGATGGCGCTGCCGCCGCAGTTCCACGCCGATATGGCGGTGCGCGCCGTCCAGGGCGGCAAGGACGTGCTGGTGGAGAAGCCGATCGCGCTGACGGTGGCCGATGCCGAGCGTTCGGTGAAGGCGGCGGTCGACAATGGCCGCGTCTTCATGGTCGGTCATGTGCTGCGCTTTCATCCCGCCTTCGAGACGTTGAAGGCGCTGATCGACAATGGCGAGCTCGGCGAGGTCCGCTATATCCATTCGCACCGGCTCGGGCTCGGCAAATTCCACACCGAGAACGATGCGCTGTGGGACCTGGCGCCGCACGATCTGTCGATGATCCTGGCCATCACCGGCACGGAGCCGATCGAGGTGCGTGGAGAAGGGGCAGCGCTCCTCGACAATCTCAGCGATTTCGCGCATCTGCACATGCGCTTTCCCAACGGTCTGCGCAGCCACCTATTCGCGTCGCGGCTCAATCCCTACCGCGAACGGCGGCTGACCGTGGTCGGCACCAAGGCGATGGCGGTGTTCGACGATGTCGAGCCGTGGGAGCGCAAGCTCGCCGTCTACCGCCACGCGGTGTGGCAAGACAGCGGCCAATGGGCCTTCACCACCAACGAGCCGTCCTACGTGGCAGTGGGCGAGGGCATGCCGCTGACGCGAGAGCTCGAGCATTTCATCCAGTGCATCGAGACACGGGCAGAACCGCGTACCAGCGGCGAGGAAGCCATCAGGGTGCTGCGTATCCTGACCGCTGGCACGGTTGCCCACACCGGATCGTCTTCCTGAGAGAACGTGCGGCTGTATCAGAGCCTGATCCATCCCGATAGAATCGGGATTATCGTCTATTCGGCGGGAATCTGCGCCGGCCGGGCCGCCAGCCGCGCCAGCATCGCCTCGGCCTCGGCGCCGCGTTCGGAACGCTCGATGAAGCCGCCGCCGAACACGCGGGCCTGGTTGCCGTCGTCGGAATAGAGCACGCAGGCCTGGCCGGGCGCGATACCGGACTCGCCGTCGACCAGTTCCACCGAAGTGATCCCGGCGTTGTGATGCAGCACGGCCGGGCGTGGCGGGCGTGTCGAGCGGACCTTGGCGAAAAGCTCCAGCCCGGCGGCCGGGATATCTGACAGCGCAGCGCCGCCCAGCCAGTTCATGTCGCGCAAATAGATCTTGTGCGTTTCAAGCGCCTCGCGCGGGCCAACGACGACGCGGGCCCGGTCGGCGTCCAGATGGACGACGTAGAGCGGCTCGCCCGAGGCAATGCCGATGCCGCGGCGCTGACCGATCGTGTAGCGCAAAATACCTTCATGGCGGCCGAGCACGCGGCCGTCGATATGGACGATGTCGCCCGGATTGGCAGCAGTCGGCTTCAGCTTGGCGATGATATCGGAGTACTTGCCCTGCGGCACGAAGCAGATGTCCTGGCTGTCCTGCTTGGCAGCGACCGTCAGCCCCATTTCCTCGGCGATGGCGCGAACCTGCGGCTTCGACAGGCCGCCGAGCGGAAAGCGCAGATAGTCGATCTGCGCCTGTGTGGTGGCGAACAGGAAATAGCTCTGGTCGCGGTCCGCGTCGACCGGCCGGTACAGCGCGCGATGGGCGCCGTTGGCGCCGGAGCGGATGTAATGGCCGGTGGCCAGCGCCTCGGCGCCGAGTTCCTTGGCGGTCGCCAGGAGGTCGGCGAATTTCACCGTCTGGTTGCAGGAAACGCAAGGGATCGGCGTTTCGCCGGCCACATAGCTCTCGGCGAAGGGGTCGATTACCGCCTTGCGGAAGCGCTCCTCGTAATTGAGCACATAATGCGGAATGCCGAGCGTCTCGGAGACGCGGCGAGCATCGTCGATGTCCTGGCCGGCGCAGCACGAGCCGGCCCGGTGCGTTGCCGCGCCATGGTCGTAGAGCTGCAGCGTGACGCCGACGACATCATAGCCTTCATGCTTCAAAAGGCCGGCAACGACCGACGAATCGACGCCGCCCGACATGGCGACAACGATGCGGGTCTCTTCGGGGCGTCCGGGAAGGTCGAGGCTGTTCATGGTTCTTTCGTTCTGCACGGCGCCTGGATGACGGCGCCTGAATGCCTATGGCCGGAATATAGGTCAAGCTTTCCGGGTGCGCCAGCTTCGCGAACCGGCCGATTTTTTGAACGGATTCGGGCGCTTGCTGGGCAGATGCCTCAAATGCCGACGAAAAGACTAACGCGGCGTTCATGATCCTTACCTAGCTATTAGGGATCGCTTAGGCAAATTTTAAAGCTGTGGCGGTAATGTGGTGGGGATTGGGTCTTTGAGTTTTTAGTAGAGAGTACGATGACCGATCTTGTTAGACCGCGCGTCAAATATGTTATCGGGCCTGACGGCAGCCCCCTTACGATTGCCGATCTGCCGCCGACGAACACACGTCGCTGGGTTATCCGGCGCAAGGCCGAAGTGGTGGCGGCGGTGCGCGGCGGGCTTTTGAGCCTCGAGGAGGCATGCCAGCGCTACAAGCTGACCACCGAGGAATTCCTGTCCTGGCAGGCGTCGATCGATGAATATGGCCTTGCCGGCCTGCGCACGACGCGCATCCAGCAATATCGGCATTAGGGCTGGTTCAAGGAAGTCAAAAAGGCGCGACAATCCGCGCCCTTTTGCTTTGCCGACAGGGTTTTCTCTGCTTCAGACGGTCAGCACCACCTGCCGATCGGGCAGGCAAAAGGCATGAGCAGCGCCTGCTTCTTGGAGCAAGCATTTTCGCGTCGACCTTGCCGCGTTCCACAAGCCTGCGCGGTCGGCCCCGAGCCGAACTCTGCCAGAACCGGTGGGCTGCTCAGTCAGATAGGTTCTGGCCGGAATCGCCTGCGCCCGACATCAGGATGCCCAGGTGCGGGCGATCGCGGAACGTGAAAGAGATTTTTGCAGCGTAGGCCTGAAACTGGCAGTTGCTCGACCAATGAGCGGCGACATTCGAGATGAGCAACGCCCCCATCGCTGGGCGCTGACCGGCCTTAAAGCCTTGTTTTCAGCCGATCATGGCGCTGCGGCCGCCGGTCTCGGCGTCGCGGATCTTGGTGTCGCGCGATTCGAGCATTTCTGCTTTGGAAAGCTCCGCTTCGGCTTCGCCGAGCAGTGATTCGGCAACGCTACGCTGCTGGGCGAGGTCGCTTTGCGAATT
Organism: Mesorhizobium sp. WSM4846; assembly: GCF_055811415.1. Lineage (NCBI taxonomy): Bacteria > Pseudomonadati > Pseudomonadota > Alphaproteobacteria > Hyphomicrobiales > Phyllobacteriaceae > Mesorhizobium > Mesorhizobium sp. WSM4846. Next base: position 4,300 of record NZ_JBVVPZ010000001.1, read on the forward strand.
TCTGAGATTGTCGCGGCGCAAGCGTGCTGCCTTGGCGAAGGTCGGATAGGCAAAATGGTTGATGTCGGTGATGCCGGCTTTCTTTTCTTCGGCAGTGATCTGGAGTTCGAGTTCGACAGCCATGCGCTCGAATTCGGCGATCATCATGTCGAGTTGCAGCAACTGCCGCCGCTTCTCGTTCACCTGAAACTGCTTCAGCCGAACGAGGTTTTCACGTGACTTCATGATTCGGTACTCCTGGAAACGCACACCTGCACATATCGTCTAATCCGCCTTGCAAACTCAGGCTTCGACCCGCTTCCACCGACTTTACCAGAACTATGGGAAACAAATTCCTAAAGTTTTTTGCCGGCGGTAACCATTCGTTTACGGGCATTGTTAATCATACGGCTCAGGACTTAAGGCCGGGTAAAAATTCCGGCCCCGATGCGGAAGCACGGCTAGCGAGTCCCTGGAGTCACTTAGTCTGGCTTATTAATGTTTTGCATTAGCGGTTTGTTCTGAGATTCGCTATTAGATTCAACAAGGTGTAGAAAGGGGTTAAAAAATCTGGTACCGTCAACGGCACGGAATTAGGTTTTGTTAACCATTCGATGGCAGCCTCTGCTCAGGCAATCACTGCTCCGGTCCTGGACGGGTCGTGAAATGGTCCGGCAGCAGAAAAGGGGAATGAAATGCGTGTTCTGCTGATAGAAGATGACAGTGCGACCGCACAGAGCATCGAGCTGATGCTGAAATCGGAAAGTTTCAATGTCTATACGACCGATCTTGGCGAAGAAGGGGTTGATCTAGGTAAGCTCTACGACTACGACATCATCCTTCTCGATCTCAATCTCCCCGATATGTCGGGATATGAGGTCTTGAGAACACTTCGCCTCTCCAAAGTGAAGACGCCGATCCTTATCCTCTCCGGCATGGCCGGCATCGAGGACAAGGTACGTGGCCTCGGCTTCGGCGCAGACGACTATATGACCAAGCCGTTCCACAAGGACGAACTGGTCGCCCGCATCCACGCCATCGTGCGGCGTTCCAAGGGCCATGCCCAGTCGGTCATCACCACCGGCGACCTGGTGGTCAACCTTGATGCCAAGACCGTCGAGGTTGGTGGCCAGCGCGTGCATCTGACCGGCAAGGAATACCAGATGCTGGAGCTGCTCTCGCTGCGCAAGGGCACCACGCTCACGAAGGAAATGTTCCTCAACCACCTTTACGGCGGCATGGACGAACCGGAACTGAAGATCATCGACGTGTTTATCTGCAAGCTGCGCAAGAAGCTCGACGCTGCTTCCGGCGGCCAGAACTACATCGAGACGGTTTGGGGTCGCGGCTATGTGCTGCGCGAGCCGGAAGATATCCGCGTCAGCGCCTGAGCTGACGACGCCGATCCGATCGATTTTTCCGACAAAAATCCGGCTTCGGCCGGATTTTGCGTTTTTATGTCGCAGACATTGAGCGCCGATTTCCGCGGCCATGCGCCAGCGGCGGCGAATCAGCCGGCAAATCTCAAGCTGCGGAAGCGCTCGAGAAGTTGCGGCCGAGTGAACGGCTTCAGCAGATAGCCTTGGGCGCCGGCGCGCTTTGCCCGCATGATCGAAGCGACGTCGACCTCAACCAGCAAAATCAGGATCTGGGGTTGTCTCGGACTTTCCATGGCGCGTACGCGGCGAATGACGTCCTCGGCCTGCATGTCCGGCAAGGCGCCGTCGACAATGATGATATCCGGCATGTCGGCAGTGCACATCTCAACTGCATCAAGCCCGCTGGCAGCTTCGATGACCAGCATGTCGGAACCACCCAGGATGCGCTTTGCAACCCTCCTGATGACGCTCGAATCGTCGATGAACATGCAGCGTTTCATTTCCGGGCCCTCTTTGCCATGCGGCAATCCGGCAGCGTCGCGGTCTGGTAGGCACCGTAGGATCAATCCGGTAAAGAAGCTGAAAAGCCGATAGGTAAAATTCTTGAAAGAACAGCTTTTACGAAAACTTCTTTAGCGATGCTTCGGCCGATCTAGCCTTTGGGGTTCATTTCATTCGACCGTGATGTTGCGGTAAATATTGTCTGAACAACGCTCGTCTGTTCGTTCAATCAGCTTGGTAATTCAGGCAGCCGAGAGAACGATTTCTTCTGCGGTCGCGTGGATCGATATTGTCATGTTCGCCTCGCGCGCCAAAAGCAGTGTGTAGTAGGGCTGCACCGAATGCGCGTCGATCGGTTCTTCAGGCTTGTTGCCGGAATGGAGCTCCAGGAATTTGGGCGGCACGCGCAGCATCGGACCGCTCGCGGCGAGCGCAAAGCGTGGTTCCGTGTCGAGGTTTTCAAGCGTGACCGTAAGCTTGCCGCCACGCGGAATGGCAGCGTTGGCGACGAGAATGAGGTTGAGCAGCAGCTTTACCTTGTTCTTGGGCAGCAGCGCACGGGTTCCATTCCAGATCAGTTCCGGCTTCTCGTTCTTCAAGAAGGCGATCGCAACGGCCTCGGCATCGCCCGTGTCGATCATCATGCCGGCAGAACCGGCTGCGCCGAAGGCGATGCGGGCGAATTGCAGGCGGGCCGAAGCGTTTCTGGCGCTCTGGCGAATCAATCTCATGGCGTCTTCGTCGGCGCCGCCTTCGTCGAGCAGCTCAAGCCCGTTGTTTATGGCGCCGACCGGCGAAATGATGTCGTGGCAGACCCGGCTGCACAAAAGCGCGGCGAGATCGGGTGCGGAAAGGGTGAAAAGCTCGGCCATCGGCGAAAGTCCCTGCAAAATTTCACTGGAAATGGCCGGGCGATCAATGATCACGCCTGCCCACACGAATCACGCTCGCTCTCCCAAGGCCTACTGAATACACAGCGCCTGAGCGTGCAGCAACAAATCCGGAATTGTCGTTATCGAAAATGGTGTGTTCACCCAGGGTGCGGATACTGCGGGCCGACGCGAAATCAGCGCGAAACCAGCCTACTAACCGCCATCTTCATGTGAAAGCTTAATGGTTGAAAAAGGATTACGGCATAGTTTGTCCTTAACAGTCATCCTTAACGGCCGCCAAAGAGCCGCACGGATGCGAGGCGTCGGCGAAAGTGCTCCCTGACGGAGATTGGAAGCATGTTTTCCCGATACTACGACCGGAGTTTTTTCCGTGTCTTCACAGACCGGAGTTTTCTCCGTGTCTTCTCGATGGCGATCGCTCTCATGGGCCTTGTCGTCTTTTCAACCTCGCCTTCGCGGGCCCAGGAGTACACCGCTCAGGAGATCGTCGATTCCGGTCATAAATTCTTCGGTGCGACGTCGGGCGGGCTCGCCACCGTCGTGGAGAAGATTTTCTCCTCCTATGGCCTGCCCAATGGCTATTTGCTTGGCGAGGAGGGCTCGGGCGCCCTGATCGGTGGCCTGACCTATGGTGAAGGCACACTCTACACCAAGAATGCCGGCGATCACAAAGTGTTCTGGCAGGGCCCGTCTCTCGGCTGGGATTTTGGCGGCGAGGGCTCGCGGGTGATGATGCTGGTCTATAATCTCGACGATGTGAACAGCCTCTACAATCGTTTCGGCGGCCTTGCCGGCTCCGCCTACCTCGTGGCTGGCGTCGGCTTCAACGTGATGAAGAACAACAATGTGCTGCTGGTGCCGATCCGTACCGGCGTCGGCGCCCGGCTTGGCGTCAATCTCGGCTACCTCAAGCTTACCCAGCGCGCCACCTGGAATCCATTCTGAGCAAGTGGTTGCCTCGTCACCGCGATTGTTTCCAGGATCGACGGTCTGAACAATGCTGCGGCAGACCCTTGCCGCGGCACTGGAATTCCGTCATGCGAACGTGGCACAGTCCCTTACGGTTGTTTGCCGTTCATAACGGATAGTCACCTTGGTTCAGTCGGTCCTGTTCTTTGTCCTCGGCTTTCTCTGCGCCGGCTTTCTGGCGCTGATGATTGCCCCGGCCATCTGGCGGCGGGCCGTGATGCTGACGCGTAAACGCATCGAGGGCTCGATGCCGCTGACGCTGGCCGAGATCCAGGCGGAGAAGGATCGCATCCGCGCCGAGTTCGCCATGGCGACACGTCGGCTTGAGATGAGCGTCAAGGCGTTGCGCGAGAAATCGGCCGAACAGCTTGTCGAGATCGGCCGTGGCCGCGAAGCACTGAAGGAACTGGCGCTCGAGCGGAAGGACAAGGAACAGGCCCTTTCCGCGCTCGAGGTCAAGGGCGAAGACCTTCGGCAGCGCAAAGACCAGTTGCAGCTTTTGTCGGATCGGCTTGCTCAAACCGAGGATGCCCTGGAAAAGCGTGTGCTCGAGCTGAAAAAACTGGAGCACATGTATGACGACGCCAGCTTTTCTTCCAGCAGCCGTCAGATCGAACTTGTGGCGCGCGAATCCGAATTGCAAAAGCTGGCCGATGATATTTCAGTGCTGCGCGGTCAGCGCAAGGAGGCGGACAGGCGCCAACAGGAGATCGCGGCCGAGAGCAAGGCCGCGCGAGACGCGTTGAAAGCCGAGAAGAAAAGGACCGGCGAACTGGACAAGAAGATCGAGCGCCTGCTCGCCACGCTTGCCGATCGCGAGGACAAGCTTGAACGCCGCGAAAAGGAAATCGCGCGGCTTCGCGAAAAGCTGAAAAGCGAAAGCGTGGAAAATGCGTCGGCGGCGGTGCGTCTCGTCGGAGCGCAAGGCAGTCAGGCCGATGTGGCCGTCAAGGGCGATATGGAAAAAGCTATCGCCAGGCTCGACAGCGACCGGGAGCAGTTGGAGGCGAGATTGACGGCACTGGCCAGCGAGAACAAGCGGCTGAAAACGGATCTTGCCGCCGACGCGGCATCCAGATCCGAAGGCGCCAGCGCTGCGTTGCGCGAGCAGATGAGCGACCTGGCGGCGCAGGTCGTAGCCCTGACGGCGAAGCTCGACGGGCCGGAATCGCCGATCGCAAAGGTTCTTGCGGCACCCAACCCACCAGGAAGCGGTGAACGCAGCCTTGCCGATCGCGTGCGGGCGCTGCAGCAGGCCGAATCGGGGCATTGAGCCAAGGCAGTGATGCTGACTTCTGCGGCTCAGGTCCTGCTTGCCGAGAAATGATGCAAGGCGATGGCTGACGCGGCGGCGACATTCAGGCTGTCGAAGCCTTCTGTCATATCGATCCGCACCGTCCGCAGGCGGGCGAGCAGCATCTCGGGCAGGCCTTCGCCTTCAGTGCCGAGATAGAGTGCCAGCCGTTCGGTCCTTTTCGCATCGCGGATGTCGGTTTGTCCGCGCGGCGACAATGCGAATTGGCCGAAGCCCAGCCGATCGAGCGCCGCGGTAAAGCCGACGGTCTCAGCGAAGGAGGCAAAAGGAACTTTCAGCGCGGCGCCGACCGAAACGCGGATCGCCTTGCGGTACAGGGGATCGCAGCAGGTCGCGTCCAGAAACACGGCATCGGCGCCGAAGGCGGCGGCGTTGCGAAAGATCGAGCCCATATTGTCATGGTTGGCGATGCCGACCAGCACGACGATCAACGCGCGGGCGGGCAGGGCATCCAGCAAGGCCTCTGCAGGCTGCGCCTCGCCCTTGCGGCCGATCGCCAATATGCCGCGATGCATGTGAAAGCCGGCAATCCTGTCCATAACCTCGCTGGCCGCCACGTAGACCGGAAGGTCCGCGGGCGCCTTGCGCAGGGTTGCGTCGAGGCCTGCCAGCCGGTTTTCGAGCACCAGCACCGATTCGGCGGCAAAGCGTTTGGCCGCGAGCAACATTTCGAGCACCACCTTGCCTTCGGCAACGAAACGACCCTGCCGGCCGGCAAGATCGCGCTCGCGAATGTCGAGATAGGCGGCGACGCGCGGGTCTTGCGGGTCGTCGATACGAATGCTGCGCATGCTTGCCTCAACTGACCCGCATCGGCCCGATCGTGGTGGGTTTTGCGACAGCACGACGCGTGGATCCAAAGTGTCAGAGCGTACCTTCTGCGTCCAAGTGGACGCAAGTCGCTCAAAAGCGCGTCGCGTTCGACCGACCTCAACCGACCTCTCGCGACGCGCTTTAGGTTGTTGTTTTATGCATGTCGCTATCGCAAAACCGCTGCACGGCCATGCTTTTGCGCGACATGCATTAGGAGTCGTCAGCGAGGCAAGGGGCGCTCGGACCAGTTCTTATCTTATGCATGTGCCGGCTTTGGGCGACATGCATTGGCCGGTCAAGTCCCGGAGCGACGCGAGCGGTATGCCATCTGCGATAGCTCACCCTCGCCGAAAACCCCGTCCAGCGTGTTGAGAAGTTCGCGCACGGCATCGGATTTGCAGGAATAGTAGATCATCTGCCGGTCGCGCCGGGTCTCGACGAGATCGAGCGCCCGCAGTTTGGCCAGATGCTGTGACAGAGCGGATTGGCTGAGCAGAACCTTTTCGGCGATAGCGCCGACGGACATTTCACCTTCGGCCAGGTGGATCATGATCAACAGTCGTTTCTCGTTGCCCATCAGCGTCAGAAACGAGGCCGCTGATTCGGCATTGGCGATTAGCTTTTTCGAGACCATCGATCCCCCATACCTTCCTGCTCCTCCGGCGCTATGGGGGCAATAGCGTCTGATTCCATAGGCTCACTTGCGAATTTGCGCTGGCGATTCAACGCGACCGGGAAAGCGTAGAACATCTAGCTCAAACCTCAAGACTTGCTTTCGACCCGGAGCGATTAACTGTCGGACTGTGTTTAATCCGCCACTCGGCCGGTTTTTGCCATGTCGACCAGAACATGCCTGAGCTCGCGCGCCGTCCTCAATGGCTCGGGAAAGAACACCCGGCAGATATCGTCGCCCAATGCCAGGTCCATGCCGTCGGCGTCAAAGCCGGTGACGACCCAGCCGTCGCCCGCCGCCTTGGCGAAGTGGCGCGCGTAGACGGCAATTGCGTCGCTATGGTCGGCATTCATATGGTCGAGGGCGGATTGTTCGCCAGCGGCAAGCTCTTCGACGATCGGCGCGGTCGTGACCAGATCGGCGCGTTCGAGCAGGTAGGCCTTGCCAAAGCCGCCGTTGAGACTGGCGCGCTCCAGCTCGAGGCGGAAGATCGAGAAGTCGCCAAGGCCGGCATAGAGCTTCGCCTTGGGGTTGCGGTTGAGATAGCGCCGTTCGGCGCCGGCGTGCTCGTCGGATCCACGCTCAAGCCGTGCCGCCCGACTGACGAGCGTCAACCGTGGGTGCGCCAGCGGGTCGCCCCTGCCGGGCTCGCCGACAAGCAGCGAACAGCGCGGGTCGGCAAGGATCGCGCCGGTGTGGGCGGACAACATCGATACAAGGATCAGCGGCGTGCCGTCGATATCGGTCGCGACACCAACCCTGCTGGCCAGCGGCGAACCGGTGCCGGGCTCGATCACCGCCAGCGCGCCGAAACGGGCACTGCGGATCAGCGTCTTCGCCAGCCTGATCGCTTCGGCGTCGGTCTCGCGGATCACGTCCTTCTTCCGATCGTTCAAATCCACACCGTCCTAAGCTGATCTTTGCTCTCCAGTTATCAACCTATCACACGGGATTTGACAAGGGCCCCAGATTTGAAAAGGGCCTCAGTCTCGCTTTCCGAAAGACCGAAGCGTGCCAGCACCGTCGCCGCCTGACAATCGTGATCGGCCGGCATGGCGGCAAGCGTCGGCCGGGAGCGCGAAAAGCGCGGCGCTGGGGCGGGGCGCTCAAGCGCACCCGACTTCAAGAAGGCGTTGCGAGCGCGATTGTGCGGATGATCCCTGGCTTCCCGCAGCGACAAGACCGGTGCGACGCAAGCATCGGTCGCAGTAAAGAGACGGTCCCAGTCGTCCCGTGACTTTTGCCCGACCCGATCGACAATGGCGGCCCGCATCTGCGGCCACAAATACCTGTCGTATTGGCCGCGTACAAAAATCTGGTCGAGCGGCAGCAGTCTTGCGAATTCGGCGAAGAACCGGGGCTCAAGGCAGCCGACGGCGACGTGCCGTGCGTCCGCGGTCTCATAGGTGTCGTAAAAGGGCGCGCCGGAATCGAGCAGGTTCGTGCCACGCGTGTCACTCCACAGGCCCGCCGCCATGAGGGCGTGCACAGGTGTCGCCAGCATTGAAGCGCCCTCGGTCATCGCGGCGTCGATCACCTGACCCTTGCCGGAGCGCGAGCGCTCAAACAGGGCGGCCAGTGCGCCGGCGACCAGCATCATGGCGCCGCCGCCGTAGTCGGCGACAAGATTGAGCGGTGGGACCGGCCGGCCGCCTTGCTGGCCGATGGCATGCAGCACACCCGAATAGGCGAGGTAGGTGATGTCGTGGCCGGCACGTCCCGATAGCGGACCGTCCTGACCGAAACCCGTCACGCGGCCGTAGATCAGGGCCGGATTGCGCGCCAGAACCGCATCCGGCCCGAGACCAAGCCGCTCCATGACATCGGGACGAAACCCTTCGACCAGCATGTCGGCCTTTTCGGCAAGGCGCAGCACCAGTTCGGCGCCTTCCCAGCGCTTCAGGTCAATCCGCAGGATGGAGCGGCCGTGACAGTCGATGTCGTATTCGTCCGGTAGCGCCAGAAACGGCTGGCTCGACCCAGCCCGCTCGATGCGCAGCAACTCGGCGCCCATCTCCGACAGCATCAGGCCGGCCAGCGGCACCGGTCCAAGCCCGGCCATCTCGATCACCGTCAGGCCGGCGAGCGGGCCAGTCTTCGCCTGAAGGGCGACTTCGGCACTCATGGTCGGCTACTTCGGCGCCATGCGGATGGCGCCATCGAGGCGGATGGTCTCGCCGTTGAGCATCTGGTTTTCGATGATATGCAGCACAAGGGCTGCATATTCGGAAGGCTCGCCGAGACGGGACGGGAAGGGCACCGCGGCGCCGAGCGTATCCTGCACCTCTTGCGGCATGCCGGCCATCATCGGCGTCTTGAAGATGCCGGGCGCGATGGTGCAGACGCGAATGCCCGACCGGGCAAGATCGCGCGCCACCGGCAGCGTCATGCCGACGACGCCGCCTTTGGAGGCTGAATAGGCCGCCTGGCCGATCTGACCGTCATAGGCGGCGACCGATGCCGTGTTGACGATGACGCCGCGCTCGCCGCCCTCCAGCGGCTCAAGCTTCGCGGCCCGGTCGGCGACGAGGCGGATCATGTTGAAGGTGCCGATCAAATTGACCTCGATCACCTTGCGGTATTGGTCGAGCGGGTGCGGACCGTCCTTGCCGATCGTCTTCATGCCGATGGCGATGCCGGCGCAATTGACCAGGATACGGGGTTCGCCGAACTTTTTTACCACTTCTGCCACTGAAGCAGCGCCGCCGTCGGCGCTGCTTACGTCGCATTGGATGGCGATGCCGCCGATATCGGCCGCGATCTTCGCCGCACGCTCGATGCCGAGGTCGAGGATGGCAACGCCGGCGCCCTTTGCGGCCAGTGCACGTGCCGTCGCTTCTCCGAGGCCGGAGCCGCCACCGGTGACGATCGCAATCTGGCCGTTCGGGTTCATGTCGGCGTCCTCCATCTAAAGCGCGTCGAACTGAACGGACTCAATCGAAGCGCTTTAAATCTCTGTTTTATTGCATCTCGTTACCCAAAACCGCTGCGCACTTTTGGGCGACATGCACCATCGGCAACATGCTACGGAGCCTGACAGTATGGCGCAACAGCATCCGGATGGTCACGCCATCGCGGCGATTTGCGCGGCAATCCTTGCCTGATCGGCGTGGCAAACCTCCCCCACCAGCCGTGCCATCGCGCCCGGCACGATCTCATGCGACAACAGCCGGTCAGGATCGACCGGGCGCGGCATGGAGATTTGCCCACGCGGGATTCTCTTGAAGCCGAGCGGGCCGTAATAGGGCTCGTCGCCGACAAGCATCACCGCCGGCATGCCGGCTTTGGCGGCGGCCTCCAGCGCGATCGCCACCAGCCGGCGGCCAATGCCGAGATTCTTGTAGGCCGGCCGCACGGCAAGCGGTCCGAGCATCAGCGCGCGGCCGGCGCCGGCCGCGATGCGCGTCATGCGCACGGAGGCGACGACGATATCGCCATCGACGGCCACGAAGGACAGAGCGCGTTCATGCGGGCCGCCGTCACGGATCTTGTAGGCGCTCAGCACGAAACGGCCCGGCCCGAAGGCTTCGTCGTTGATGGTTTCGATTTCGGGGTCATGCGCCGGAGTTTCCGGCAGGTATTTCACGTCGGCAAGGCTCATGGTCTTTGCGTTCCGGGTAGACGGGGAAAGGTTTGCTGCAAACGGCAGCGTTCGCCAGTCAGCGCTTCATCAAGCGCGGGCGCCCTTTCGTCGTCGGTCGAACCGGATCAAGGCAAAGTCAAGCATGCGGATTTTCCGCTAGCACCAATCTTCAGCCACTGCAATCGGCCGTTTGCTGCCGCCATTCGTTTGCCGCCTTCGTTTGCCGTCATTCGTCTGCCGCACCGGGCGATTGACGAACTGTTCAACGCCTGGCGATTTCCGCATCGTCGGTTTGTGCCTAAATCCCTACGAAGAGGAAAGGACATCACATGGGATTGCTGGTGGACGGCAAATGGCAGGACAGCGGCTACGACACCAAGGCGAGCGACGGCGAATTCGTGCGGGCGCAGTCGCAATGGCGCGACTGGGTCACGGTTGACGGCAGGCCGGCCGAAGGCCGCACGCGCGGCTCCAAGGCCGAGCCGGGGCGCTACCATCTCTATGTCTCGCTTGCATGTCCCTGGGCACACCGGACGCTGATCTTTCGGGCACTGAAAAAGCTCGAGGACGTGATTTCCGTCTCGGTCGTCCATCATTTCATGGGCGCCAACGGCTGGACCTTCCTGGCCGAGGACGGCGCCACCGGCGATACGCTCTACGGCCTCGACTTCCTGCATCAAATCTACACCAAGGCCGATCCCGCCTATTCCGGCCGCGTGACGGTGCCGGTTCTGTGGGACAGGCGAGAACAGACAATCGTCTGCAACGAGTCCTCCGAGATCATTCGGATGCTCAATTCAGCCTTCGACAAATGGGGCGATGCCAGCCTCGATTTTTATCCGAAAGCACTGCGCGGCGAAATCGACGCGGTCAACGCTCTGGTCTATCCATCGGTCAACAACGGTGTCTATCGCGCCGGCTTCGCCACCACGCAAGCGGCCTATGAGAAAGCGTTTGGTGAACTGTTCGCGGCGCTCGACCAGCTCGAGGATCGCCTATCTCGCCAGCGTTATCTCGTCGGTGACCGCATCACCGAGGCCGATTGGCGGCTGTTCACGACGCTGGTCCGCTTCGACCCGGTCTATGTCGGCCATTTCAAGTGCAACCTGCGCCGCATCGCCGACTATCCGAACCTGTCGAACTATCTGCGCGACCTCTACCAGGTCCCGGGCGTCGCCGGCACGGTGAGCCTGCACCACATCAAGGCGCACTATTACGGCAGCCACGCAACGATCAACCCGACGCACATCGTGCCGGTCGGGCCGGAACTGGACTACGCGGCGCCGCATGATCGGGCGCGGTTCAGGAAGGCAGCGTGATCTACCAGTAGGGCGATGCCGCCGCGCCGCTGAAAATCTCGGCAATCCGCCGCAACGTGGCCGGCGTCGTTGCTTCCGGCAGGCGGTCGAGCGGAAAGAAGCCGGCTGCGGCGATCTCGCGGTCCGGCAGCTTCGGCGCCGTCTGGTTGAACTGCTCGACAAAATAAAGGCCGACATGGTCGCGGCGGCTGGCCCGACGGTTGAAATGCATCGATTTCAGCACCGGCGGCGCGGTCAATGCAATATTGCCCTCCTCGGAGAGCTCGCGCGCCAACGCCTCGATCATCGTCTCGCCCAGCTCGACGCCCCCGCCGGGAAGCTGCCAGCCCGGTACATAGGTATGGCGAATGAGGAAGACGGAACTGGACGTGCGATCGTGGATCAAGCCACGCACCCCAAGCGTCATCGGCCGCCGCAGCACGAAGTACGGATGAAACAGCCTTGCCCTGAGACCCGGCCAGCCGGTCTGGCGGAAAGCTTGCTCCGGATCGGGCCGCATCATCACCCACGAAACCGTGGGTGGAAAGCAGCGCGTGCGTCGCTTATGAAGGAGGGATGTTCAGGCTCGCGCATATTTCCGATATCCACTTGGGACCGCTTCCCGGTGTAACCTATCGCGATCTCGCCTCCAAGCGGGTGGTCGGTTACGTCAACTGGCAGCGCAATCGCCGCCGCCACATGCGCGACGCCGTCATCGACACCATCGTCGCCGATATCAAGGCGAGCGCACCCGATCACCTTGCCGTCACCGGCGATCTGGTCAATCTGGCGCTCGATGGCGAGATCGAGATGGGCAAGCACTGGCTGGAGACGCTGGGCTCTCCCGATGATGTGTCGGTCGTTCCGGGAAACCACGACGCCTATGTGCCCGGTGCTTTCGACAAGTCCTGCCGGTCGTGGACGGCGTGGATGACCGGCGACGGCGTCAATACGCCGGTCGACCGCGAAGCCTTTCCCTATCTGCGCGTGCGTGGCAACGTCGCGCTGATCGGTGTCACGACGGCGCGGGCGACGGCTCCGTTCATGGCCAACGGCTTTTTTCTGGAAGACCAGGCGGAAAGGCTGCGGGACGTGCTCGATGCCACGGCCAAACGCGGGCTGTTCCGGGTGATCATGATCCACCATCCGCCGGTGCGCGGCGCCGTTTCGCAGCCCAAGCGGCTGTTCGGCATTGCCCGCTTCCAAAAGGTCGTTCAGCGGCACGGGGCCGAGCTTGTGCTGCACGGCCATTCGCACGAGCCGACGCTGTTCTCGATCAATGGGCGCGGCGCCAAAATTCCAGTGGTCGGCGTCGCTGCCGCAGGGCAGGCGCCAGGCGGCAGGCGTCCAGCGGCGCAATATAATCTGCTGGAGATCGATGGTGAAATAGGCAACTGGCGGCTCAGGCTGACGCGACGTGGCCTGACCGGGCCGGCCATCCCGCCTGCCGATCTGGAGGTTGTGGAGCTTGGCGCGGACGCTATGGCGTGAAACTCAGTCCCATCGCAACGAGGCGGTCCCAGAACAACACGATCGATACCGCCAGCCCGACCAGGGCGCCGGCAGCGATCAGGCTGAGACCGGAGAGAAAGGCTGACCAACGCTTGCGGCGCTTGACGGATCGCAGCGGCGGCTCGGCTTCCGGGACCAAGGCACGTTTCAGGCCGGCAGCCTGCTCGACCCCGCCTTCCAGCATTCTCTGGCGTTCGATGACGCGCTCCGCGACGTAGCGCGTCACCTGATCGGCAACCGGTTTCATCTCGGTCGATTCGGCGAGCACCACGCGGCCGATGCGCGTGTCCTTGAGGAAGCGATAGGTGCGGCGGTCGCGCCCCATGGCGACATGGCTGACGGCGTCGATCCAGAGGCGCGGCTGCAGCCCGGACGAGACGGCGAAGTCGAAATTGTCCATGTCGGCGGGCACGTCGGCGAAGACCGGCGCGAGTTCGGCGGCAAGCAATTCGAGCCGCATGCGATGCGCTTCGCGCATGTCGACCACGACGTCGTCGCGGTCGGCGAAAGCGTTTTTCACGTCGCGGATGGCGTCCGACAATTTTCGCGACTCATCGGCCTGGCTTATGGTCTCGGCTGCATCCTTCATCGGCGTTGCCTCACGTTTGGTTAACACCGAATTAACATAGTCGTTGGCAAAATGCAGCAAAATGCGCTTGCGAGATCGATAGGCGGCTTGCAAAATCCGGCCCGAAGCCGCGCTTTGACAGGGATCAGCCCGCTGCGGGAGCGGAGTTTGGACGAAGCGGCCTGTTGCGGCGTTTCATGTTGTGGCGGACGATCTCGGCGATCAGGCCGGGCGCTTCCTCGACCAGCATATGGCCGGCCTCCGACACGTGGTGCAGGTGGAAATGCGCCGGCAGACCATCGGCCTGGCTGAAGGGCAGCACCGCGTCATCGGTCCCCCAGACCACAATCACCGGCATATCCAGTGTTTCGAGCCGTTCGTGCGGGATGACGCCCTGCCGATCGTCCCTGGTCATGGCGGCTGCGATCTCGACAAGTTTGTGCAACTGGCCGGGACGCGCGCGCATTGCGCCAAGCACATCCACGATGCGCTCCGAGGGCGGGCTTTGCGGTCCGGACATGGCGGCGAGGCAGGCGCGAATTTCACTTTTGCCGGCTGCCGCTGCGTAACGGCGCAACAGCGGGCCATTGATCTCAGTGCCAAACCCGCCCGGCGCCAGAAGCGTCAGCGAGGCTATCCTTGCGGGTTCGGCCAGTGCCATCAGCACAGCCGCCGCCCCGCCCATCGAATGGCCGACGAGATGCACCCTCCTGATTCTGCGTGCGGCGAGGTCTGCCAGAACAGCCCGGGCGGCTGTCCTGGCCGGGCCGCCACCCGGGAAATCGAGGGACAGCCCATGGCCCGGAAGATCATAGGCCAGTGTCCGTGAACCAGGTGCCAGTGTCGAAATCACCTCGTGCCAGTCGCCGTGGCAACCGCCGAAGCCATGCAGAAAGGCAACCGTCTTCGGGCCGGCGCCCCGTTCGGCAACGTAAAGCGATGAAATCATGAAATACTATGGTTTTATGCGAATTCGGATGTGGCTGGATTGCGTCTTGTACCAAGTTTTTGCGATCGGCCGTGCTGGTCGCAAGGACTAGCTGGCATTGCCGAGCCCGGCGGCACGCAAAGCCTCGACCAGCCGCTCGGTCAGATCGGCGGGGTATCTCCGCTCGACAAAAGCCGCGCGCGGATCGGCAGCGAATTTCGGGAACTTGACCGTCAACTCGTCCAAAAGTTCGTGCGCCAGATGATCGCGACCGGCGGCCTTGGCAGTGATCAGCCGCGCAGCCAGATAGTGCGATTTCGTCGGCGTCGCTTGCAGCGCATCGCTGGCAAGCGCGGCCTTGTTCATATCACCAGCCATGAACTGGCCGACGAAAAGCCCGTAATCCCACCAGGTCGGATGGGCGCTGGAGGTTTCGGCGGCGTGAGCAAGGATCGGTGTTCCCTCCCTGTACCTGCCGGCGAAAATCAGCCCGTAGGCATAAGCTGCCGCCATGCTGAGGTCGTAAGGGTTGAGTTCGTAGGCCTTGCGCATCCAGCGGATCGATTCCTCCGAATTGCCGAGGCGGGAATTAAGATAGCCATAGGCACGGTGGGCATAGGGGCTGGTCGGCCCCATCTGCACGGCGCGACGGGCCAGCGACATCGCCTGTTCGATCGTTGCGCCGGCTGGATAGGCGTAGTGATCTGTGCCCGCCTCGAGATGCAGGGTCGCCAGCTCCGAAAAGACGAGCGACGATTTCGCATCCCGATCGACCAGGATTTCGAGGCAGCGATAGGCAGCCTCATGGGTTTTGGCGCCCTGGTCGAGATAGTATTTGTCGTTGAGCAGCAGACATTCGGTCAGGCCGGTCTGAAGGCCGCTCTGTTCGATATAGTTGTAGATCGCGCCCGGAGCCGGAACGGCCGAACTCAAAATGCCGGCGACACTGTCCTCGACGGTGGAGGGTGTGCTGTCGGCGGCAGTCAAGTTGCGTGACAGCAGGACCCGCCCGGTCGCCACGCTTTGAAGCTCCAGCGTGACATCGCCTGCCGTTGGCCCCGGCAAGACATCGAATACGAAGCTGATCGCATCGGCGACCGGATCGGGCGGGCCGTCAGCATCGCGACCGATGAAGGTGACCGTGTCGAAGCGGCTGAGGCCGGCGCGCAGCGATGCGGCGACGCGGGCAGCCTCGGCACTGTTGGTTTTCACAGCAATGTAGACGAGCGGAAGGCTTTCAACCGGAGCCCATGGCGCAATGCTGCCGGTTGCCACCGCATTTTCAATCGTCGGCGCGGCATCGCTTCCGGCCAGCAATGCGCTGCCCCCCTGACGAAGGATCAGCACCCCCAGCATGGCGATGACCAGAGCGATCGCCAGCCAGAAGAACTGGAGATGACGCAGCAGCGAGGGTGCCGGCTGGCGAACGACGGGGGACGATGCGGCAGGTGCGGCCATGACGGGTTCTTCGGGCGATTCCGGCAAGGTGGCCGCCGCTTCGACGTGTTCCGCCGACGCCGGCTCGACCGGCAGGCGGATCGCGTTGAGTTCATAGGATGGAACATAGCCGCCACGCGGAATGGCAATGCGGATCGGCTCGGCAACACCCTCATTGGCAAAGTAATGCTGCAGAAGCTCGCGCAGCCTGCCCGCCTGCACCCGCACCACGGCGTCGGTCGACGGATCGAAATCGCCGTCCTTGCCGAAAACATCCATCGCGATGGAAAAGCCCTTGAGCTTGTCGGCTTCGCCTGCCTGCTCGCGCTCGACCAGATAGCGAAGCAGCTTACGCGCTCGTTCGGATCTCCCGAACGTTTCGCTGGCTAGCAATCGCTCCAGCGTCTCGCGCACTGCGGGGGCGGCAGGCGTGGCATGCTGCAAGTGTCGATCCTCTCGAAGTCGGCACAGGTTAAGACGCAATCATATAGCGCCTGCACTGCCATACAAGCATGCATCCATTATGCGATCGCGTACCCCACCGGATAATATTCCGGTGGTTAATGGCGCGAAAGACTGGAGCAGGATGATACCATCCGGGGTCATCTTGCTCCAGCTCAGCTCCTCTAGTCGGCCTTTCCGCCGACGATGCGATTGGCGGCGGAAACCACGGCTTCCAGCGAAGCGGCGACGATATTGGTGTTGATGCCGGCGCCGAACAGCTTGCCGCCGGGATGCTCCATCTCGACATAGGAGATGGCCGAGGCATTCGAGCCGCGCTGCATGGAGTGCTCCGAATAGTCGAGCACCGACATCGGCACGCCGACATGGCGCGACAGCGCGTCGACGAAGCCGTCGATCGGGCCGGTTCCGGAGCCTGATATCGTCACCTCCTTGCCGCTGTCGAGGATGATCGCCTCCACCGCGCGCCGCCCCTTGATCTCGATGTCGGGATAAGTGTGGTGGTCGAGGAATTTCAGCCGCGCGACGGGCTGATCGACGTAGGTTTCGAGAAAGCGCTCGTAGATGCGCTTGGCCGGCACCTCCTTGCCTTCGGCGTCGGTGATCGCCTGGATCGCTTGACTGAACTCGATCTGCAGGTTGCGCGGCAGATTGAGGCCGTAGTCCGCCTGCAGCACATAGGCGATGCCGCCCTTGCCGGACTGCGAGTTGATGCGGATGATCGCTTCGTAGTTGCGCCCGACATCGGCCGGGTCGATCGGCAGATAGGGCACTTCCCAGTACGGCGTGTTGGCCTTGCGCAACGCCTTCATGCCCTTGTTGATGGCATCCTGGTGCGAGCCGGAAAAGGCGGTGTAGACGAGCTCGCCGACATAGGGATGGCGCTCGGGGATCTTCAACTGGTTCGAATATTCGTAGACGTCCTTCATCCGGTTGATGTCGGAGCAATCGAGCTCGGGATCGACGCCTTGCGTGTACATGTTGAGCGCCAGCGTGACGATGTCGACATTGCCGGTGCGCTCGCCATTGCCGAACAGCGTGCCTTCGACGCGGTCCGCGCCCGCCATCAGGCCGAGTTCGGTGGTGGCGATCCCGGTGCCGCGGTCGTTGTGCGGATGCAGCGAGATGAGCAGGTTCTCGCGGTTGTCCAGATTGCGGCACATCCATTCGATGCGATCGGCATAGATGTTGGGTGTCGACATCTCGACCGTGGACGGCAGGTTGATGATCAGCTTGTTTTCCGGCGTAGGCTTCATGATTTCGGTGACGGCGTTGCAGATTTCCAGCGCCACTTCGAGCTCGGTGCCGGTAAAGCTCTCCGGCGAATATTCGAAACTATAGAAGCCGCCGGCCTTCGCTGCCATGTCGGTGATCATCTTGGCCGCATCGGTGGCGATCCGCCTGATGCCGGCGACGTCCTTCTCGAAGACGACGCGGCGCTGCAGTTCGCTGGTCGAATTGTAGAAATGCACGATCGGGTTGGTGGCGCCCTGCAGCGCCTCGAAAGTGCGGGTGATCAGTTCCGGCCGGCACTGCACCAGCACCTGCAGCGAGACATCGTCTGATACATTGCCCTCTTCGATGCACCAGCGGGCGAAATCGAAGTCGGTCTGCGAGGCCGACGGGAAACCGATCTCGATCTCCTTGAAGCCCATGTCGAGGAGCAGGGCGAACATGCGCGCCTTGCGCTCGTGGCCCATCGGATCGATCAGCGCCTGGTTGCCGTCGCGCAGGTCGACCGAGCACCAGATCGGGGCCTTGTCGATGACTTTCGAAGGCCACACGCGGTCGGTGAGACCGACGGTCGGATAAGGTTGGTATTTGCGGGCTGCCTCCGGCATGCCCCGGGCTGCCTCCGGCATGCCCCGGGCATCCTTGCCCATCTCCCCGCTGTCTGAGCGGATCTCTTCTCGTGCGTTCATTGTCGTCTCTCCCGGCGGCTCGCGGGATCCGCCTTCAGGCGGATTTGGTGCCGAGCGGCGCCTTTACCAGATGTTCATTCGCTAGATGTGACTTGCCAATTTTGAGACTGGCCAAGGAGCATGCGCGTGAGCGGCGGTTCGACCGCCGGGCGCTCCTTCAGCGAACCCGGCGATCGCCGATAAGGCCGAGCAGCAGCAGAGCGGAAGCAAGCGCGCGCACGGTCTCGCCAGCAAAGCCGGTCTGACGGGAAGCGACGGAGGTGGCGCGGTTGGTCATGGCGGTTTTCATACAGGAGCAGCCAAAGCGAGGCAAGTGGGGCCGAACGACAGTGTCGTAAGCAGATGAGTTGTCCGGATTAGGTAGCACGTGAGTTGTCCGGTTTTGTTGCCAGCGCATGGAGGCTGGGGATGAAACGGACAGCATGGCAACCCCGCGTCGAACACTCGCCGTCCATAGCGACATCGGCCGTCTCTCGATCGAACTCGGCGCCGACTGGAACAAAAAGCTTTCCTGCGTTGTTCTCGAACCGTCCCCGATGTTCGAAGGGGCTGGTTTATACGCCGGCGGCAGGCGCTCGGCGGGCACGCAAAGCCAAGGATTGGCGAGGCAAA
Source organism: Mesorhizobium sp. WSM4846 (assembly GCF_055811415.1). Classification (NCBI taxonomy): domain Bacteria; kingdom Pseudomonadati; phylum Pseudomonadota; class Alphaproteobacteria; order Hyphomicrobiales; family Phyllobacteriaceae; genus Mesorhizobium; species Mesorhizobium sp. WSM4846. Next base: position 23,144 of record NZ_JBVVPZ010000001.1, read on the forward strand.
TGGATCCTGACGATCTCAACACAGAACGGATCGTCACTGTGTTCGGCGGGACAGGTTTTCTCGGGCGCCGGATCGTGAAGCGGCTCCTGGAAAGGGGTTTCACCGTCCGCGCCGCATCCCGCCACCCGGCTCGGGTTGGCCAGGTTTTTTCCTCGACGGCAAGGCCGCCAGAAGCCGTCGTGGCGGACATATTGGATGCGTCCTCGATCGGCTCGGCCATTGCCGGATCGCAGGCGATCGTGAATGCCGTCAGTCTCTACGTCGAGCAGGGCGCCCAGACGTTTGAACGGGTGCATGTGGAAGCCGCAGCTGAACTTGCCGCCGCGTCGCGCGCTGGCGAGGTCGACCGGTTCGTCCATATTTCGGGGATCGGTTCCGATCCTCAATCGGATTCGAATTACATCAGGGCACGTGGGCGCGGAGAAGAGGCGGTGGCGAGCGCATTTCCCGGCGCCATCATTGTGCGTCCCGCCGTCATGACGGGACCTGACGACGTTTTCCTCACGACGATTGTCAGGCTGATACGTCTCCTGCCGGTTTATCCGCTGTTCGGCGATGGTAGCACACGGCTTCAGCCGGTCTATGTGGAAGACGTCGCAGACGCAGTCAGTCGGCTGATCGGCGGGCGAAACCACAAGGCCTCATCGATATTCGAATTCGGCGGCCCACGCATCTACACCTATAAGGAACTGCTGCGGGATATCGCCCGACAGCTCGGCACCAACATCAGGCTGATGCCGGTGCCGTTTGCGGCGTGGGACGCCTTGGCCGGCGTCGCGGAACTCCTTCCGGAAGCGCCGATTACGCGCAACCAGGTCGATCTAATGCGGCACGACAATGTGGCCGCAATCGGCGCGCCGGGCCTGAAGGAACTCGACATCGCGCCGCGCGACATCGAGGAGGTGATCCGCTTGATCGAACGGCGCGCGTGAGGCTGCTCGGGCTCGTCTCCTGCTTGGCAGGACTCTACGATCCTGCCGGGAACCTATCGCCATGCGGCGGGTTGGTCGAGTTTGAACCAATGAGGAAGAAGGAAAAGAACCATGGCCAGATGCGATCAATGCGGGAATGACTACGACAAGGCTTTCGAAGTGACGCTGGCTGAGGAAAGCTATACGTTCGACAGCTTCGAATGCGCGATCCAGAAACTTGCGCCGCTCTGCCCGCATTGCGGGTGCCGGATCATCGGACATGGTGTCGAACAAGATGACATCATCTACTGCTGCGCACATTGCGCCGCGGAGGAAGGTGCAAGCGCGCTGACCGATCGCGCGCCTTGATCGCCCGCATTCCCAGTGGCAAGCGACGGTGCCGGTCGTCGCGCCTAGCTGTCCTTCCTCGGTTTCTCGGCGACGGTATTGCCGCGCTTCTTCCACTCCGAGAAGCCGCCGCGCAGGCTGCGCGCGTCAAGTCCCATCTCCTGCGCGATCTTGGCGGCGAGCAGCGACCGCCAGCCGGACGCGCAGTAAAAAACAAAGGTCCTGGGCTCGGCGAATTTCGGCTTGTGGTAGGGGCTTTCGGGATCGATCCAGAATTCGAGCATGCCGCGCGGCGCATGGAACCCGCCATATCCGCTGCCTCGACCGAGCGGACGACCGCATCGGCGTCGGCCAGCAGGTCCTTGTATCCCTTCGGCATGGTCAGCGCCCCATCGCGTAGAACTCGTCGTTCGGCCTCATGCTGGTGACGTTGGCCAGCCGGTTTGACATGGCGAAGAAGGCGGCGATGGACGCGATGTCCCAGGCGTCCTCGCCGGTGAAGCCATGGATCTTGAGGTCGGCGATGTCCGCGTCGCCGACCTCGTAGGCGCGCGCGGAAACCTTCATGGCGAAATCGAGCATCGCCATCTGGCGCGGGGTTATGTCGGCCTTGCGGTAGTTGGTGGCCACCTGATCGGCGATCAGCGGGTTCTTTGCGCGAATGCGCAGGATCGCGCCATGGGCCACCACGCAGTACTGGCACTGATTGGCATTGCTCGTGGCCACGACGATCATCTCCCGCTCGGCCTTGGTGATCGGGCCGGGTTTGTCCATCAGCGCGTCGTGATAGGCGAAGAAGGCGCGGAACTCGTCCGGCCGATGCGCAAGCACGAGGAAGACGTTGGGCACGAAGCCCGACTTCTCCTGCACGGCGAGTATCCGTTCGCGGATGTCGTCGGGAAGGCCGGCGATCTCGGGAACGGGGAAGCGGCTTATGGCGGGCGCGGTCATCTGTGTTCTCTCCCTTGCACGGCCGTTAATGCAACCAGCTTTAGGCCGTCGAAGGCTTTTCTGCGAGCCTCATGGAAGGGCTGAAGTCGGAACGGCCGCGCGCCGGCCAGGTTGAAAGGCGCCGCCCCAGGACCATGGCTGCGAAAGTCAGGAACATTGCTCGACACGGGCTTATTGGCAGGCACGGAACCGTGGTAGCAAAACCGTGACCAGCGAAAGCAACAAAAGGGCGGTTTGGCCGTTCTGATCAGCCGCACAAGCGGCGGGGTATCCGAAGACATGACTACGCCGCAAATCCTGTCGTTCGCCGTTATCTTCATAATGATGGCGGCGCTCGTATGGGGTCGGTATCGATATGATCTGGTTGCAGCCGCGGCACTGTTGTCCGCACTCGCGGTTGGCATCGTGCCTTTTGACGAGGCCTTCAGCGGGTTCAGCGACGATATCGTGATCATTGTCGGCAGTGCCCTGCTGGTGAGCGCAGGCATCGCACGCTCGGGCATCATGGAAGTCGCCATCAGGCGGTTCGCTCCGAACCTGTCGGGCGTTCGCTCGCAACTGGCGCTGCTGGTCATCGTGGTCACGATCCTGTCTGCCTTCGTAAAGAACATCGGTGCGCTCGCGATCATGATCCCGATAGCTTTCCAGTTCGCGCGCCGGTCGAGCGTTTCACCGTCGATATTCCTGATGCCTATGGCGTTCGGGTCGCTGCTCGGCGGACTCATGACGCAGGTGGGGACATCTCCCAATGTCGTTGTGTCGCGGGTGCGGGAGGAACTGACCGGCACCGCCTTCACAATGTTCGATTTTACACCTGTTGGAGCCGGGCTGGCCGCCGCCGGAACGATCTTCCTGGTGTCTTTCTATTGGCTGTTGCCGGTGCGCGAAAAGCTCGGCGGGTCGGTGAATGAAGCCATCGATATCAAGAATTACCTGACAGAGGCCCGGATTGTCCGCGATTCCACTGTGCTCGGCAAAACCGTCGCAGACCTCATGAAGCTTTCCGGCGGCGATGCTATCGTGACATCGATCCTGCGCAACCGGACCATGCGGATGACGCCACTGCCCGACGTTGTCCTCAAGATGAACGACATTCTGCTGCTCGAGGGCGACCCAGGGGCGCTGGATCGCCTCGTCTCCCAGGGCAAACTCAGCGTTACGGGCAGCAGGGCCAGCGGGGATGACACGACCGGCGAACTGGTCGCCATCGAGGCCGTCATCGGTGAAAACTCCCCGTTGATCGGCTGGACAGCCCAGCGCCTTGCCCTCTATCACCGCTTCAATGTCAACCTCCTGGCTGTCAGCCGTCACGGCGAGCGCCCCGACCGCAGGCTGGCCGAAATCCAGCTAAGGCTGGGCGACGTCATCGTGCTGCAGGGCAATGCAGCGACGATACCCGAGATACTGCGTGAACTCGGCTGCCTGCCGCTGGCAGAAAGGGCTATCCTGCTTGGCAGCGTCCGCAAAGGTGTTGTGCCGGTAACGATCCTTGCTCTCGCCATGGTGGCGACTGCGCTCGGGCTGCTCCCGGTCTCCGTCGCTTTCTTTACGGCCGCGGTCGGGATGGTGCTTTTCAAGGTCATCCCGGTCCGGGACGTCTACCAATCGCTGGATGGGCCAATCCTCGTCATGCTCGCCGTTCTCATTCCAGTGAGCGATTCGCTGCGCAGTACGGGGGCGACAGGCATCATTGCCGGCGAGCTTGCCAAACTGGGAACCATTCTTCCGGCGCCCGGCGCCTTGATGCTCATCCTTGTCGCCGCCATGGCCGTTACGCCATTCCTCAACAATGCCGCAACCGTTCTGGTCATGGCGCCCATCGCCGCCGCGTTTGCCGGCGATCTCGGCTACCGGCCGGAAGCATTTCTGATGGCAGTCGCCATTGGCGCCGGCTGCGATTTTCTCACCCCCATCGGCCACCAGTGCAACACGCTCGTCATGGGGCCTGGCGGCTACCGTTTCAGCGACTATCCACGCCTGGGACTGCCGCTATCGTTCCTCGTCGTCATTGTTGCCGTGCCGATGCTCATGATCGTTTGGCCGATGAGCTAATATATGCTCCTCGCCATCCTCAAAAGAGGCCGAGTGTTTGCAGCAGGCTTTCGAATGTGACCTTGGGTTTCTTATCTGTTTGCCTATCCGGGTACGTATAGTCTTCGGACGACTGCTTGCGTATGTTGCTCGGGCTATAGCCGAACTGCTGCGTGAAAGCTCGACTGAAATTCGCCGCTGAATCAAAGCCGACTGCTAGACCAACTTCGGCGACCTTTCGGGTGTCGGAAGGATCCGCTAACATTGCATGAGCTGCGGATAGACGTCGTCGACGAATGTAATTCGCAACGCCGCCGGACGTTTCGAAAAGCTCATAGAGCCGTGTCCTCGAGGTCGCCAGTTGCCGGGCGAGAGCATCCGGTGTCAGGTCGGGTGAGGCAAGATTGCTCGAAATGAAGCGTCTCGCCCGCGTCATCAATCCGATTTGTGAGATCTGATCGTTGCCGTCATCGCGATCCACCAAAGGTGTAACCGCGTCGAATACCATTTGCCGCAAACGGTCCTTGATTCTAGGAAGGTCGTCTTGCGTGAAGCGATCGAGATTGGCTTCAACGCTTGACATAAGATCGATCAGCAGTTTGGCCCGGTGTCCACCCAAAACGACGTTGTTGCTCGCCGCCGGCAAGCTACCTCCATCGGCAAACAGATCGACGGGAACGATCAGGCTGATCGACTCTGTTGCCAGCGCCCGCCCGCTAAACGGATGCCCGAGCGAGCGGATTTCAATCATGCCCGGTTCATTTTGCGCGACACGTCCGTCAACTCCGGTCCAGGTGCGACCGGCGCGGAGAACGGTGATCTGCCAATGGTCGATTGGACTGAACCGGACCGCGTCTGGCGAGCGTTCGTAACTGAAGGCCGGAACGGTTTGTTGCAACAAAAGCATGCCGCCCAGATTCCACACCGCCTGCTGGACGACAAATCCATCCTCGGGATTCACATTGTTCGGCAGACGCGAATCCATCAATATCGCCATATGCTCCCGCCAGGCAGCAAACTGCTGGACTGGTGGAAGGATTTCCGTCTCAAAGCGCAACGACGTCAGGACGGCCTTCCCCACCTCATCCTCACCGAGTGGATCCTGCGACATGCGCGGCCAGCGGCGACGTTCGACAGATGTCGGCTCCCTGTCGTTAAGTGGGACCGTCTTATCCGACATCATTGCCTCCAGCCACGACCCGGAAGTCCGCGTCGTCGCGCTGCTTCAGACAACATTCCGACCCTGCCAACTTGTATGGAAGAACGACATGCGTCGTCATCTTCGAAGTGTATCGTTTATAAGAAACAAAATCATTGGCTATATTTAAGGATCCCTGGTTGTAAAGTAGTTAATTATATCGTGCACCAAGTCAACAAAGCTTCGCCGTTAGCGGATCGATCCTGAACCGACCATGATGGGTTTCTTGGCTCGCTTCGAGATAAAGGCCTTTGGCAGCACCGATCTCGGCACAGGCAATAGAATCGCCTGAAGCCCACCGTCTCCATCAAAAAACAAATGTCTGCGGCGGTCAGCTGCAAAAATGGACGATGTGAAAAGTTTCCGGATTCCCTGATATCGCAACGTAGGAACCGGGGAGGTATTGGACATCATCAAATTCACTTGAGAAAGAAAACCTGAAGTCTCAGTGCATTCTAGACACCTACATGTCTTCATTTTAGCGCTGATGGTTAACGAATGAGGTGTTCCAGTGAGTATAGGATTTCATCCTACAAATTTGAACTCTGCTCTTTCATCGCAACGGAGGGTACTTGTCGCGGGCGGGGCCGGCTTTCTCGGATCACATCTGTGCGAACGTCTTTTGCAAGACGGCCATTCTGTTTTCTGCGTAGACAATTTTTCCACGGGGCGGCTTGAGAATTTGCGCCACCTCCTGAACTACGACACGTTCAGCTTTGTGCGCCACGATATCGTGGAACGGCTCGATCTGCCGGTCAACGAGATCTACAATCTCGCCTGCCCGGCTTCACCGCCGCACTATCAGGCCGACCCGGTCCATACGTTGAAGACGAACGTGATCGGGTCGCTCAATCTTCTGGAATTGGCAGCACATTACCAGGCGCGGATTTTCCAGGCTTCCACCTCGGAAGTCTACGGCGATCCCCATGTGCATCCGCAGCCCGAAAGCTATTGGGGCAATGTCAATTCCTTCGGTCCGCGCTCTTGTTATGACGAAGGAAAGCGCTCTGCCGAGACTCTGTTCTACGATTTTCATCAGCAATACGGCGTCGACATCCGTATCGTGCGCATCTTCAACACCTATGGTCCGCGCATGCGCCCGGATGACGGCCGGGTCGTTTCCAACTTCATCGTGCAGGCGCTCAAGGGCGAAGACATCACCGTTTACGGCGACGGGTCGCAGACCCGTTCCTTCTGTTACGTGGACGATCTGATCGAAGGCTTCTACCGGCTCATGTACAGCCCTCAGGCGATCCATACGCCTGTCAACATCGGCAATCCCGGCGAATTTACAGTCGGTGAGTTGGCCGAGCAGATCGTGGGAATGACCGGCTCGAGCTCCAAAGTCGTCTATCACCCGTTGCCCGTGGACGATCCGCGCCAGCGTCGGCCCGACATCACAGTGGCCCAGAGAGAACTTGGATGGGAGCCGACCGTGGCGTTGGCCGATGGGCTGAAGTCAACGATCGCTTATTTCGAACGGCAGTTGAGGAAGCCCTCCGGAAAGCTGGCGGAGGCCGCCTGATGTCCGGCAAGAACGTACTTGTCGTTGGTGGGGCCGGCTTTATCGGCAGCCATACAGCCAAGCTTTTGGCCAGGCAGAGTTATGATCCGATTGTCTACGACAATCTATCCACGGGTCACCGGTCAGCCGTCCGATGGGGCGCCTTCGTTGAAGGCAACATCCTTGATTCGGAGCGGTTGACCCACGTCATGGATGAGTATCGCCCTATCGGGGTGATCCATTTTGCTGCATCGGCCTATGTCGGCGAATCCGTAGAGAAACCGGCAAAATATTATCAGAACAACGTCAACGGGACCCAATCGCTGCTGGACGCCTGCCAGAGAAGCGGAACGCGCAATATCATCTTCTCGTCAAGCTGCGCCACCTACGGCATTCCGGATCGCTTGCCGATCCGCGAAGGCGAGAGCCAGCGCCCGATCAATCCTTATGGACGCACGAAGCTCATCGCGGAGCAAATGCTTGCCGATTATTCGGCTGCCTATGCGCTGCGCTACGTGGCGCTTCGTTATTTCAATGCGTCCGGCGCGGATATCGACGGGGAAATCGGCGAAACCCACGATCCAGAAACACATCTCATTCCGCGAGCCATGATGGCCGCTGCAGGCAGGATCGATTTTCTCGAAGTCTATGGCCAGGATTACGATACGCCCGACGGCACCTGCATTCGCGACTATATTCATGTCGCGGATCTCGCGCGCGCGCATGTGCTGGCGCTCGAACATCTGATCAACGGCGGTGGCAATCTGGCCGTCAATCTTGGCAGCGGGCGTGGTACATCCATCAAGGAAATTCTCGAAGCGATCAGCCGGCTGACAGGTCGTAACGTGCCGGTCGAGATGCGCGCTCGTCGTGCGGGCGATCCTCCGGTGCTTTATGCCGATCCGGCGCTCGCTGCCGAAAAACTTGGCTTTCAGGCGCTCTATTCCGATCTCGATACGATCATTCGCACAGCGGCTCCCTTCTTCCGGCTCGAGGTGCGCTCATGAGCACGCCGCGCATCGCGCTGGCCGTTGACAGGGAAGAACCCCTGATGGTGCCGGTCTTCACCGGCCGAAAGCGCGTCGAGTACATTATGGGTGCGGTTTTGTGGGCGATGGCCGTCGCATTCTTCTGGCAATGGTGGGTTTTCGAAGCCACCCACACCAACATGGTCGGCTCAATTCTGGTGACGGCGCTTCTGGCGTGGATAACGCTTTTGCCAGTCTACTTCATCACCATTTTCTTCAATGCACGCCGGCCGCACGGACGGCTGCGTATTTCCGCAGGAAGTCGCGTTGCCATGGTGGTCACCAAGGCTCCATCAGAACCTTTTGAGGTGGTGGCCGAAACCTTGCGGGCCATGTTAGCCCAGAACGTGCCTCACGACACGTGGCTGGCCGATGAGGACCCATCGCCCGCAACGCTCGCATGGTGTCGCGAACATGGCGTATTCGTTTCCACCCGCAAAAGTCGCGCCGATTACCATCGCCAGTCCTGGCCTCGCCGCACACGCTGCAAGGAAGGCAACCTGGCTTTCTTTTACGATCATTATGGCTACGACCAATATGATTTTGTGTCGCAGCTCGATGCCGATCATGTTCCCGAACCGGACTACCTATACAACATGTTGCGGCCTTTTGCCGACCCGACAATCGGTTATGTTTCCGCGCCCAGCATCTGCGATCGCAATGCACATGAAAGCTGGTCCGCGCGTGGCCGCCTCTACATCGAAGCGAGCATGCATGGGGCACTGCAAGCCGGATACAATAATGGCTTCGCGCCCGTATGCATCGGATCGCACTATGCGGTGCGCACTGCGGCATTGAAGGAAATCGGTGGGCTGGGGCCAGAACTCGCCGAGGATCATTCCACAACGCTCTTCATGAATGCCTATGGCTGGCGAGGGGCTCACGCGCTTGATGCCATCGCCCATGGCGACGGCCCCCGGACGTTTGCCGATCTTGTAACGCAGGAGTTCCAGTGGTCGCGGAGCCTGGTGACGATCCTGTTGCAATACTCACCAAAACTGATCGGAAACTTACCGCTGCGTTTGAAGGTTCAATTCCTATTTTCGCAGTTCTGGTACCCGCTTTACGCCTTCTTTCTTGCTCTGACATTCCTGTTGCCCGTGATCGTGCTGGTCCAAGGCGATAATTTCATCAACGTCACTTACCCAGAGTTTCTGCTCCATTTCATGCCGCAGTCGCTTATGATCCTGCTTTTGGCATTCTGGTGGCGGTCGAGTCGCACATTTCGGCCTATCGACGGCAAGATTTTTAGTTGGGAAGCGATGCTGTTTTTGCTGGCGCGCTGGCCGTGGGTTCTGGCTGGAACCTTTGCCGCGTTCCGTGACTGGATGACCGGATCCTTTGTTGATTTTCGCGTCACGCCAAAAGGCACGTCCGAGGTCGATCCGCTACCGTTTCGCGTGCTGGCGCCGTATGCCTTCGTGGTCCTGATCTCCATTCTGCCGGTCGTGTTCGTGCAGGATGCGTATCAAACGCGCGGCTTTTTCGTCTTCGCCATCATCAATGCTTGCTTTTACTTGCTGCTGATTTTCATGATCTTGCTGCAGCATGGCAGGGAGAATGACGTGCGGATGAAAAGCCGCGCCTATCGCCCCGCGCTGGCAAGCAGTTTCATGGCCCTTTTGATGGTTACCAGCTTCGCCACGGTCGAGCGTGGACGCGACGGCATCGAGGCGCTCGCCTGGGGAACCAAAAGCTTTTCCCTGTTCGACGACAGCTTCTCAATTGCCGGGGCAGGCGTCGGTGGTCGCGCTGTTCACAAAACCATCTTCAATCCACGTTGGCGCAGCAATGCTCCCAGCAATTCAAATCAGCGATAGAAGGCAATCAACACATGAAGATCGCAACCATTGGAACAGGCTACGTCCATGCGACCGGACACGCCCATCGAGGACAAACGGCTGGCGCCGCTCATCTCGAGATGGCAGGAGGTTCCGGTGGCACTTTCTAAATCTGAAAGGGCTCTATTGCTGTCAGGTTTCCGGATGCTGACAGCAGTCGCTTGGGCAGTGTCCTGCATTGCTGCACCGGCCTTTGCCTCTTCCTCACAGGTTTCCGTTCTGCCGGAAGGGGCACGTCGCATGACAGCAGGCGAAATCTACGATCTCTATAGAGACAAGAGCTGGCAGTGGGACAGCGGAGCCGGACGAATGGTGGGCGCGAACCGGCATTTTTCGGCATGGACCGACGGTGAGACGGGCCAATCCTGGGCGGAAGGCCGCTGGATCATCACCGAGACAGGTTGGATGTGTCTCAACGCGACATGGCATTCCGAACAGGGTGTATTTCCCGCCAAGACCTGCTTTTCGCATCGCATCGATAATGGAACGATCTATCAGAAGCGCGAGCCCGGTGGTGAGTGGTATGCGTTCCGTAACGCCGAGGTCCACCAAGACGACGAGGCCAGCAAGCTAGTGTCCACCGATCTGGTTTCCCGTCAACTCGATGCCATCAAAGCCGCGCTTGGTGCGGCACAGCAATCTGAACAGTAAGAAAGGGAGGGGGCCATGAAAAGTCTCTTTAAACTATCAGCAGCCTTGCTTTGCGGCTTATGCATTTCCGGTGGTGTCTATGCAGCCAGCGGCGTGTCGGGAGCGAGTGTCGACAGCCGCAATCAGTTTCGGGACAAGCGTCCCATCATCACGGCTGACTCCGTAACCCCCGGCGCCTACGATCCGCACGCGGATTATACCAACGATTCCAACTCAAAAATCGAACATCTTTTTCTTCCCTGGGAAGATGTGGATCTGGCAACGCTCAGCGCCGCAGATGCCTATGCGCGTGAGCGTGGACGTTCCCTGTTGATCACGGTCGAGCCGTGGTCCTGGGCGCGGGACTGGCGTGTAGGTCCTGAGGATTTGCTCGCCGGGATTTTGGGCGGGCGCTACGATGCCAATATGTCAGCGGTCTGCTCTGCGGCGGCGCAGCTGAAAAGCCCCGTAACTATCCGCTGGGCGCAGGAAATGGAAGATAATGACGGGCAATTCACCTGGGCTTTCTGGAATGCTGAAGGTTATGTGAACGCCTACAGGCATGTCATCGACGTATGCCGCAAGCATCTTCCGTCGGCCCAATACATGTGGTCACCGAAAGGAGAAGAAGGACTGGAAGCCTTCTATCCTGGCGACAAGTATGTCGACATTATCGGTCTGTCCGTCTTTGGCTATCAGCCCTATGACAAGCTGGAGGTCGGTCGTGATACGACTTTTGTGGAGCGCACAAAGCCGGGTTATGACCGTGTGACGGGCTTCGGCAAACCAATCGCCATTGCGGAGCTTGGCTACGAAGGTAACGACGAATATGCTCGTGACTGGGCCGCGGAAGCAAACAAGCCGCATGCCGAGTTCCCGGACATGACAGCCGTTGTCTACTTCAACGATCTTGAAGTCTATCCATGGCCAAGAAAGGTTGGCCGGCCCGATTGGCGCGTGGCCAACCATCCGCTGGACTGATCCAAGTCGTTCGACAGAGTGGTTCGGCTTTCACCAGATGGCCGAACCGCTCCATCGCTTTATTTCTATTCGGTTCCAACGCAGGACTCTTACGCAGTCTTACTGGAATTGCCTTGGTGGAGAGGAAGTAAAATGTTTTCGATCCGTTCGATTATCTCAAGTGCGGTGCTGTTTGTGGTCTTGCTTGCAGGCAATGCCTACGCCGCTCCCAAACAACCGGCGGGCGACGCTATAGAAAAACGCGCCGCTGCCGCGACGCCGATGAAGGCCTCAGCGGTTGAAAAGCTCTATGCCGGCCGCACCTGGAAATGGCAAAACGGCGGTGGGTTCTATTCTGCGGAGACAACTGCTCGCGGGCTGTTCTCTGCAAATTGGAAGCCGTTCGCCGCTTGGTCGCGCAAACGGGCAGCATGGTCCTATGCGGAGGGAAACTGGTATGCGACCAATGGGGGCAAGCTGTGCATGCGCGCTCTCTGGACCAGCAAAGTAGCGAAAGGGAGTCTGGCAAGAAGCGGTGCAATCACATGTTTCCTGCACCGTGAAAAACATGGCGTCGTTTATCAGAAGCCTTTCATCGGTGGGACATGGTATGTCTTTCGTCACAATCCCGCTCGCCGGGACGATGAGGCGCGCAAACTGGTCAAAGGTAATCGGGTAAGCAAAGAAGTTTCGCATCTCAAGGCGAATTCTCGATAACTGCGCAAAAACGGAGCCGCCGCGGCTTCAGGCGCGGCGGCTTCTGTCAAAACCAGATCCAACATTAAACGCCTGGCTGATTCGAGACCCTCCGCGTGTAGCAACGCGCTTTCTGACCAAAGCCGCTCGGAGTGCAGACATAGGGGTTGCTGTTCAAGTACCGGGATGCTGATATTTTAACGACCTTGCCGACGGGTTTCTTGTTGTAGCGAACATCGTTGTTAACCCGATATTTGACAAGGTAGACAGACCGTGTCTCTCCCTCTGGCTTACGCATTTCGCCTGCTTGCGCGTTTGCGCCGAGAGCCACGGAAACAGCAAGCCCGATCGCTGCAATCGCCACTCTTCTAAAACGGTTCCGATGCGCAGTAGAAAACGTCATGTGCTTGCCTCCAATGTTATTGTTCTGGAGTGCGTTGTACACACAGGACTTTAGGTTCTGGTTTGAACTATCTTGATAAATTTAGACAAAATGTTGCATTCCTCATGCAGAGAGATCGGCCTTGGACTTGGCTTCGGCGAGAGCGTGCCGGCATCGACAGCTCCTGCAGGCAGTCATCGCGCGGGCCTGCAGGAATTCTGTGCGCGAGGCCATGATGATGGAAAGGAAAGAATCATCGCTTGGCTATCGAGAAACTGCTGGACCAGCTGCTTGCTGGTCGACTCGCCTTGCACATACAACCCCGCAAGCGTGGCCACCAAGGCCCGCTCCGAACGCTGGCAACGCTCGAACAGCCCGGTGGAGAAGCGGCCAACCCGGTCCTACGAATCCGCAGCTCAAGCTTGCCGACGCGGGTGACAAGGGTGCGGCCGTAATAAACTCGAGCGGTAGCCGAGCCGCTCCAGCGTCCACTCGCCTTCGAGGCACTCAGCGCCTCATCCCGCCGCGCCCCATTGGATTCGAGAAAAGGGCTGCCACCGATCGGCCACCAGTGCAACACGCTCGCCATGGGATCGGGCGGCTACCGTTTCAGCGATTATCCACATTTGGGACTGCTGCTATCGTTCCTCGTCGTCATTGTTGCCGTGCCGATGCTCATGATCGTTTGGCCAATGAGCTGATATGCGGCGGACGGATCAATCCTGGCGGCCTTCGCGGGTCCACAGTTCGGAAAATGCCGGATTGGCTGGGGCGCCAGGATTCGAACCTGGGATTGTCGGTACCAAAAACCGATGCCTTACCACTTGGCTACGCCCCAGCAGTCGGAACATGCCCGCTGCGCGCGGCCTTATAGGACGAGCCGACGGAAAGCTCAATGGCGAGAATGGCAAGTGTCGAGAACGGAAAGTGCGCGGAACTGATCCACCGGTTCCCGCAGATTGGCGTCGCGTATCATCGTCTGCTGTCGGGCGATGGCATCTATTCACCCCAACTGCCATTTCATTGCCGGCCGGATCGAAGAAATGGAACCGCCTGCCGCCGGGAATGAGAAGATGGGCTTGGGGTCGTGCCGCCGGCATTTTCGACGGCCAGCGTTTCGAGTTCTCCGGTCAGTCACATGGCGCTATCGCTAGTTCCTGTTTTGTCCTCCTAAACTGGCCGTCGAGCCGCAAGTCTTTTTGTCATCGCTTTTTCTTAATCGATTGTAGAAGCCGGCTGGCCCGCCGACGGCTTGCCTTTCGCACTGCAGCATCATATCGCTCGTGCAGGGACACGGCGGAACTTCGGCTTCGTCAATCTTTTCAATCTCCTGCAACCGGAGAGCAAGCATGACCAAATGGGTCTACACCTTTGGCGACGGCGCTGCGGAAGGCCGTGCCGGCGACAGGAACCTTTTGGGCGGCAAGGGCGCCAATCTGGCCGAAATGTGCAGCCTGGGGCTGCCGGTGCCGCCGGGGTTCACCATCACCACCGAGGTCTGCAACGCCTACTACGCCAACGGCCGCACCTACCCGGCCTCGCTGGAGGCGGACGTCACGGTGGCGCTTGACCACATCGGCCGGTTGACCGGGCGCCGTTTCGGCGATCCCTCAAAACTGCTTTTGGTGTCGGTGCGTTCCGGTGCCCGCGCTTCGATGCCCGGCATGATGGATACCGTGCTCAATCTCGGCCTGAACGACGAGACGGTCGAGGCGCTGGCCGCCGATTCAGGCGATGCCCGCTTTGCCTATGACAGCTACCGGCGTTTCATCCAGATGTATTCCGATGTCGTCATGGGCCTCGACCATGAGGTGTTCGAGGAACTCCTCGAAGACCAGAAGGGCGGGCTCGGCCATGAACTCGATACCGAACTGAGCGCCATCGAATGGCAGGGCGTGATCGCGCTCTACAAGGCCAAGGTCGAGGAGGAACTCGGCGAGCCGTTTCCGCAAGATCCGAACGAGCAGCTCTGGGGCGCGATCGGCGCCGTGTTTTCGAGCTGGATGAACAACCGCGCCATCACCTACCGGCGCTTGCACGACATTCCCGAAAGCTGGGGCACCGCGGTCAACGTCCAGGCCATGGTCTTCGGCAACATGGGCGAGACCTCGGCCACCGGCGTCGCCTTCACCCGCAATCCGTCGACCGGCGAAAAGATGCTCTATGGCGAGTTCCTGGTGAATGCGCAGGGCGAGGATGTCGTCGCCGGCATCCGCACGCCGCAAAACATCACCGAGACGGCGCGCATTGCCGCCGGCTCCGACAAGCCGTCGCTGCAGAAGCTGATGCCGGAAGCCTTCCAGTCTTTCGTCACCATCTCCGACCGCCTGGAAAAGCACTACCGCGACATGCAGGATCTCGAATTCACCATCGAGCGCGGCAAATTGTGGATGCTGCAGACGAGGTCCGGCAAGCGCACCGCCAAGGCGGCGCTCAAAATCGCCGTCGAAATGGCGCGCGACAAGCTCATTTCAAAGGAGGAGGCCGTCGCCCGCATCGATCCGGCTTCGCTCGACCAGCTGCTGCATCCGACCATCGATCCGAAGGCGGAACGCGATGTCATCGGCATCGGCCTGCCCGCATCTCCGGGGGCAGCCACCGGCGAGATCGTGTTTTCCTCCAACGATGCCGAGGAACTCAAGACGCAAGGCCGCAAGGCGATCCTGGTGCGCATCGAGACCAGTCCCGAGGACATCCACGGCATGCATGCGGCGGAAGGCATCCTGACCACGCGTGGCGGCATGACCAGCCACGCCGCTGTGGTGGCGCGCGGCATGGGCAAGCCTTGTGTGTCGGGCGCCGGCTCGCTGCGCGTCGACTACAGGGCGGGCACGCTGATGGCGATGGGATCGACGTTCCGCAAGGGCGATATCATCACCATCGACGGCGGTAACGGCCAGGTGCTGAAAGGCGCCGTACCAATGCTGCAGCCGGAGCTCTCGGGCGATTTCGCCGCCATCATGGAATGGGCCGATGGCGTGCGCCGCATGAAGGTGCGCACCAACGCCGAAACGCCGCTCGACGCCCGCATGGCGCGTTCCTTCGGCGCCGAAGGCATCGGGCTTTGCCGCACCGAGCACATGTTCTTCGAGGGCGACCGCATCGTTGCCATGCGCGAGATGATCCTGGCCGACACGGAAAAGGGCCGGCGAACGGCGCTCGCAAAACTCTTGCCCATGCAGCGCTCGGATTTCCTCGAATTGTTCGAGATCATGGCCGGCCTGCCGGTGACGATCCGCTTGCTCGATCCGCCGCTGCACGAATTCCTGCCCAAGACCGAGGAAGAGGTGGCCGAAGTCGCCGCCGCCATGAACGTGTCGCCCGACAAGCTCAGGCAGCGCACCGAGGCCCTGCACGAATTCAACCCGATGCTTGGCCATCGCGGCTGCCGGCTTGCGGTTTCCTATCCCGAAATCGCCGAGATGCAGGCGCGCGCCATTTTCGAGGCCGCCGTCGAAGCCGGCAGGAAGGCCGGCGCGCTGGTGGTCCCGGAAATCATGGTGCCGCTGGTCGGTCTGGTGAAGGAGCTCGACTACGTCAAGGCACGGATCGATGCCGTCGCCAGGAGCGTGATGGAGGAAACCGACGTCAAGATCACCTATCTTACCGGCACGATGATCGAACTGCCGCGCGCCGCGATCCGCGCCCATGTCATCGCCGAGGCCGCCGAATTCTTCTCTTTCGGCACCAACGATCTGACCCAGACCACCTTCGGCATCTCACGCGACGATGCGGCCTCGTTCCTGGAGACCTACCGCCAGAAGGGCATCATCGAGCAGGATCCATTCGTGTCGCTCGACGTCGAAGGTGTCGGCGAACTGGTGCGGATGGCGGCCGAAAAAGGCAGGGCAACGCGACCGGAGATCAAGCTCGGCATTTGCGGCGAACATGGCGGCGATCCGGCGTCGATCCATTTCTGCGAGGAGATCGGCCTCGACTACGTGTCGTGCTCGCCCTATCGCGTGCCGATCGCCAGGCTTGCTGCCGCGCAGGCGGCGGTGCAGGCTGCAAAGAACGGTCGCGGGTAAGGGGGCCGGCATCGGCCATGGCCGTGCCAGCGAATGATCGGCGGGCAGGCCGCGAGCCGTCCCTGCTCAGGCTGGCCCTGCTCAGGCTGGTTTGGCTTCGACCGTCACCTTGTTGGGATAGAACGCGCCGTGATCGCGGATTTCGATCATCTCGTCGAAAGGCCGCTCATAGGCCCACATCGCATCCTTGCCTGCTTCCGCGGCAGGCAGCACGCTCCAATAGCTTGCATCGCCCTTGTATGGGCAATGAGTCGACGAGTCCGTCTTGCGAAGCTGGTCGAAATCGATGTCTTCGAATGGAATGTAGAGGATCCCGGGGTAGGGGGATTCGGTCAACACCTTGGCCCTCCTGGACGAGGCAATGACAGCGTCGCCGGCGCGTACGGTCACAGTTCCGCTGTAGGGCTCGATGGTAATGACTTTATCCGGGTTGCGCTGAAAGCCGGGTGACGGATTGGCGATATGGTCCATGACGGTTCTCCTTGCACGACCTAAGGTGTGTAGGGCGTGCGCGCTATGCAAGGGCGCTGTCGAATGCGGGGGCTCCATCGCCTTTTGGCATTGAAGGATCTCTCGTCAAATCGACCTTGCCGATGACCGATCAGGGCCGATGACCGATCAGGGCTGATGACCAATCAGGCGGCAGCCTGAAAGGCGTCCATCAGCCCGGCATAGGCGGCGGCGATACCGGCGACAGGATTGGTGCTTCGCGATGCGGTTTCGACCTTGAGCGCACCACCGCCGGTCGGCAAGGTAAGAAGCAGGAACTGGCGGTTGCCGCCATCGCCGACGCAAGCCGCGGCGACGTGCTGGCTTTCGCCTTCGTTCTGAACGCACATCTTGAACAGCAGCGTGCCGCCGACCGCCTCAAGGGCGCCGCCGACAACTTCGACGAATTCGTCCTCGGAAACGGTTTTGGCGTCCGGCACCAAATCGGCCAGACTTTCGGCAAGCGAATCTTCGAGAGCTTTGTCGTCGAGCTGCGCGTCCATGCGAACCTCTTTCATTCGCCAATCACACACCTACCATTAATCAAAGTTAATGTCGACAATGGCCGGATTGTGGCGGTTTTCCCTGCCTTTTCTGAACAATGGGCTGCTTCTGCCCGGTCATGGCTGGACAATCCGCGTGTTCGTCCCACAATGGAACGAAAACCAATGGGGGAACGAAAACCCATGGGAGGAGAAGAATGCTCGGACTGATGCAGGAATGGCCGCTGCTTTGCCACAAGCTTATTGACAATGCAGCCAGGCAGCACGGCGAACGCGAGATTGTGTCGCGCTCGATCGAGGGCCCGATCGTCCGGACCACTTACGTCGACATTCATCGCCGCGCCTTGCGGGTCGCCGAGCGGCTCGAGCGTGATGGCTTTGGGCTTGGCGATCGCATCGCCACATTGGCCTGGAACACGGCGCGCCACATCGAAGCCTGGTACGGCATCATGGGTGTCGGCGCGATCTATCACACGCTTAATCCGCGCCTGTTTCCCGAGCAGATCGCCTGGATCATGAACAATGCCGAGGACAAGGCGATCTTCGTCGACCTGACATTCGTGCCGCTGCTTGAAAAGATCGCCGGCGCGGTCAAATCGCTCAGAAAGGTGATCGTGCTGACCGATAAGGCGCACATGCCGCAGACGGCGCTGCCGAATGCTGTCGCCTATGAGGAATGGCTCGACGAAGCCGACGGCGCCTTCACCTGGAAGACCTTCGATGAAAACACCGCCGCCGGCATGTGCTACACCTCGGGCACGACAGGCGATCCGAAAGGCGTCCTCTACAGCCATCGCTCGAACGTGCTGCACGCCATGATTGCGGCGATGCCCGATGCGATGGGCCTCTCCTCGCGCGACACCATACTGCCGGTTGTGCCGATGTTCCACGCCAACGCCTGGGGCCTCGGCCAGAGCGGCCCGATGATCGGCGCCAAGCTGGTCATGCCTGGCTGCAAGATGGACGGCGCCTCGATCTATGAATTGCTCGACACCGAAAAGGTGACGTTCAGCGCCGCCGTGCCGACAGTGTGGTTGATGCTGCTCCAGTACCTGGAGGAGACCGGCAAGAAACTGCCCTATCTGAACAAGGTCGTTATCGGCGGCTCATCCTGCCCGCGTGCGATCACGGCAAAGTTCCAGGGCAATTACGATGTTGAGGTCATCCATGCATGGGGCATGACCGAAATGTCGCCGCTCGGCACGCTGTGTACCTTGAAGCCGGGCTATGCCGGGCTTGAGGGCGAAGCCCGGCTCGACGTCCAGAGCAAGCAGGGTTTTCCACCTTTCGGGGTCGAAATGAAGGTCACCGACGACGACGACAAGGAACTGCCTTGGGACGGCAGGACATTCGGGCGCCTGAAAGTCCGCGGACCGGCCGTCGCGCGTGCCTATTATGGCGGCATCGGATCCGAACAGTTCGATGAAGAAGGCTGGTTCGATACCGGCGATGTCGCCCATATCGACCCAGGCGGCTACATGCAGATCACCGATCGCGCCAAGGACGTCATCAAGTCGGGCGGCGAATGGATCTCGACCATCGAGCTTGAGAATCTCGCGATCGGTCATCCGGATGTGGCGGAGGCGGCCGCCATCGGCATCCAACATTCGAAATGGGGCGAACGGCCGTTGCTTGTCGTCGTCCGCAAGCCGGGCCGGGAGCCGACCAAGGCGGATATCCTGGCCTTCATGGACGGCAAGGTGGCGAAGTGGTGGATGCCGGATGACGTCGCCTTCGTCGGCGAAATTCCCCACACCGCTACCGGCAAGATCCAGAAGACAACCTTGCGCCGGCAGTTCAGGGACTACCGCCTGCCGACGGATTGACGGGTGTGACATCGTTTGCCTTCAAGCCGCCGCTGGACGGCTTAAGCGACGGTTCGGGGTGAAGCAGTGCTGAAAATGATGAAAACTCCCGAGCGACAGACGTCGAGGGCGGCCGGCTGGTCGCGGCGGACAGGCGCTTTTTCGGCGGTCCTGCTGCTGACCGTTCTTGTCGGCCACCGATATCAGCTTGTTGAAACGCCGGCTTTCCTTTGGGTGCTCGGCATTGTCGCGCTGCTTGCCGCCTTTGCGCTGCTGTTCGCCGGATTTGCCTTTTCGAGACTGTGGAATTTCGGCGACCGTGGCGGCCGCGATCTCACCGTCGGAACGGTGCTGGCACTGCTGGTGCTTGTTCCTTTTGGCATTGCCGCCTACTGGGCAGCGACTTCTCCGCCGCTCAGGGACATCTCGACGGATTTCGACGATCCGCCGGTGCTCGACACCAGCACCCGGACCGGGGATATGAACGCGCTTTCGCCGCCGACCCCGGGCGAGCGGCGGCTGCAGACCGAGACCTATCCGTTTGTCACCGGACGCAGCTATAACCTGCCTTTCGATCGGGTCCTGGAAGCAGTCGAAACCGTGCTCGATCGTCGGGACTGGCAGCTTGCGGCGCCGTTTCCCCGTGCGGTCGGGCAAAGCGAGGTGACGATCAACGCCCTGGCCAGGAGCTTCGTCCTCAGCCTTCCCGCCGACGTCGCCATCCGTGTGACCGACGATGGCGATGCGGTCATCGTCGACATGCGCTCGGCCTCGCGTTACGGCCGCTACGACCTTGGCGACAATGCGGCCCGCATCGTGGATTTCCTGGCCGAGCTGGATAAGGAAGTCGCCGGCCAGGTCGGCACGGCCCCGGCCGAGTGAATCGCTTTGACGCCACAGAAATGCGGCTGATACAATCATGGGTTGAGTATGCGGGCAGGCTATTCGCCGGGGTCGAATTCACCCTTGAGCAGGATTGTCTCCACCGGTCCAAGCGGATTGATGATCCGGCTCTCCAGGACTTCGACAAGCTTGCGTCCGACAGCCGCCATATCGACGGAATGAACTTCGATCTTTGCCGGCAGGAAGCGTGCCAGCCGTGTGCTGTCACGCGTGACGATGTGGACGTCGCTCCCCGGCGCAAGACCTCTTTTGCCAAGCGCGTGCAGCGCCCCCAGAAGGCCGAGTTCGTTGGCGCATGCCAAGCCTGTCGGCGGATCTGAACAAGCCAGCAAGCGATCGAACCAGGCTGCGCTCGATTCCATGGTGAACATGCCATGACCGATCAGCGCTTGGTCGATCGGAATGCCGGCCTCGGCCATTGCCCTTGCATAGCCGGAAAGACGCATGGCACTCGCCTGATCCTCCGGAACCAGAAGTTGCAGTGCAATGCGTCGACAGCCCTTGTCCATGAGCCGTCGGGTTGCCTCGTAGGCAATCTGTTCATTGTCGACATCGACATAAGGATAGGCGGTGTCCAGGTCGGTTCTTCCAAACGCGACGAATGGCATGCGTTGATCCAGCAGCAGCTTGACGCGCGGATCACCCGACACCAGGCGCGTGATGATCAGTCCGTCCGTGCTGCGCGCCTGGAGCTGCCGCTGCACACTCTCGACGGGATCGTCGTCGGGCGTGGTGGAATAGATGGACAGACTATAACCGGCTTGCCGCGCCGCCAGCGTCATGCCTTCGATCAAAGGCAGCTTCAACAGATCGGACAGATGATCTCGGGTCTCCATCGGGAGCACTGCCGTCAGCGTCAGCGTTCGACCGGTTTTCAGCGCACGGCCATGATGGTTTGGCAGATAGCCGACCCGCTTGGCCGCCTCCTTGACGCGGGCTATGGTCGAGGGCTGCACTTCCGGCCCATCCTTCAGAGCGCGGGACACCGTGGTCACCGAGAGGGAAAGTTCCGCCGCGATCTGCTTTAGATTGGCCATTGTTCGCCCGACTTCATTTGCGAATGCGCCGGCTGACTTGCTGACCGCCATAACGTTACCGGATTCGACATCCCGGTCAATCCGAACGCCCGTCGCAAGCAGCTTGACTCCTGCGTATTCAGATGCAATCGTAACGTTACGATTACAAATAAATAGCCATTTCAGGCAATATTTGATCAAGTTGTGGAGGAGAACCTATGTCCTGGCTGCGCATTTCCTTAACAGCATTCGCCATCTCGGCTGCCTTGCCCGTCCATGCACAAACACTCACCATCACGACCGCAGGCGGCGATTATGGCAACGCCATGAAAGAGGCCATGTGGGGCCCTGCTGCACAAGAGCTTGGCCATGATGTTCGCGAGGAGACGCTGAGCGACGGCCTGGCCGCCTTGAAGATGCAGGTCACCTCGGGGGCAGTTGCGACCGACATTATCCACCTCGGCTCGCCGGAAGGCGCTCAGGCCGCCGCTCAGTCGCTGCTGGAGCCGCTCGACTACAAGATCATCGATGCCAAATCCGTGCCGGAGGGTGCCGCGTCCGACTACTGCTATCCGTTCGATTCCTATGGCACCGTCCTGTCGTGGAACACCAAGACCTATGGCGACAACCCGCCGAAGACCTGGGCCGAGTTCTGGGACGTTGCCAAATTCCCGGGCCGCCGCGCGTTGCGCGCCAATGCGCAGGACTCGATCGAGATCGCGCTTCTCTCCGATGGCGTGGCGCCGGCGGACGTCTATGCCGTGCTCAGCACGCCGGAAGGGCTGGAGCGCGCCATCAAGCGGCTTGAAGCGATCAAACCGGATGTCGCCGTGTGGTGGACCTCGGGAGCCCAGTCCGCGCAGCTGCTGAAGGATGGTGAGGCGGATCTGGTCGTTACCTGGAACGGACGCGCAGAGACTGTTAAAAAAGATGGCGGCGCGGCTGACTACACGTTCAAGGGTTCGGTCATCGGCACGGACTGCCTTGGGGTGCCGAAGGGCGCGCCGAACAAGGAAGCCGCGATGAAGCTCATCGCAGCGATGACGCAGCCCGCGCGCGTTGCGAAGCTGACCGATTTCATCGCCTATGGCCCGGTCAATCCTGCGGCCTATGAGGGTGGCCTGATTCCCGAGGACCGTCTGAAGACGCTTGCGACCGCGCCTGAAAATGCCGGCACCTCGGTGTTTTCCAATTCAGAATGGTGGGTCAAGAACGGCGAGGCTGCCCAACAGGCCTTCGATGAGATGATGGCCCGCTGAGTCTCGGCTGACAAGGCTGGAGCAGATGATGAAGTCGCTCCCGATCACCATCGACAGCGTCAGCAAGGCTTACGGGTCCTACGTCGCGCTGGATGATGTTTCGCTCGACGTTCAAGCTGGCGAGTTCCTCACGCTGCTGGGGCCATCGGGATCGGGCAAGACCACGCTGCTCATGGCTCTGGCCGGTTTTGTCCGGCCGGATTCCGGCAGGCTGTTGTTGGGCGATCGCGACATCACCCGCCTGGCCCCCAACAAACGCGACATCGGCATCGTATTCCAGAATTACGCCTTGTTTCCCCACATGAACGTCCTGGCGAATGTCGCGTATCCGCTGGCGCTGCGCAAGACGCCGAGAGCGGAGGCGCGTCAGCGGGCGCTTGCCACCCTGGCCCGCGTCAAGCTGGAAGGCCTGGCGGAGCGCAATGTTGCCGCACTGTCCGGCGGCCAGCGTCAACGGGTGGCATTGGCGCGGGCAATCGTCTTCGAACCGCGCGTGATGCTGATGGACGAGCCGCTGTCGGCGCTCGACAAGAATCTGCGCGAAACCATGCAGTACGAAATCCGGCGTCTGCACGATGATCTGGGCATCACCACAATCTACGTGACCCACGACCAGCGCGAGGCGCTGATCATGTCTGACCGGATTGCGGTGATGAATTTTGGCCGCATCCAGCAGATCGATACGCCGCAGCGGATCTATGATCGTCCATCGACCCGCTTCGTCGCCGAGTTCATGGGCGAGGCCAACATTGTGGCGCCGGGCTCGGTGCGCAGGATCGATGGCGCCGAAGCGTCACGCGAAACCCTGATGATTCGCGCCGAAAGCTTCCATCTTGATGCGAAGCTCGCCGGGGCAGACGCAGTGGCTCTCGAAGGAACACTGCGCGCCAAGGCATTCCGCGGCGAGAACTGGCTTTTGACGCTGGCGCTCGACGGTGGCCAGGAGGTCCTTGTCTGCATTCCGGCAGCGCTGGCCGGCGGTTGCGCCGAGCTTGCCGCCGGTCAGCGGATGACCGCCTATGCACCAGCAGCGAAGATTCACGCGATACCGGGAGCGCTGGCGTGACCGTCACCGCGGATCCAGCGCTCTTGGCGGATGCGCGCCGCGAGCGGCGGTTTTTCCTTTCGCTTTCGCTGCCGGCGCTGATCATCGTTGGATTGGCGGCGATACTGCCCATCCTTTGGATCATCCGGCAATCTTTTTTGACCACAGGCGGTGAGTACACTATCGGCAACTACGCGAAAGTGCTTTCGAGCGGACTGACATGGTCGGCGCTCGTCACCACCCTCGAACTGTCCCTCGGCACGCTGGCGATCTGCATTCTTCTGGGCACCCCGCTGGCGCTCGCCTTGGCCAGCGCCAGGCCAAGGGTGGCCAACGTGCTGATGGCCTTCGTCATGCTGCCGCTGTGGACCGCCATCCTGGTGCGCACCTATGGCTGGCTCGTGCTGTTGCGGCGTGATGGCCTGATCAACGCGGCTTTGACTGGTTCTGGCCTGACGGCGGAGCCTTTGCCGCTGGTCTATAACTTCACCGGAACGCTGATCGGCATGGTTCACTACATGCTGCCGATCTTCCTGCTGCCGGTTTATGCCGCGATGCGCGATATCGACCCAAACCTCGTTCGCGCGGCAGCGAGCATGGGAGCCACGCTCGGGCAGGTCATCCGCACCGTCATAATGCCGCTTTCGGCCGGCGGCATCTTCTCGGGCTCGGTCATCGTGCTCATCTATTCCATCGGTTTCTTCATCACGCCGGCGGTGCTTGGCGGCGGCAAGGTAAATCCTCTCTCTACCCGGATCGAGCGTGCGCTATCGACCTTTCAGGATTGGGGATCGGCGAGCGTCCTGGGCATTCTGCTCCTCGTTCTGATGGCGCTGATCGGTGTGATGCTGCTGGCGGCACGCCGCCTGCTGGCCCAGAACGCAGCGGCAGCCTCCCATGCTTGAAGCCTATCCGCAAAACAGGCTCGCCCGTATCGTCCTGTGGAGCTTTGCTGCTCTGGTCATGGCATTTCTGATGTTGCCGACGCTCGTGGTGGTGCCGCTTTCGTTTTCGGCGTCGAGCCTCCTCGAGTTTCCGCCGCAAGCCTACTCGTTGCGCTGGTACGAGAACTTCTTCGGCTCGGCGACGTGGATGGCAGCGCTCAGGACCAGCCTGATCCTCGGGACATTGACGGCGCTGATCGCGGTGCCTTTTGCGCTGCTCGCCTGCATCTCGATGAATCGGCTGGGCGGCAAGACCGCGGCTTCCATCCAGGGCGTCCTGCTCACCCCCTCGGTCACCCCCGGAATCCTGCTGGCGATCGGCCTCTTCTTTGTGCTGGCGGGGCAACGTCTGGTCGGAACGCTGTTCGGTGTGCTGGTCGGACATGTGGTGCTGGCTGTTCCGGTGGCGTGCATTGTGTTGTTGCCGGCCCTGGCTCGCTTCGACTGGAACCAGGTTCAGGCGGCGCGCAGCCTCGGCGCGGACTGGGCCAGGGCCATTGGCGGAATAATCGTTCCGCAACTTCGGCTCAGCCTGTTGTCGGCGACCTTGATGGCCTTCCTGACGTCGCTCGATGAGTCCGTGATTTCGATCTTCGTCGCAAGTGGTCGCAACAGCACGATGCCGAAGCTCATGTTCATCTCGCTGCGCGATCAGATCGATCCGACCATTGCGGCGATCTCGACATTGTGGACCGCTATTGTTGTGGTCGTCGTCGTGATCGTGGCCGTTCGCCAAAAATCCTGACCGAGACTGGAAGCATGCCCCAAAATCATCACGCGGCCGGTGCTCCGGCGGATCAATCGACTGACATTCCTCAGGTAGGCTTGGCCATCATCACCGGGTCGGCAAACTGGGGGCTTGCCTTCCCGGAAGATGTCGGAGTCGAGGGCGTGCGCACGCTGCGGCGCGACATGAGTTTTGAAACGCCTTTCGGTCGTTCCGACAACTGGAAGTTGCTCGAGTTCGATGCCTCGATTTCAGCCGAAGGCAGAGCAAAGCGGGCGTTGTGCATGTATTCGCACGGCAATCCCCGCGACCATATCGACCATTCCTGCCATCGCCGCGCGTTCTGGGTGTTGATGCAAGCGGGGGTGCGGCAAGTCCTCGCCTGCTCGACCGTTGGCGCCGTCAACAAGGCGATCCAGCCCGGCGACATGGTGGTGCCCGCCGATATCATCGAACTGACGCAGACCCCGTTTTCACTGCTTCCGGATCGCCAGAGTTTTGACTGTTCGGGCAAGCAGATCGTATGCCCAAGATGTGCGGCGGTTCTGGTCGAAACGGCCCGCCGCCAGTGGCCATCCCGCGTCCATGGCATCGAACAGCAGCTGGTGGCTGCCCATTGCTATGGGCCGCGGCTGACAACGCCGGCCGAGGCTTTGGCGTATCGCGGCATGGGGGCGGATGTGCTCAACCACTCCATCGCCCCCGAGGCGACCCTGGCGCGCGAGATCGGCGCCTGCTTCGTGCCCTGTGCGTTCGTCACGGCGGGCTTTAACGACTATATGGACCGCAACCGCCAGAAATTGCTGCAGGAGGACGTGCTGCCCAATCTCTCGATGACAGCCTCGGTTGTCGCGCTGGAGACCGCCGCGCGACTTCCGGTCAATCCGCAATGCTCTTGCCAGGGTCTGAAGTCGCCTCAACCGGAAGAGCGTTCCAGCCGGTTCTGAGCTTTCAGGAGCGGAGTGCGCGTTCTGGCGGGAGCTTAGCCAGGCAGGCTGAAAATGCCGTCGATATCAGGGTCGCCGTCGGTGCTCACCAGGCCGCGCGCCACCAGGCCCTCGAGATGGGCAAGCACCGACAGCGCGGCCGCGCCGTGCAGACGCGGGTCGGTATCCCGATAGATCGCCGCGACCATCTCCTTGATCGTCCGGTCGCCGCTTCTGATCCGCTCCAGGATCGCTTGCTCGCGCATCCTGCGATGCGTCTTCAACGCGCGCATGAAGCTGCGCGGCGCCGTCACCGGCCCGCCATGGCCGGGCAGCAGCAGGCGGTCGTCGCGCTCGATCAGCCGATCCAGCGAGGCCATATAGTCGGCCATGGCGCCGTCCGGCGGCGCAACGATGGAGGTCGCCCAGGCCATGACATGATCGGCCGAGAACAGGGTACCGGTTCCTTCCAGCGCAAAGGCTGCATGATTGGCGGTATGGCCCGGGGTCGGCACCGTTCTGATCGCCCAGCCGTCGCCGTCGACCACCATATCGTCGGCAAGCGCGATATCCGGATTGAAGGCGGTGTCGGCGCTGGCGTCGAGCGGGTTGATTTCGCCTATGCGCAGCGGCCTCGCCGGCCGATGCGGACCCTCGGCCAGGACAATCGCACCGGTGTGCTGCTTCAACCGCGCTGCCAGCGGAGAATGGTCGCGATGCGTGTGGCTGACGAAAATGTGGCTGACCGGCCTGTCTGCGATCACCTCGAGCAGTGTCTTGAGATGCGCCTCGTCATCCGGCCCGGGATCGACCACCGCCAGCGTCTCGCGCCCGACGATGTAGCTGTTGGTGCCGTAGAATGTGAACGGGCTGGGATTTTTCGCGGTGATCCGAACCACGTCGGGCGCAACCTTCACGCCCTGGCCGTAGGCCGGGTCGAAGTATGTGTCGAATTTCAGCGCCATGGCAGTTCAGCCCTGTTCCAGAGGCGGCAAAACCGATGTCGGCAAAACCGATTGCCGCATAACACAGAAGCCAATATAGGAAAACGCAAGGCCGCGATCTGCGGCAGTCCGCAATGAGGAAGACCATGGCAATTGCAACGACGCCGCTTGTTTCTCTCGCTCTGCCTGAAAAGGGCGCGGCCCGCCTGGCGACGCAGCTTTTACTGGCGATCGTTGGAACACTGGTGCTGACCTTGTCGGCCAAGACCAGGGTTTTGCTCGGACCGGTCGACATCTCGATGCAGACCCTGGCCGTGTTCCTGATATCAGCTGCATTCGGCATGCGCCTCGGCGTCGCCACGCTGCTTCTCTACATGGCGGAGGGCGCGATGGGCTTGCCGGTCTTCCAGGGCACGCCGGAAAAGGGCATCGGCCTTGCCTACATGCTCGGCTCGACCGGCGGCTATCTTGCCGGCTTCGTGGTCATGGCGGCGATCGTCGGCTGGGCCGCCGATCGCGGCTGGGATCGCCATCCGGTCAAGCTTTTCAACGCGATGCTGGTTGCCGAAATCGTCATGATGGCGATGGGCTTTGCCTGGCTGGCGCTGCTCATCGGCCCGGAAAAGTCATGGCAGTTCGGCGTCGTGCCGTTCATCGTCGGCGATCTGATCAAGGTCGGCCTGGCGGCGAGCCTTGTGCCGGCCGTCTGGTCGCTGCTCAAACGCTCCTGAACTCTGGTCGACAGATCGGGCGCGGCACTGATCGAGCACGCAACCACAGATCGTGGAATGGGTCCCGTTTCAGCGACGGCCTGCCTCGAGTTCTCGTCAAAGCAAGCCGCGCCAAGCGGTCGGTAACACTTTGCTAACGACACCGTCACACTATGTTCAAATCGACTGATTAAGGACCAGAAGAGCCAGCGGTTCGTCGCGAGTCAGCGTAACCAGGCAGCTACATATCGACACAATTGCTCGATACCGCTGCTGGATAGCTAAAAAAGAAAGCGGCGCGATGACTTTTAGGCGCAGCTAAAGTAGTGGACAATTAACAGGATTCGACCAACCGCATCGATTCTCGCGATATGGTTGCTTGCTGGTATCTTGGCGCTGTCGTAACGCTTGCCCCGACCGTGCCAAAGACCGCCGAGAAGGATACTTGTGATCACCTCGAAAAAAACAACTGTTAAGGCGACTGTGTTGCCACAGCGGCCCGCAACCGGCGCCGCAGCGCGCTGGTATGCCGCCAGCGTTTTTCCGGGAAAAGAAGACGTCGCCGAACGGCATCTCCGGATACAGGGTTTTCGCCCGTTTATCCCTCGCTGCGAGAGGACCATTCGTCATGCCCGGCGCGTCGAGACGCGACCGGCAGCCTATTTTCCAGGTTACATGTTCATCGCCCTCGATGTCGCGCTGCAGCGGTGGCGCTCGGTCAACGGGACGTTCGGTGTGCGCTCCCTCATCATGCAGGGCGAGCGGCCATTGCCGGTCCCGTCGGGGCTGGTGGAGCGGTTCATTGCCCTGACCGACAAGGACGGCTTGCTTGATTTCAGTGGAGGCCTTACTGCGGGCGCTTCGGTTCGGATTCTTTCGGGCCCTTTCGCGGAGATGATCGGTCGCCTTGACCGGCTCGATCCGGCTGGAAGGGCCCGGGTTCTGGTTGCCATCATGAATGGCGAGATCCCTGTCGACCTGGATTCAAGGGAACTCGTCGCGATCGCGTAGCGCCACCATCAAGGCGGCGCGGTATGTAAATTGTTATGGTATCTGCTCTCGGGATTCACCCGGGAGTGCGGTAGCCGTCGGTTGGTAAGACTCGCGCTCTGCGAGATCGTCTCATCCGCGCCGATTGGGAGTACGTGGCATGCGAATAACAATGATTGGCGCCGGCTATGTCGGGCTTGTCTCGGGCGCCTGTTTCGCCGACTTTGGCCATCAGGTCTGCTGCATTGATCGCGATCCAGAAAAGCTTGCCATGCTCAAGGGCGGCAAGATCCCAATCTATGAGCCAGGGCTCGAGGAACTCGTCACGACCAACGCTTTGCAAGGTCGCTTGCGTTTCGACGACAATCTGGCGGACGCGGTTTCTCAATCGGATGTCGTCTTCATCGCCGTGGGCACGCCGTCGCGACGTGGCGACGGTTTTGCCGATCTATCCTTTGTTTATGACGCGGCGGCCGAAGTAGGCCGGGCGCTGAAGGGATTTACGGTCGTTGTGACGAAATCAACGGTACCTGTTGGTACTGGTGACGAGGTCGAGCGAATTATCCGCGAGCAGAATCCAACGGCCGATTTTGCGGTGGTCTCCAATCCGGAATTTCTTCGCGAGGGATCGGCGATCGACGATTTCAAGCGACCTGATCGCATCATTGTCGGCACCGACACCACAGGGGCCAAGGCAGTGATGGGCGAGGTCTACCGTCCGCTCTCGCTGAATGCCGCGCCGATTTTCTATACGAGCCGACGTACGGCGGAGCTTACGAAATATGCAGGGAATGCATTTCTGGCGATGAAGATCACCTTCATCAACGAAATTGCCGATCTCTGCGAGCGGTTGGGAGCCGATGTGCAGGACGTCGCGCGGGGCATCGGCATGGACAATCGCATCGGCGCAAAGTTTCTTCACGCGGGGCCGGGCTACGGCGGCTCCTGTTTCCCGAAAGATACGCTGGCGCTGGTCAAGACAGCGCAGGACGCGGCAAGTCCCATCCGGCTTATTGAAACGACGGTCTCGATAAACGACCAGCGTAAACGGGCGATGGCGCGCAAAGTGGTCGATGCCTGCGGGGGCTCGGTTCGCGGCAAGACCATTGGTGTCCTCGGCCTTACGTTCAAGCAAAACACCGACGATATGCGCGACGCCCCCTCATTAGCCATCATTCAGGCGCTGAAGGATGCGGGCGCTTCGATCAAGGCGTATGATCCGGTCGGCATGGAGCAGGCGCGCAAGTTGATCGAGGGCATTGAATTCGGGGACAGCGCCTACGCGGTAGCCGACGGCTCCCATGCGATAGTGATCGTCACCGAGTGGAATGCCTTTCGGTCATTGGATCTCAAGCGGCTCCGTGCACTCATGGCGATGCCAGTGATGGTTGACCTTCGAAACGTTTACCGAGGTGAGGATGTCGTGAAGGAAGGCATAGCCTATTCGAGCGTTGGCCGAGAGCGGCATCTTTGCAGGTGAATGTCAGGTTTTCGTGGGACCCGGTTCGCGAGTGGCAATTTGAACACCACCACCATCCAACTGCCCAATCCAAAGCATCTCCTGCTTCGGCCGCGCTTTCAGCTGCTGGCGCTGTCACCGGCCCGCCATGGCCGGGCAGCAGCAGGCGGTCTGGGCCGCCGATCGTGGTTGGGATCGCCATCCGGTCAAGCTCTTCAACGCGATTCTGGTTGCCGAAATCGTCATTATGGCGATGGGCTTTGCCTGGCTGGCGCTGGTCATCGGCCCGGAAAAATCATGGCAGTTCGTTATCGTGCCGTTCATCGTCGGCGACCTGATCAAGGTCGCCCTGGCGGCGAGCCTTGTGCCAGCCGTCTGGTCGCTGCTCAAGCGCTCCTGAACTCTGGGGCGCAGCACTGATCGGCAAGCACAGGAATGATCCGTTTTCAGCGACGGCTCGTCGGACTCGTCAACGCAGGGCGGCGTCCATTGGGCTGCATCTGCAATGCAACGCTTTGCTAACGATACTGTCACACAATGGTCAAGACTGGGGACTAAGGACCAGCCGGCGATCGTCGCGAGCCAGTGTAACCAGGCGGCTACACAGCGACGCAATCGTTCTGTATCGCTGGTTGGGTCGCAAAAAAATAATGCAGCTCGATAACTTCTTAGGCACAGTTTAATGGACAAATAGCAGGAATTTTTCGACGAACCGCCTTGATCCCCGCGAGACAGCTGCTTGCCGAGATCGTTGCGCTGTCGCGACCCTTGACATCAACCATGCCGAAGACCGCCGAGAGCGAGACGCGTGATTAGCCCGAAAAAAACAACTGCTAAGGCGACTCTATCGTTGCAACGGCCCTCAACCGGCGCCGCAGCGCGCTGGTACGCCGCCAGCGTTTTTCCGGGAAATGAAGACCTCGCCGAACGGCATCTCCGGTTACAGGGGTTTCACCCGTTTATACCTCGCTGCGAGAAGACCATACGTCATGCCCGGCGCATCGAGACGCGACCGGCGGCCTATTTTCCAGGTTACATGTTCATCGCCCTCGATGTCGCGCTGCAGCGGTGGCGCTCGGTCAACGGAACGTTCGGTGTGCGCTCCCTCATCATGCAGGCCGAACGGCCATTGCCGGTGCCCTCGGGATTGGTTGAGCGATTGATTGCCCTGACCGGCAAGGACGGCTTGCTTGATTTCAGCGGAGGCCTTACTGCAGGCGCCTCGGTTCGGATTCTTTCAGGTCCTTTCGCGGAGATGATCGGTCGCCTTGACCGGCTCGACCCCGCCGGAAGGGCCCGGGTTCTGGTTGCCATCATGAATGGCAAGATCCCTGTTGACATGGATACAAGGGAACTCGTCGCGATCGCATAATTGACGCTCGGTTATGCGATGCAAGCTGCTGCAAAGCCGGCTCTCGGGTTTCACCCAGGAGTGCGGTAGCCATTGTGGTGGCGGAGAACGCTCCGCGGAAATAGCTGGATGGGCGATGTGGGTCATTATCGCACGTTTACCGCAAGGTAAGATTACACCAAGCCAGCAGGCGATGGATTCTTATGTCGCGAGTGATGATGATGAGCGAGAAGAATTATACTGCGATTTCCACCACGTTGCGTACGTGGCTGGTGACTTTCTGCGCATCATTGGACAATCTTGACAGGGTTCGCTCCCCAATGAGTCTTCCGCACGGGTTGCTAAAGTGTACAAACAATGTTCATCGAGAAAATTTGTAATGAATTTAGACGATTTGAAAATAGCAGTTATCGGTTTGGGCTATGTCGGCCTGCCTCTGGCGATGGAGTTCGGCAAGAAAAGGGCTGTCCTCGGATTTGACATAAGGGAATCCAGGATCGACGCGCTGGAGCGCAATGAGGACTCGACCCTAGAGGTCGATGCCGCAGCGTTTTCTGAAGCGAAACATATCTCGTTCTCGAACTGTGCCGACGATCTACGCGGGTGCGGCATTTTCATCGTCACCGTTCCGACGCCGATAGACCCCGCCAATCGCCCAGACCTGACGCCGCTCATCAGGGCTTGTCATACGGTCGGATCGGCACTGTCGAAGGGTGCTGTAGTCATCTTCGAATCGACTGTCTATCCCGGCTGCACCCGCGAGGTATGCATGCCAATTCTTGAAGCGACGTCAGGTCTGAAATTCAATGAAGATTTCTTCCTCGGCTACAGCCCCGAGCGGGCCAACCCCGGCGACCGCGAGCATCGGCTGACCACCATCACCAAGGTCACCAGCGGTTCGACCCCCGAAGCGGCGGAAGCAATCGACGCGCTCTATGGCTCGATCGTTCCGAAGGGCACCCACAGGGCCTCGTCAATCGAGGTGGCGGAAGCCGCGAAAGTCATCGAGAACACGCAGCGCGACCTCAACATCGCGCTGATGAACGAGCTCTCCATCATCTTCCACAGGCTCGGCATCGACACGCTCGAGGTGCTCGCCGCGGCCGGCACCAAGTGGAACTTTCTGCCGTTCAGGCCGGGCCTGGTGGGCGGCCACTGCATCGGTGTCGACCCCTATTATCTCACCCACCGCGCCCAGGAGGTGGGCTACCATCCTGAGGTCATCCTGGCCGGCCGGCGCATCAACGACCGCATGGGCGAGGTGGTGGCCGAGCGCGTCGCTCTCCTGATGATGAAGCGCGGCTTTCCCGTCGTCGGCAGCCGTGTCCTGGTGCTTGGCATCGCATTCAAGGAGAACTGTCCGGATCTGCGCAACACCAAGGTGGTCGACACCATCGCGGCACTTTCGGAGATGAACGCCCGCATCGACGTCTGGGACCCTTGGGTATCCCGGCAGGACTGCGTCCATGAGCACGGCATCGAGCCGCTTGCCGGGCTGCCCGCGCGGGGCGCCTATGACGCAGTGATCGTGGCGGTCGGCCATCGCGAGTTCGCCGAGCTCGGCGCTGGCGGCATCCGCGTCTTCGGCAAGCCGAATGCCGTGCTCTACGACGTCAAGGGCATCTTCCCGCGCGCCGAAACGGACGGCCGGCTGTGAAAGTGCTCGTCACCGGCACTGCCGGCTTCATCGGCTTCCATGTCGCCAAAACGCTGCTTCAGCGCGGTGATGAGGTGGTGGGCTTCGACGTCGTTAACGACTACTACGATCCCAGTCTGAAGGAAGCGCGGCTGAAGCTGCTCGAGGAGACCGCCCGCGGCACCAATTCAGGCTATCGTTTCATGCGCGCCAACCTGGCGGACCGGCAGGCCGTGGAGGCCTGCTTTTCCGAGCACCGCTTCGACCGGGTGATCCACCTCGCCGCCCAGGCCGGCGTGCGCTACAGCCTGGAAAACCCGCACGCCTATGTCGAGTCGAACATCGTCGCCTTCGCCAACATGCTGGAGGCCTGCCGCCACGCGGCCGTTCCGCATCTCACCTATGCCAGCACCTCGAGCGTCTATGGCGCCAACACGAAGATGCCCTTCTCGGAGCACGAGCCGGCCGACCATCCCCTGCAGTTCTACGCCGCCACCAAGCGCGCCAACGAGCTGATGGCGCACAGCTACAGCCATCTCTTCCGTCTGCCCACCACGGGTTTGCGCTTCTTCACCGTCTACGGCCCCTGGGGCCGGCCCGACATGGCGCTCTTCCTGTTCACCAAGGCGATCCTGGAAGGCCGGCCGGTGCGCCTTTTCAACAACGGCAACCACAGCCGGGACTTCACCTACGTCGACGACATCGTCGAGGGCATTATCCGCGCCAGCGACCAGCCCGCTTCGCCTAACCCGGAATGGAACAGTTTCGCGCCCGACCCGGCCTCGAGCAACGCGCCCTGGCGGGTCTTCAACATCGGCAATATGAGCCCCGTGAAGCTTCTGGACTATGTCGAGGCACTGGAGGAGGCGCTGGGCAAAAAGGCTAGTAGGGAATTGCTGCCGCTGCAGATGGGCGACGTGCCCGACAGCTTTTCCGACACGTCGGAGCTCGAGGCGGCGGTGGGGTATCGGCCGGGGACACCGGTGAATGAGGGGGTGAGGCGCTTCGTGGAGTGGTACCTCGCGCATAGAGCTAAGCCATATGGACTGTGATTATGGCGTTCACAAGTTTCTAGCTAATCAGCTTTTTTGGCTTCGGAATGCACAGGGCTCTCTTCTATATTCCTAAGTTAGATCGCGAAGGTCCGCAAAAGGTGTTTGGCGTTGTCGCCAGTCACCTTGGGGACTGGGGAGTTGAATGCACAGTTCTCGTGCACGAACCCGGCGGCCTTGCTTGGGATACTTTGCCGTCGCGGGTAACACGATATGCCCTTTCTGTTGACCAAAGGTCGTTTCCGTGGGCAGCTTACGTTCGCAAGGCCCGGGAAATAGAGCCAGATGTCATCTTTACAACAGGGCGCACTATCGACATATCCGCTGCGGCTCGGGCTTCCAGGGTTTTGAAGGTTCCTCTAATTGTTCGGCCTGCCAACACTATAACATCCAATTTTCGGGAGCTGGCCCGTCGGTCTATGTTCAAGCACAAGCTTGCTTGGGCCTGCAGCGTACTGTCGCTCCATGCAGCAGACCACATCGTTGCACAGAGTAACGTTCTGCAAGCAGATTTCTATAAGTATAGCGTTCGCAAAGATAAGATCACGGTTATAGGAAACCCGGTCATTCCTTCGGATCTCGAGCTCGCCCCGCGCGGTGCGGCACCAAGCAGCTTGTCGTTAGTAGCCATAGGGCGCCTTACGCATCAAAAAGGCTTCGATATCCTCATTGAGGCTATTTCCCGAATTCGAAAGATCAACGGCAAGGTCCATTTGCGAATAGTTGGAGACGGTGAAGATAGAGCTATACTAGAAGCAAAGATCGGCGATCTGGGAATCGGATCGAACGTCGAGTTGGTAGGCTATCGGAACGACATTAATAAAATAATTGATTCCGCGGATTTTGTCATAAACTCATCCCGTTACGAAGGCTTCCCTAACGCAGCGCTCGAAGCGCTGTCCCGCGGCGTTCCCGTAATTGGTGTGGCCGGGGTGGGCGGCATAGAAGAGCTTGTGATCACTGGCAAGACCGGTTGGATAGCACAATCACATAACTCAGAGCACATAGCCGACGCCATCCTTGCTGCGTCAAGTTTCGACGGATGGTCTCGCAGTGAAGTACGGAGGTCTACGCTCGAAAAATATAACGTCGGGACTATCGTTGGACAGTATGCCGACCTTATTTCTAAAATGGCGCGCTTGAGAGATAAGTAAAATGCAGCCTCGCTTTAGCATTTGTATACCAAACTACAACTACGCCAGGTATATTTATGAGACAATAGAAAGCGTTATAAGCCAGTGTGATGCGGATTTTGAAATCAATGTAAGCGACAATTCGAGCACCGACGACTCAATTCGCGTTATAGAAGGTTTTCGCCTGAGGTATCCCAACGTTCAGCTCAGAACCAGTCGACGTAACATTGGGTTTCCCGCAAACGTCGCCCGTGCCGCCGAAATGGCATCTGGTGACTACATGATCCTTCTATCGTCAGACGACACATGTGCCCCCGGGGCCCTGGCTGCATATACTGAGCTTTATACCGCACTGGAGGATCGGGCCACAACCAGCGTGGTTGCTAGCACCGTCAACGTGATCGATGCTGAAGGCAAAGTCCTGGGTTCACGCGGTCTTGATTGGAAACTTTGGCAAGGAGCGACGCTCGATGGTTCGAAGAGCGACAGGCTGGGCGTCAAGGTCTACCGCACCGATCCAGAATCATTGTTACGTCGGAGCCTTCAACTTTTGCGTTCACCTTTTGCGTTTGCCTCGACATGTTACTCTCGACAACTTTACCAACAAGTCGAAGGTTATCACCACGGAGCGGCATTCAACCCCGATAAACGATTTGCATGGGATTTGATCACTGAAGCCAGTGATGTTTATTTTATTGACCATCCCTGTTTCAATTACCGGGTGCATGCGGGAAATCAGGCCGCGATACAGGCTGGCACTGGTGCGCTTAGGCACTTAGTCGATGAGTACAATGCGACTCTGTCTGTCTCCGAGGACACGCTTCGAAGGGCTGGGATGTCAAGGGAAGATCTTTGCGTAGCATTCATTGAGCAGGATATCGGTCTAAGAGGACTTCGGGAGGTAGCCGCAGGTAACAGACACCTGGCACGTCGTATGCTTCGCTTCGGCTTGGCATGTTATCCAACCATCGCCGCCCGCAATAAGATAATTTCGTTGCTTCGAACGTCGCTCGCCGTCGGCCCACTCGGGACGATGATAGCTAGTCGTGTGAAGGGGGCAGCCGAACGTAGGTGGAATATCAAGGAAGCCGGAGGACAATAAAGATTGACGCGCATCGTTATAGATCTGGACGGAACGCTCTCGGTTGACTCAGAGTTGCCTTACTCCGAACGAATTCCGAATATGGCGGTTGTAAAGAAGCTTAGGGAGTACCATGCTCTTGGGTTTAATATAGTCGTCCATTCCTCTAGAAACATGAGAACTTATTCGGGTCAGATTGGAAAGATAAACGTCCACACCCTCCCGTACATAGTGGAATGGCTCAATCGCCACGATGTTCCGTTTGACGAGATCATCGTAGGCAAGCCATGGTGTGAAACCGCTGGCTTTTACGTCGATGATCGCGCAGTTAGACCGAGTGAATTCACCTCACTGAGCTATGATCAGATCCTTGAGCTTCTTGTTGGCGAGAAGGCTGCGACGTGAGCTCACAACCGGTAGTTCTAATAACGTCCGGGGCGTATGTGGATCAGGAAATCGCCGCAGAGTTCGGAAGAATGCCGCCAGCGTTTCTGCCAATTGGATCGAAACGTCTATACGAGCTCCAACGCGAAGTCTTAGGAGAGCCGACCACTCTTTATCTGTCGATCCCAGAGAGATTTCACCCTACAGAAGCTGACAACGAGGCCCTGGAACGACTAGGAATCACGCTTATTGCCGTTCCCGAGAGCCTGTCATTAGCTGAAAGTGTTTTATT
Source organism: Mesorhizobium sp. WSM4846 (assembly GCF_055811415.1). Taxonomy (NCBI): domain Bacteria; kingdom Pseudomonadati; phylum Pseudomonadota; class Alphaproteobacteria; order Hyphomicrobiales; family Phyllobacteriaceae; genus Mesorhizobium; species Mesorhizobium sp. WSM4846. The sequence goes on from NZ_JBVVPZ010000001.1 coordinate 60,301, forward strand.
TGCGCTGAATAGCATCGACTATCATATTACATCGCTTAAAATTTTGCATGGTGACACGCTGATACAGGATATACCGAGCACGGTAGATGATGCATTTTCAGTCACTAACGCAAACGTCGGTTACAAATGGGCTGATGTGTTCTCGCGTGATGGTCTGGTTGAGTCGGTTGAAATGCCTGCCGATGACCAGAGGCGAAGTAGTGAGGTAGCCAGCGGTTACTTTTCGTTTTCACGAATCAATGTTCTGCTTAAGGCTTTGACCCAGGCCAGAGGGCACTTTGCTACTGCGCTTACGAGCTATGCCCGGGCCGTTCCGGTACAGCTCCTGAGAGTTGACCAGTGGTACGACTTTGGTCATCTTCAAACTTTCTACGAGTCACGGCGGAAGATAACAACCGCACGATGGTTCAATGAGATTCAAGTTAAGGACCATTGTGTCCTTAAATCAAGCGAGGACGAGCTCAAGCTTCGCGCAGAGGCGGCATGGTTTCAATCTGTTCCCTTGAAGATAAAGCCATACACCGCGCGCTTCATCGGAACAGAGTCTGTGGAACACAAGTTCGGCTATATGACGGAGTTCGAACAAAGTCCTTCGCTTGCGGAACTGCTGGTGTTCGGAGTCCTGCAACAGTCCGCCTGGACAAGAATCATTTCCTGCTGCATCGAGTTCTTGGATGCTTGCAGCAGTTTTTCTGCCCCAAGAGACATGCCTGAGCCGCTTGACCGGCTGGTTCAAGCGAAGACGTTTGAGCGTTTGGAGGCGTTCGGGAAACAGTCGCGTTTCGAATTAGACGCACCACTTTCGATCAACGGGTTTCCCGTTCCATCTTTGCGCTCGATAGCACGTGAGATGGTGGAGCAGATCAGTAAAGAGGGTCAAGAGTTTCGCTGCGTCATGCACGGTGACTTTTGCTTTTCCAACATCCTTTATGATGCACGCAAACAGCGGATTCGTGTCATAGATCCAAGGGGTCATTTAGATGGTATTCAGACGATTTATGGTGACCAACGATACGATCTTGCGAAGCTAATTCATTCGGCGATTGGTGGCTACGATTCCATCATTTTTGGCCGGTTTAAATGTACGTGGCGAGATAGTTACAGCGCAGAGTTGACCTTCGCCGACAGCCATATCACTTCATGGCTAGCCAGTGAGCTCTCGGCTTTAGACACTAAGCTATGCAAGGTCAGGACTCGTGCTTCGAATGCAATAATGGTCACGCTTTTCCTTTCTATGCTTCCATTGCATAGGGATCGGCCCGATCGCCAGATGGCCTTCATAGCAAACGCCCTGCGCCTGTACCTCGAACACAAAGAAATTTATCCATGATCATCCTGCCGATGGCCGGCCTCTCCCGGCGCTTCGCGGATGCCGGCTACCGGCAGCCTAAGTACATGCTTCCTCTTTGGGGCGCTTCATTGCTTGCGCACTGCATTGAAAGCTTTCGAAGTTATTTTGGCCAAGAGGCATTTTTATTCGTTTGCCAAGAGGACTCCAATATCCGAAACTTTATCGATTCTACGTGTCAAGAAGTAGGGCTAGAGCGGTTCGATATTGCTTCTGTGAACGGGCCAACGCGCGGCCAGGCCGAAACTGTGATCTTGGGAATGATCTCCAAAAATGTTTCGGGCGACGACTCATTGCTAATCTTCAACATTGATACCATCCGACCTGGCCTGGTGCTTCCATCATTTGTCAAAGACAGCGGCTATGATGGCTATTTGGAGGTTTTCGAGGGACTAGGAGAAGGCTGGTCCTTCATTGAACCTGATCCCTCCGAACCGAACATGGTTTTGCGCACAGCAGAGAAGGTCCGGATCTCAAATCTCTGCTCGACGGGGCTCTACTACTTCAAGACGGCTGCGGACTTTCGTGAGGCCTATGAGAAAGAGCTTGCTCAACCGTCGAGTCACGAGCTGTACGTCGCGCCCCTTTACAACCATCTTGTCCGCGACGGGCGCAAGATAGCGTACTCGGTCATTGACGAAAGTCAGGTCGTATTCGCCGGGACGCCAACTGAGTACGAAGCTGCGGTATTAATGGCAAGGCCAGACAGCGATGATCCGTCGCTCATCAAAAGCGAGCGGTCGCGAGGCTCAATGGCCCAGGAGTCATGAGCCTGCCTGGTGAAGTCCCAGTTCAGGCTCAGCCGATGAAGATATTCGCGTCGTTTGACCGGGGCTATTTGCCGACCCGCCGCCGGAGATTCGCCTGGCGAAAATGGCCGACTTCGGCTCGAAATTGCGATAAATCGGCTTGATCACTGGAATACTAATGAACAATCACTTAGCTCGCTTTTCAAGACGACACCTGCAAACGGAACAGGAGGCTCCTGCCGCACTTCGCCTGCCCTTGATTCTGTTTCTTGCGTTTTATGTCGGTGGGATGTTCCACATTTTCAAGTCAGGTCTGCCGCAGCCGGCAGATTTCATTGTATTTGCGCTTGTTCCGTTGGTCGCCCGAAAGGTTTCGAATCTTGTTCCCGTAACGTTTATCAATTGTGCGGTGGGGCTACTCGGATGGGTCTTACTAGTCAACGTTGTAACGTATGCGGGGTACGAGGACAGAAAGCTGTTGTTTGCAACAGTATTTTATCTGTTCAACTTTATAGTGTTTCTAATAACGTTAGCTATGGCTCTCGACAAGCCAAGGGAGTTCTTTTCGTGGCTCCGAATTGCCGTATTTGCGTCAGTTTCGCTTCAATTGCTTTTCACTCTTTTTGTTTCGTCCGGACTGCGCAAAGCAGGTACGTTTGACAATCCAAATCAGCTTGGTTACTGGGCTGTCTTGAATATTGCTTGCCTCGGCTACAGCCTCGGTGGAAAGCGGTTGGCAGCACCAGACGTGGCTGCTCTAACAGCGTTGGTCTTTTTAGCAGCAAGTTCGCTGTCCAGAGCAGCGATCGTCGCTGCAGTGGCCGGCTGTGCGGCAATACTGGTTATACAGGGATGCAGCCGTCGGCTGCTAAATGCCGGTGTTGTTGCCGTCCTTTGCTCGCTACCGATCTTATTATCGAGCGGCATTATCGGGACTTATCTTCAAAGACTCGAGGTTGTGTCCTCGTGGGAGCAGCGTTTGGATGAGTTGCAGGGACGAAATATAGACGAGTATTCTACTCGAGGCTACGAGCGAATTGAGAATAATTTGGAATATATCTTTTTCGGGGCTGGTGAAGGGGCATATGAAAGATTTGTCGACACTGGTCCTGCACTGGAATTGCATTCTACCTTTGCATCGATATTGATGTCATATGGGCTAGTTGGCGTTGTTTTATTCCTGCTTTTAATCATGCAGGTGTTCAAGGGGACATTATGGCGTCACACACTGTATTTCCTCCCAGCAGTTCTCTACGGGTTAACTCACAACGGGATTCGCTTCAGTTGGCTTTGGGTCGTACTTGGGTGCATTGCGGCGCAGGGAGTTATACTAGGCGGATTGCGCAAACAGCGCTCAGGGCTTTGATCATCGTTGACTCTTCGACCGAGTGGGTGGTCTGTGGCGCCTGAGATTTCTTAGCCCACTTCTGAGAAAAATTTGAGGCTCTTGGCGCAGAGCCACATGTGGTTCTTATGGCCAGGCACGGGCTAGCCCCTTGGGAAGAAATATGCCTTTTTTCCCGTTGTTTTCGAAAACTAAGCCACACACCCTCATGACGCTAAGTGATTAATGCTCAACAACATCCTGAAAATAGCGGGCGCGAATGCTGCCGGGCAAGCCATAACAATTATCGTGGCCCCAATACTCACGCGATTGTATGCCCCAGATAGCTTTGGTGCTCAAGCCGCATTTATTACATACACCTCCCTTTTCTCGGCCTTTGCAACACTAAGCCTAAATCAAGCCTATGTCATCGAGAAATGGGCATATCGCGTTCATGGCCTGGTCATCGCAACATATGTCTCCATAATATCCGTGACATTGCTATTATTCATTTTACTCCTGGCTCTCCCTGCCAGCTTTATTGTGGACGTTGTCGGCGTTAACAAAACTGTCGCGTTACTACTTCCGCTTTCTGTCCTATTTAATTCAATCGCGCTGGTGCAGGTCGGATTGGCTCTCCGAGACAGAGGCTTCGCCCTGATCTCCTTACACTACCTAACCTCCTCGATCTCAATTTCGGCCTTTCGCCTTGCCGGGGGCATGCTATTGGCAACGACTACCACAATGATTGCCACTTATATTCTTGGCGTAATCGCGTCAATCATTCCATTTCTGGGACGGCGTTTACGACCACCATCACTTATCTCACGCATACGTATCATACCACGCGCGGTTTGGGGGTATCGAGATTTTGTGTTTCTGCGGACACCACAGACTTTTATAAATATGTTTTCAGTTGGTTTTCCCATTCTCTTTATCAATTCTAACTATGGATCTGATGATGCCGGGTTCTATTCCCTGGCTATGTCGATGCTCGGCGTTCCTGCTGCATTATTTAGTCAGGCCGTTTCAAGCGTTATTATGGCGAGTATGACCGACTTCGAGCGAATGGGACACTCCCTACATCCGATTATAACGCGCTACTCTTCTGTTATTGCTGCATTGGCTTTTCCGCCTTTTCTTCTTATAGGTCTTTTTTCTCCTATGGTGTTTTCTATCGCCTTTGGTCCTGAATGGATTGATGCGGGCCGTTTTGCGCAAGCGATTGGAGCCTCAGCATATTTTATGTTCATAAACAAACCAGCTGTAGTCGCCTTGACGGTGCGGCGACGACAGGGCATCCTACTCTCTTATGAAGTACTATCTGTCTTTATTAAGATTCTTCTGTGCATTTTTTCGGAATTATATGACCTAACGGCGTTTCAATTTGTCTTAGCGCTCAGTCTCACTTCGTCCTTTCTATATGTGTTTTTGATCGCATTCTCCATGCTCGATGCAAAAGGGAGCCCAAATTGACCGAGTTCGCACAAGTCGATCGCGCCCATTATAACTTTGATAAGTACGTCAGGAGGACGCGATGGAATAGTTTTTGGTATCAGTTAAGAGAGGTGTCTAAATACGACCCTGCCTCTGTGTTGGAAGTTGGGCCTGGCGACGGTACATTCTCTCGTTTGCTGCGCAATATTGGGATCCCTGTAACGACGCTCGATATAGCAAGTGATCTAGAACCAGACATACTGGGTTCATTAATGCGTATGCCGATTGATGACAGTGCGTTCGACTTGGTATGCGCATTTCAGGTGTTGGAGCATATCCCTTTTGGGGACGTGGAACGGGCGCTGGAAGAAATCCATCGCGTTACAAGACGATATGCGGTGATAAGCGTGCCGGATATTAGTAGAAATATAGCGGTTTCGGTGCGAATAAATCGTCGCCTGCACTTCGAACGTGTGTTCTCGTTGCCAAGAGTTTTTTTGCCGAAGCATCGATTCGATGGAGAACATTACTGGGAGTTGGGAAAGCATGGTTTTTCAACTGCCACATTTATTGCTAAGCTTGAGAGATACTTCACGATTGGTAGTCGATTCCGTCCCATAGAGAACACGTATCATCACTTTTTCATTTGCGAGAGGAGATAGATGAATAATCCTCCGCCACGTGATTTCGTTTCTATTATTATCCCAAATTGGAACGGAGGTCTTTACCTTAGAGGCTCCATCAGAAGCGCTCTGTCTCAAGATTATGAGTTGTTTGAGGTCATCGTTGTCGATGATGGATCAACCGACGGGTCAGTGGAAGCAGCTTCAAACGAATTTGAACGCATACGAGTTGTCTCTCAGGCACGTCGGGGCGCTGCTGCAGCTCGGAATCGGGGGTTGGATGAAGCTAGGGGGCGGTTTATAGTATTTCTCGATTCGGACGATCAGTTGTTACCAACTTATCTCTCTTCCCAAGTGAAGTTCTCCAAAACGTTATCAAATGACATGTTATCGGTCTGTGATCGTGTTTATATGAACTCCGATCTAACTGAGACGTTGCGACGAGAGCAGCTTTTGCCATTAAAGGTTGGCGAAAGTTCCGTATCGCAAGTGGTCCGGCAGATAATACAGACTTCCTCACCGATGCATCGAAGGGAGGCGCTTGATAAGGTAGGAGGTTTCGATCCTACCCTGAAACAAGGTCAAGAAAGAGACCTTCATCTGCGTTTGGCGTTGGCCGGTTATTCTTTCGTTAGGAATCCTTTTGTCGGTCTCAAGATCAGAGAACACGATAGCTCTGGGAGGATTTCCAATCAGCAGTTCGCTCGATCGTCACCGTTCCATGATTTGGACAGAATTAATCGTGAGTACCAGAGAATTGTGGATGGGATGGGGGCGAATATAGAGCGCCGTATTATCGAGACGATTGCGAAGCGGTATTGGGCGGGCGGTCGACGTTGTATTCGAGCTGGAAGGCTTGCGGAAGCGGAGATTTACTTCGATGCGGCGAGGTCCTGTGGCGTTCAGGATTACCTATGGGGCGGTTGGGTTTATCGAGCTCTTTGCAGGATGTTCGGGCCTGTACGTGCAGAAAGGCTGCGCTTAACGCGCTTCCATCGTTGAGGCGGTTTGCCAAGGAGTTTGTCGTGCGTTTCTCACATTCCAAGTTACAATTTATGGGCACTTCATTGGTGAAACGATCCTGAGCGCGCTGAATCAGGACGCCGAGCTCGAAGTTCTCGTCTGCGATAACAACTCCACCGATGATAGCGTGGCCGTTGCCGAACGCGTCGGCGATACGCGCCTGCGGTTGGCGTCGCAACCGCCTGCCATCTTGACGGTTCTGTTCTGGTCGGAAGCCTTGATCATTCCCTGGGGCGGGCGCTAGTCGTGGCGGTACTGCTCGACCTTGCAGCGGGGCATCGAGGTGCTGCAAGTCGCTTGCCGGTCGCCAGCCCGCGGCTCCTCGACTTCCCGCTTCGAGCCTATGGCATAGCTATCGGGGCCGTCGCAGCCCTCCCGGTTTGGCCACTTGTTTCACCTTTGTTCAGGGACGTGCGTTGATACGAGGAACCGACCCCGGCCCGCTGTTCTCGCCGGAGACTGCGGCTGCTTAGGACCATGTCTCGAGCGATGCAAGCGGCTAGATAAGGGCCCGAACGGGATCTAGTTTGCACGGGTGGTGATCGCATCCGTCTGCGTATGCAGCTGTAAAAGAAGTGCAGGTCTTCACGAATGAATGTCTTATTTCTAGGTTCCTTTGCACCCTCGATCGTCAATTTTCGAGGTCCCTTGATCAAGGCGGCCATCGCAAAGGGCCATGCTGTTCATGCTGCGGCTCCGGATATGTCCAATGACTTAATGGAGGCGTTCTGTGAACTCGGTGCACAACCCCATCAGGTGGTCATGGGGCGCAGTTCGTTCAATCCATTGAGTGATGTAGCCACTTTCAGATCATTGAAGGCTCTTTTTCGAGCCGTCAATCCAGACGTCGTCATTCCGTATACAATTAAACCAGTCATCTGGGGTACGCTGGCGGCTCGAGCCGTAGGCGTAAGGCGTATCGTGCCTCTGATCAGTGGACTCGGCTACGCATTCACCGCCGGGTATCAGCCAAAACGATTGCTCGCTCGTGCAATCGCGACTGCGCTCTACCGGCTTGCCCTGGCGCGCGCTGACTTTGTGCTTTTTCAGAATCCGGACGACATGGCGCTCTTCCGTTCGCTTAGGCTCCTACCCAAGCAAGTGCCGAGCGCTGTTGTGAATGGGTCCGGTATCGATTTGTCGCATTTCGCTCCCGTACCCATGCCCGAGGACCCTGCCTTTCTGATGATTGCTCGGCTACTTGGAGATAAAGGTATACGGGAGTTCGGTGATGCTGCACGTTTGGTTAAAGCGCGGCATCCGAAGGTCTCGATTCGCCTCGTGGGCTATCTAGACAAATCGCCGGATTGCATTAGCCAAGCGGAGTTAAATGCAATCATGGAGGCGGGCGTCGAGTTCATCGGCAGGTTGGAGGACGTTCGGCCGGCTATCGCCCAAAGCAGCGTCTTTGTCCTGCCCTCTTATAGAGAGGGCACCCCGCGCTCCGTGCTCGAGGCCATGGCTATGGGACGTGCCGTGATCACCACAGATGCACCAGGTTGTCGTGAAACGGTTGAAGTGGGGAGGAACGGCTATCTTGTACCCCCCAAGGACGCGGCCGCACTTTCTGTAGCAATGATGCGATTCGCAGAGAATCCAGGCTTGGCCGGCCGTATGGGCGCGGAATCTCGCCGCATTGCCGAGGAAAAATACGACGTCAACCTGGTGAACGTGGAAATCATGCGCCATGCTGGGCTAGAAGGACTGCCCCCACTGCCGACTCCTGCCGGGGAACAATGATGAACGCTTGACGTGGCGCTCGCCACGCTAGGAGTTTTATGTGTCGCCTGTAATCTGATTGGTGCCGCGGACATGGGCGGGTTGTAGCGCATATCGCCGAGACACTTGGTGGGAACGACATTGCCTTCCTTGACAACCTGTGGCCAGAACTTCGTACGAATCTGGTCTGGCCCGTAATCGGCACCGCTGGCGATCTGTGTTCGCTGAAATCACAGCAAAGGCGTTGTGCCGGTCCTCAAGCCCCTGGGCTCGAAACCATGACGGCGGCAATCGTTCCCGCGGTCGAAAAGCGTCTGCACAGCCCATAGCTGGGCGGGCATTCAAACGGGAGCACCTTTGTGAGCGAGAAAATCACCCGACGTACCGCGCTCGTTACTATGGCTTCTCTTCCGCCCGCACAAGCAACTACAACGGCAGTTGCAGCCACAGCCAGCCAGGGAAACGGCGCAGTCTATTCCAGCGCTCTCGCGGTCGAATCGCTTGAAGTGCCGAAAGATTTCATTTCGTTCCGCACGAATGGCCATTCTGCTGCGGGGGATCGGGGCGCCGCGAGCTTTATTGAGGGAGACGCGACCTCACCGGGGGGATTGTCCGACGCCGCAGGGCGCGGTTTCCAGATCCTGCCCACACATGACCGAATCAGCCTTCGACAGGCCGGCATCATTCCCGATGATCAGGACGAGGCGAGCGGCAATCGTACCAAACTGGATGCGCTTTCGACTTGGTGTGAGGCAAACAAGATTGACATCGAGGTCGACAAGGGCACATTCTATGTAGCCGCCAACAATGGAGCCAAGACTGGCTGGAACATTTATCCATCAGCCGGCACCGGCTTTCTGCGCGTTTTCGGGCATGGGGAGGACAGTGTCATCAAGCGGGCGGGCTCAGCGACCATCGCCGGGTCGTCGGCTCTCGCATGGGTATACGCCAATGCCAATGGCAAACTGACGCTGGAAAAGTTTACGTTCGACGGCAACGAAGCCAGTTGCCCATACGACGCCGGCAGCAGGTTCGCACATGAGCAGAGCGCCAATCTTCGATTGAGGACGGCAGCGATTGCTGGAACATTCGACGCGCTCGAACTCTACGGCATGAGAATGACCAGCTGCATTGCGGACGGCTTTCAGGGTGCGGTCGCGATTAACCGCTTCGTTGCTGATGATTTTAAGGCGTGGGGCAGGACACGTCGGGTACGATCGGACATCCAGTTCTCTCGCATTCCTTTGGTGTCCTGCGTGATCAACAATTTCGAGGGCGATGCCTTCGAGATGGAGCCGTCATTCACCAACGCTAAGCATCAGATGTTCCTATCGCAAATGCTGGTGCGGGGCGCCCTGGACCTGGCGGGAGATACGAACTTCGCCAACGTTATTGCGAGCGACATCATTGCGCTGAACACCGATGGCATCGGCCTCAATATCGTGAACCTCTACAAGGTCAAGGGCAAGTTCAAAAACTGCATCTTTACGGCCGTTGACCGCATTCAGCGCTGCCAGGCAGAGTTTCAGGGTGGCGAATTCCGGCTCAGGGCCAGTGACACCTACACCGCCACAGCCTCTTCGTTGCAGATTTGGAACGACTCGTCAGCGTCCTCGGTGAAGTTTAACCGTACGCACTTCTGCCTTGAGAGCGGGGTTTCTGTTCAGACTGGTACCTATGTAAATGGTGAGGTGTCCCATGACGACCTTACCCGCAGTATGGAGTTCAACCAGTGCACTACAGACGGTGTGCTCGATTCCTTTTTGGGCGGGGCTTTTGGGACGATAGCAATTCGTGGCGGCAACCCCGCATGTACGAGAGCGATAATCGGGATCGGTGGCTCGACTGCCACCAAAGAGCATATTTACCTCCAGCCGACACTGGAATGGAGCGGGTCTTATTTGATGCGGATTCCGAATGATGTCTTCGTCACCAGTGCAGGAGACGCCGTTGTTGCCGTCTCGGGTGAGTTCGCATCAGCCAAGATGTTACCGATAGAGCGCTGGTCAGTCGGTTCGATCACTATCGCCTCGGGGAATGTCTCGCCGGGTGATATGGCCACCATTAACGGGCACACCATTAAGTTCGTGGCGGGCGGGGCGACTGGTGCCCAGGTCAACATAGGGGCGACTTATCTCATGACAGCGGTTGCTCTGGTCAACTATATCAACAGCCATCGCCCTAAGTGTAATGTGCAAGCATCCGGCGACATATCAAGCGGAATTGTTGGTCTAACTGCCATTGGCGCTGGATCGGACGGCGATTCCGTCACGCTGGGAAAATCTGGGATGAATATAAGTGTCTCGGGAGCCAATCTCTCTGGCGGCGGCACGGCTACTATGGACACGGCCATCACCTGGCGCAATACGGCGAGGATGGTCGTCCCATCTACGCCTGCGTCTACTATCAACGGCATTCCCGGCCTGACAGCGGTTCTCGAGATGCCTCGCTACGGAACGGTGCACGAGTGGAGATACATCCCAGCCAGGGGCGAGAAAGGGCGATACAACGGAAACGATGTCTGGCGCAGCCTGCCGGCTCTGGAGTGAGCGCCGCGCGTCAAAATGATGGCCTGCCCACGAGCGTTGCGGCACGGCGTTAATTGCACGTCGGCCCCCTTGCGCCACAGCGCCCGATCTTCTAGGCGTGAGTGTACGTAGTAGCGTAGTCTAGTAGCGCACCGGAGTTGGGGTCAGCGTTCCGCTACCAATTAAGCCCTGTCTCTCAATTTGTTAGAATCGCGCGATGATCCATTGTTCGAGGTCTCTTCCAAGAAGTAGTTCTACATGGATATGGGTAAACTGATGCTGATTGGCGTGCGTGGGGAGGGGTCCGATCTCGTCAGCGATGCAGGGGCCGGCTGGCCGGTTGTACCCGAGAATGTCGAGAAGGTCGCCGAGGGCATGGTGCACATGGCCCGGCTGCCGCGGCACGAGCTGGAGTTGACGGGCTCGCGCGCTCGGGAGGCCTATTACTCGGGATATTCATTCGCGGCGGGCATCGCTGCAACCCACGCCTGCCTGCAAAGAGTCCTGGCATCTCCCAATCAGCATTCGAACGCACTCTCGCCGCAGCCGTCCCAGAATGAAGTATAGCAATTCCTTAAAACGGACATTCGATCTGGTTGCGAGCAGTTTACTGCTGGTGCTGCTTTCGCCGGTCCTCGCAGGCATTGCAGCAGTCCTGTGGATGAGCATGGGCTCGCCGGTCCTGTTTCGCCAGAACAGGCCCGGGCTTGCCGGGATCCCCTTCGAGATGTGGAAGTTTCGCACGATGCGCGAGGGGTTTGATCGCCAAGGCGTCCCGCTGCCCGATGAGCAGCGGCTCACCGCCTTCGGCATATTCCTGCGCTCGACCAGCCTGGACGAGCTTCCGGAACTCTGGAACGTGGTGAAGGGCGACATGAGCCTGGTCGGGCCGCGGCCGCTGCTGATGGAGTATCTGCCCCTCTACACGCCCGAGCAAGCACGCCGGCACGATGTGCGCCCCGGCATCACCGGATGGGCCCAGGTCAATGGCCGCAATGCGCTGGGCTGGGACGAGAAGTTTCGCCTCGACGTCTGGTACGTCGACAACCGGAGCATCCGGCTGGACATGAAGATCCTCTGGATGACGCTTCTGAAGGTCGTGCGGCGCGATGGCATCAGCGCGGCCGGAGAGGCGACCATGCCTCGGTTCCGGGGCGGCAGATAGCATGGCGCGGCCTGAAGGACCGCTGCTGCTGCTTGGTGCCGGCGGGCACGGGCGCGTGGTCGCGGAGATCGCCGAGGCGCTCGGCTGGAACGACATCGCCTTCCTCGACAGACTTTGGCCGGAACTTCGCATCAACCTGATCTGGCCGGTGATCGGGACCGTCGATGACCTCAATTCCCCGACCGAAGCACGAAAAACTGCCATTGCCACAATCGGAAGCAACCGCCCACGCCTGGAACTGCATCGCAGGCTCATCGAGAACGGCTTTGCCGTGCCTCACTTCGTTCACCCCTCTGCCACAATCAGCCGCTATGCGGTCATCGGCAGGGGGACAGTCGTTATGCCGGGTGCGGTGGTCAATGCCGGCGCGAGGATTGGCGAAGCCGTCATCGTCAACACCGGCGCGTCCATCGATCATGATTGCCGCATCGGTGACGGCGTCCACATCTCACCGGGGGCCTGCCTGGCGGGGCAGGTCGCCGTCGGTGAGCGGAGCTGGATCGGCATTGGTGCCGTCGTCAGAGAGAGCGTGACCGTCGGCAGGGACGTGATGATCGGCGCGGGTGCCGCGGTGGTCATGGACATAGGCGATTCGCAGACGGCGACCGGTGTTCCGGCGCGAACACGTACGGGGACATAGCAGATGCTTGGCACGAGTTTTTCTCCATGGCCCTCTTTCTCGGCCGAGGAAGGCAATCTCGCCCGTGAAATACTGCTGTCGAACCGTGTCAATTACTGGACCGGCGAGGAAGGCCGCCTGTTCGAACGGGAATTCGCAAAATGGGCCGGAACAGAACATGCCGTCGCGGTCGCGAATGGCACGGTGGCCATGGATCTGGCCTGGAAGGCCCTGGACATAGCGCCGGGCGACGAGATCGTCGTCACGCCGCGGACCTTCCTCGCTTCCGCATCCTCGATCGTCAATGCCGGAGCGGTGCCGGTTTTCGCCGATGTTGACAGAGCCAGCCAGAACATAACAGCTGAAACCGTGGAACCCGTCCTGACGGCGCGGACAAAGGCCATTCTTGCCGTGCATCTGGCAGGCTGGCCCTGCGAGATGGACGGATTGCGCGACCTCGCCGCGGCGAACGATCTCTACCTGGTGGAAGACTGCGCGCAGGCGCATGGCGCGCGCTACAGGGGCCGGCCGGTCGGCAGCCTGGGCGACATCGCCGCGTGGTCTTTCTGTCAGGACAAGATAATGACCACCGCGGGAGAGGGCGGCATGGTCACCACCGACAATGCCGATTGGTGGTCGCGCATGTGGTCCTACAAGGATCATGGCAAGTCCTGGGACGCCGTTTATGGGCGCCAGCACGTGCCGGGGTTCCGCTGGCTACATGAGAGTTTTGGCACGAATTGGCGGCTGCCTGAGCTTCAGTCGGCCATCGGCCGATTTCAGTTGCGCAAGATAGAAGTGTGGCACGAGACCAGGACGCGGAATGCGGAAGCCATTCTGGAAGCGGCAAAAAATTCCGCCGTTCTTCGCGTTCCCGACATGCCAGATCATGTTGAGCATGGTTGGTACAAATGCTACGTGTTCGTCCGACCGGAGGTTTTGAAAGCGGACTGGACGCGCGACAGGCTCATTGCCGAGATCGTGGCTCGCGGAGTGCCTTGTTATTCCGGTTCTTGCTCGGAAATATACCTTGAAAAGGCATTCGATAGCACCGGCTGGCGCCCCGCCGAACGACTGCCTATTGCACGGCAACTGGGCGAGACTAGCCTAATGTTCCTCGTTCATCCGACGCTAACAGGCGCCGAAATCGAAAAGACGCAAAGCGTCATTGCGGAACTTTCCGCTCTGGCGATGCGATAACGACGCGAAATGAAGTCTTTTTGCGCCAGGGCGATTTAGATAAACTCATGCTTCCATCTCAATTCCCCCTCCGAGAAGGGGGCGTTCGACCTCCACTGATGTTCCATCTCACGTCGACAAACCGAGGTGAGGCAAGATGATTGCTGCACTGCACAAGATACTCGACCTGCCGCATATCTGGGCGCGTCGGCTAACGCGCGTCCAGAAACGCTTCATTCTGGTTCCGGCTGACAGCCTCCTGATCATAGCGTCGCTGTGGGCGGCCGTCGCCACCAGGCTGGGAACGCTCTGGCCACTGGAAGTGTGGAGCCGCGCATGGTGGCTGCTTCTCGTGCTGCCCATTATCGGGGCGATCATATTCTACTCGATCGGGCTCTACCGCTTTGTCCTGCGTTCGATGGGTCGCCACGATGTTATACGCATTGCCCGCGCTGGGCTGGTTCTGTCGCTCGTGCTGGCCGCGCTCGGTTATTTCAATGAGCGTATGTTTCTGCCGCGCTCAACGCCGATTATTTTCGGCCTGGTGTTGATCGGTGCTATGGTCTGCGTAAGAGCCGGGCTGAGGAGCTACTATCACTGGTTGCACGAGCGCGGCTCCAATCGGCGGCCCGTCCTGGTGTATGGCGCCGGTGAAAGCGGCATTCAACTGGTGGCTGCCCTTGATGCAGCCAAGGAATTCAGCCCTGTCGGCTTTCTGGACGATGACCCCAGTCTGACCGGTAGCCTTGTTGCCGGACGTCGGGTCCACATGCCCGTCGATATTGATGCGCTCCTGACCAAGTATGATGTCCATGATGTGCTATTGGCTTTGCCATTGATCTCGCGAAGCCGACGCAAGGAGATCGTCAGATTTCTGTCACAGCGCTCCATCCGCGTACAGACGATTCCTTCCATGGTGGAGCTTGTCTCGGGGGTCGAGACTATCGACAGGTTGCGTACCGTAGGCGTCGAGGAGTTGCTTGGCCGCGACGCCGTGGATCCCGATATAGATCTGTTCACCTCAGTACGTGGTCGCGCTGTCATGGTGACCGGGGCTGGCGGATCGATAGGCTCGCAGCTTTGCCGGGAGATCGCGCGGATGTCTCCGAGGCTGCTTGTTTTATTCGAAATTTCCGAGTTTTCGCTCTATTCAATCGAGCAGGAACTCAATGCAATGCCGGGGGCACTTGGTGCCCAGTTGCACGCCGTGCTCGGCTCGGTTTGCGACCAGGGCAGACTCGAGCAAATCGTCAGGCTGCATGGAATCGAAACCATCTTCCATGCCGCGGCTTACAAGCATGTGCCGTTGGTCGAGGCCAATCCATTCGAGGGGATTCGTAACAATACACTTGGCTCTGAATGCGTGGCCAAAGTTGCCGCGCGCTGTAGGGTAACGCGCGTAATATTAATCTCGACAGACAAGGCGGTTCGCCCAACAAACGTGATGGGGGCCTCAAAGCGGCTGGCGGAATTGGTATTCCAGAGAGCTCAACAAAGCGCGGACAAAACGACTTTCAGCATGGTCCGCTTCGGCAATGTCATGGGCTCGTCCGGTTCGGTTATTCCACTTTTTCAGAAACAGATAGCGGCTGGCGGCCCTGTCACCGTTACCCATCCCGACGTGATTCGCTATTTCATGACCATTCCCGAAGCGGCGCAACTGGTGATTCAGGCCGGAAGTCTGGGCCAGGGCGGCGATGTCTTTTTGCTTGATATGGGCGCTCCGGTATCGATCTTGGACTTGGCCAAACGCATGATTCGTCTCTCTGGTTTGGAGGTAAAGGACCGGGAAAATCCCACCGGTGACATCGAGATCATCTTCAGCGGCTTAAGGCCCGGTGAGAAATTGTTTGAGGAACTCCTTGTGGACGGAAACTCGACCCCAACGAAACACCCCAAGATCATGCGATCGCTAGATGCGCCGAGTGATCTGGAACAAATTGATGGAGCGATGATCACGCTGAGGTCTGCTGTTGAGCGATCTGACCTGGAAGCGGTCTCCAACCTTCTTCACCGGCTGGTGGAGGGCTATTCAGGAAATTCGATAGACGGTGGCACGCCGACTTTAATACGCAATTCGCCTTCGGTGGCTCCGGTTGCGGCAGAGAAAATAGTGGCAGCGGGTGAACGTGCGCAAAGTGTCTGAAGTCGCCACTGTGGTATTGCTCGCGTCAAGACATACGCCTTGCGTCGCGATCCTTCGCGCCCCCCTCTGTCCTGCCGGACATCTCCCCCACGAGGGGGGAGATTGGCAGCTTCAGCGTCCCGCCCGCACCATCAGAGATTCGCGAAAGCCGGGACGACGGCCGATCTCCCCCCAAGTGGGGAGATGCCGAGTCTGGCAAAAAGGGCAGGACAGAGGGGGCGCTGTCCCGCCAGCCTATCCCGCCTCAGCCAACCCAAACCCACCAACAGGATGCGTTTCCACCTGGAACTCGAACCCGGCGATGATCGGCCGCGCCCTGGCAATCGCCGCCTGGACTTCCGGCAATTGCAGCGAAGCCTTGTGGCTTGCCTGGTCGGTCCATACCTCGGTCACCCAGATCGCGTCGGCATCGGCCGGATCGGTGGCGATGATATAGCTCAGGCAGCCCGGCATGGCGCCGGTGCTGGCCAGCAGGACGTCCATCGTTGCGTCGCGCTGGCCGCGCGTCGCCCGCATCTTGCCGATCAGACCATACATTGCCGGGTTCTCCGTTGCTTGCTGCGACAAGTATGCAGGCCGCCGCTCACGGCATCAACTGGCCACCGTTCACCTCGTGGCCGGTGATGCAACCGCTCAGCAGGGCTGACGAGAGGAAGGGCGCCGACGCAGTCCTGCGGCGTGCCGGCGCGGCCCTGCGGAATGGTGGCAACCATGGCCTGCTCCTCGGTCGAATAGCGCTCGTGGAAAGGGGGCGCGATGGTGCCCGGCGCCACCGCGTTGACGCGAGCCGATCAGTTCCTTGGCCATGCCGCGGGTGGAGACGAAGGCCTTGGCCGAGCCATAAAGGCCGGCGCCGCCGCCGGCGCCATTGCGTGCCGCGATCGACGAGGTGTTGACGATGAAGCCGCCCTGGGACTTCAGCCATGGCATCGCCTGGCGTGATGCGGTCAGCACGGAGCGGGCGTTGAGGTCCGCGTCGTAATGCGCCTCGGTCAGTTCGGCTTAGGCACGCGGCCGAGGCGGCATTGTTGACCAGGCCATCGAGCCGGCCGAAGTGCTGCGCGCTGTCCTCGACGACGCGCTCGACATCGGCAGCGATCGAGAAATCGCCCGGGACCGGGAACAACTCGCCACCGCCGTTGCGGATGGTTTTAACCTGGTTTTCGCCGACTTGAATTGTAATGCAGCGCGACGCGGCATTTCTGCGCGGCGTAGGCCAGTGCAAGTGCCGCCCCGATGCCGGTCGCGGTGACCAGCACCGCCTTGCCGGCGAGGTCGCCAAAGTGGGGGTGACAAGGGTTGAGGTGACAGGGGCGGTGGGAGGTGACAGGGGCGATTGTGGTGGCTGGCATTCCTCCGCGACTCTCCTGCTCTTCGTAGGGCCTCGCCGTGCTCATGTTCAAGTCCGTAGAGGTTCAGGGCCGCAAATAGGCGTAGCCCTGGCGCTGCAATTCGGCGAGCTTGACGACGCCGCCGGTCTCGGCGGCATGGAAGCCATCGAGGAGATCGGTGAGCGCAACATCCATACCGTGCATGGTGTTGGCGCAAGCATGCGGGGTCAGCCCGTCGCGGACCAGGCCGGAAAAACGGCTGGAAATGGCAACCGACGCGCTCTTCGACTTGAAGGCGGCGAGTGCCGGTCCGTGCACGACCAGCACGATGTCGACCTTGCCGCCGGTGCCTCATAGTGGTTCTTGATATTGCCCAAAACGAAGCCGACCTTGTCGAGGTCGCTGAGGTGATAGGCGACCTTCTGCCTTTCCTCTTCCACGGCCGCGGCCTTGACCTGGCGCTGCCCGAGAAGACCGGCGGCTCCGGCAAGGCCGACGCGGAAAATATCGCGGCGTCGCATCATGTCGTTCTCCAGTGTGTCCTGGCAAATTGCGTGGCTTCGGCCTCGATCCTAGCATAAATTGACGTCACGTCGTGGTCGGGCGAAGAGGGGTCGGGCGAGGAGGGGCACATGACATCGAAGACCATTGGAGGACCATTGTGGGGAAGACCATTGTGGGCGCCGGACTTGCCGTCGCCTTGCTGGCCGCTGTCGCCAGCACGGCCCTTGCCGAGGATACGGCTGAGCTCGCCGAACTCAGCCCGGACGGCAAGGATGGCTGTTTCGGGCGCATCTACGATGCCGCGCATCTCAAGCTGCACCCGAACCAGAAGGTGGGACGGATTTTCTTCTACTATGGCAGCGATCCGGTCAGCCCTCCGAACGAGGAGCCGAGCAGTGGTCCATCCGGCTACAACGGTTTTCTGGCGACGACGGTGCGCGGCGCCAACAAGCCCGAATGGGTCGGCGGCTGGTGCGGCAAGGATGATCCGCAATCGGGCGAGATCCATTGCGGCATGGAATGCGACCGCACCATGGCCTTGCTGAACGTCGACGAAAAAGGCCGGCTGATCGTCTCCGGCGTGCATCGCAACCTTTATCTCGATGCCGGCGCCGAGGACGAGCTTGGCGAAAAGGACTTCGCCAGGAAGGCACTCGGCACGGAAGACGACGGCTTCCGGCTCGCCCGCATGCCGGGTGAGACCTGCAAGGCCGAATTCGCGCGCATCGATCCGGTCGATCCGGCGCTGGGAGCACCGCTGCGCGAGCGGCTGAAACCGGACCAGCCGTTCTGCTACGGGCGCGACTACGATGCCGCGCATCTCGGCTCGCATCCCGATCAGCTTACCCACACCATCCGGGTTTTCCGGGGCCCGATCGAGCTGGCCGCCTTCGCCAAGGACGGCGAGACGGCAAGCTGGCCTGATGGCGCCGAGATAGTCGTTTCCGTCACCACGCGCCAGAATGCCGTAGAGGTCACGCAGAGCTACAGTTGTGACGGCGAAGCGGACCAGTGGCGCTGTGTGGCGAGCGCAAGGACGAGCGACTTTTCCTGCGACATCGCGGCCAGGGAGATTTTTCTGCGCCGCGGCGCCAACGGCACGATGATGCTGGCCAATCCCAACAGCAGCCTGCCGATCGTCGACCTCTGCTCGAAGGCGGCAGAAGGCGAGACCGCATCCGACGACAAGGTCTATCGGCTGGAGCCGATGCCGCAGGCTGCCTGCGCGCTTTGAGATTTTGTGGCAGGCCATCTTGTCTATGTGGCGAGATGGTATATATCTTTGCCATATATCGTTGAGGAGATTGGTACGATGGAAAAGGCGAAGGTGTTCTGGTCAGGCCGCTCGCAGGCGGTGCGGCTGCCCAAGGAATTCCGTTTCGAAACCGATGAGGTTTCGATACGCCGCCATGGCCAGAGTATAATTCTCGAACCGCTCGCGAAGGATTGGGCCTGGCTTGACCGGGTGATAGGTCCGCTCGACGATGATTTCGCCGAGGCAGCACTGGAACGCCCAACTGAGCAGGACCGGCCGGGTTTGGATGACGTTTTCAAGTGATTTATCTGCTGGATACCAATGCTGTCATCGCGATCATGAAAGGTGACGCGTATCTGCAGGCGCGGCTCACGTCATATAGGCCGCAGGATTTCGCGCTTTCGGCCATTGTGGTGCACGAACTCTACTACGGTGCTCAAAAGAGCCAGCGAAAGGCCGACAATCTGGCGCGGATCGAAGCCCTCCAGTTCCCGATACTCGAATTCGATCGGGAAGATGCAAGGCATGCCGGCGAGATTCGGGGGACGCTTGCAACGTCGGGGATTCCGATTGGTCCCTATGATGCGCTGATTGGTGGGCAGGCGCGTGCCCGGAACCTCACGCTGATAACCCGCAATGTACGGGAATTCGAGCGGATTAAAAACCTCACAATCGAGACCTGGTGAATCGCCTCACGCGAACGGCACGGCCGTCGTCCCCTTGGGCAGTTTTGCCTCGTCGTCGGGCTCGACATGGATGGTGACGCGCACCGAGGGGATTTCCGCCTTCAGCGCATCCTCGATGCGGTCGCAGATGACGTGGCTGGCGCCCACCGACATGTCGGCGTCGACGACCAGGTGGAACTCGATGAAAGTGGCGCGGCCGGCAATCCGCGTCTTCAGATCGTGGACTTCCAGCGCGCCTTTGCAATTGGCCGAGATGATGTCGCGGATGCGCATGTGCTCCTGCGTGTCGACGGCGCGGTCCATCAGACCGTTCATCGACGAGCCGATGACGTGCCAGCCCTGCCACAGGATGTTCAGCGCAACGATGACGGCGAGAGCGGGATCGAGGACTTGCCAGCCGGTCAGCACGGCGCCGACCAGGCCAATGAGCACGCCGACCGAGGTCGCCACGTCGGTCATGATGTGCCTGCCGTCGGCGACCAGTGCCGGTGACTTCTCGGCACGGCCGGCACGGATCAGCGTCAAGGCCCAGAAGGCGTTGATCACCGTCGCGACGCCGTTGACGGCGAGGCCGTTCCAGGGCTGTTCGAGCGGCACGGGGTGCCGCAAGGACCACCATACTTCGTTGAGGATCAGAAGGGCTGCCAGCACGATCAGCACGCCTTCCAGGACAGCCGAGAAATACTCGGCCTTGTGGTGGCCGAACGGATGATCCTGGTCGGCCGGCTTGTGGCTGACCTGGATCGCCCAATAGGCGGCGGCCGAGGCAATGACGTTGACGATCGATTCCAGCGCGTCCGAATACAGCGCCACGGAACCGGTGACGTACCACGCCGCCAGCTTCAGGCCGAGCACGACGAAGGCGATGATGATCGACCAGAACGCGAGGCTGGCGACCTTGCGCTTGGCGGCGTTTTTCGAATCAATAGCGGTCATCGATTGCTTCCGGTCGCCGAAACCGGAGCTAAGCCGCCTTTTCCTTGGCCTTGCGCGGCAGATGAGCAACGATGTTCTCGATGATGCGCATGCCGGCATTGTGGCCGAGCGTCATGATCGATTCCGGGTGGAACTGCACCGCGGCGATCGGCTCCTTGCTGTGCTCGAAGGCCATGATGACGCCTTCTTCCGTCTCGGCGGTGACGACGAAGCCGTCGGGCAGCCGCACCGGATCGGCGAAAATCGAGTGATAGCGGCCGACCGTCACCTCCTTGGGCAGGCCGGAAAAGATGATGCCCGGCTTCGACACGCGGATGCGCGACGGTTTGCCATGCATCGGCACGTGCAACTGCCGCAGCTCTCCGCCATAGGCCTCGGCCAGCGCCTGCAGGCCGAGGCAGACGCCGAAGATCGGCAGGTCGCGCGCGCGGGCCCGCTTGATGGTGGCGGCGCAGTCAAAATCCTTCGGCGTGCCGGGACCGGGCGACAGCACGACGAGATTGGGTTTCAGCCGGTCGAAGACCTCGTCCGGCACAGGCGTGCGCACGGTCGAAACATTGGCGCCGGTCTGGCGGAAATAATTGGCCAGCGTGTGGACGAAGGAGTCCTCGTGGTCGACCAGCAGGATGTTGACGCCGTCGCCGACGCGCGCGGTGGCGCGTTCGGTGTCGGCGGCATTGCCTGATTTGGCGTCGCGGATGGCGGAGATCATGGCGGATGCCTTCAGTTCGGTTTCGGCTTCTTCTTCTTCGGGAATGCTGTCGAAGAGCAGCGTGGCGCCGGCGCGCACTTCGGCGATGCCGTCCTTGATGCGGATGGTGCGAAGCGTCATGCCGGTGTTCATGTCACCGTTGAAATTGACCATGCCGATCGCCCCGCCATACCAGGCGCGCGGGCTCTTCTCGTTCTGCTCGATGAAGCGCATCGCCCATAATTTCGGCGCGCCGGTGACGGTGACCGCCCAGGCATGCGACAAGAACGCGTCGAAGGCGTCCATGCCTTCGCGCAGCCGCCCCTCGATATGGTCGACGGTGTGGATCAGCCGCGAATACATCTCGATCTGGCGGCGGCCGATGACGCGCACCGAGCCCGGGTCGCAGACCCTCGACTTGTCGTTGCGGTCGACGTCGGAGCACATGGTCAGCTCGGATTCGTCCTTCTTCGAATTGAGCAGCTTCAGGATCTGCTCGCTATCCGAAATGGCGTCGCCGCCGCGTTTGATCGTGCCGGAGATCGGGCAGGTCTCGACACGGCGGCCGTTGACGCGCACGAACATCTCGGGCGAGGCGCCGACCAAATATTCGCCTTCGCCGAGATTGATGAAGAAGGAATAGGGCGAGGGGTTGATGGCCTTCAGCTTGCGGGAGATGTCGGAGGGCGGCGTCTCGCAGCGCTCGTAGAACATCTGGCCGGGCACCACCTCGAACAGGTCGCCGCGCTTGAAACTCTGCATCGCCTTGCGCACCAGATTGGCATATTCGCCGGGCTCATGGTCGCCGCGCGGCGGGATGCGGTCGGCGGTCCTGAACGGCTCGACGATTTCGTCGCGCGGCAATCCCTGCGTCGAAAACCCGTCTCTGGAATAATCGTAGCGGTCGGTCCAGGCCTTGGTCGAATAGTGGTCGACGACCAGAATCTCGTCGGGCAGGAACAGCACGAGGTCGCGCTGGCCTTGCCGGCGCTCGAGCTTGTAGTCGACCGGATCGAACTGGAAGGCGAGATCGTAGCCGAAGGCGCCGTAGAGGCCAAGATTGGCGTCTTCCTCTGTCTTGAACAGAGCGGTGATGGCGCGCAGCACGGTGAAGACGGAGGGAACGCGGCTGCGTTCTTCTTCGGTGAAGACACGGCCGGGCTTGGCCACGTCGAGGCGGATCAGTTTTTTCGACGTCTCGGCGATCGTCACCTCGTCAAGGCCGCCGAGCGCCTTGCCGACCACCGGCAGAAGCATCTCGCCACGGCTGTTCAGCGCCTCGATGCGCATGGCGCGGCCACGCGCCGAGATCACCAGCGGCGGGTCGATGATGGCGGTGTCCCAGCGCGTATAGCGGCCGGGATATTCGTAATTCGAGGAAAACACGGCGCCACGGCGCGCGTTCAGCCCGTCGACATAGGCGTCGATCGCGCCTTCGTAAGGCCGGTCATGGCGCTCGCGGGTAATCGTCACGCCACCCGCCGTGACGAAGCGCTCCGCCCCGTTCTCCAGAATTTTCGTCGTCATTGCCGTCTCCATCAGCGTCTTGGCTATTTCAGCATCTTGGATAATTCAGCGTCTTGGGAGCAACGGACCCGGGGCATGGCTTTAAAAAACAAATGGCCGCCCGGACATTCCGTTGCGGCCACCTTCCATTTTTCACGCGTACGCGTTCGAACAGGCCGCTGTCAGCGAGCCCACCACCAAACGGTCTTGATCGAGCGCATGTTCATGGCGATTCCAATAGCGGCGATTGCACGGCCGCGCAACTGGATTCAATGAGGGGCCTGGAGAAGGGGAAGGGGGAGGGCGTGGAGAAGGGCATGAGCCGCTCAATCCTCCAGCGTTCCCGACCGTGCATCGGCGCTCTTCCTGTCGCCGACCAGCTTCAGCAGATCTTCGCCGGCGCGGATGATGCGCCGGGAACGCCGTGTCAGGATGATGCCCGCCTGCGGCGCGAACAGCTGGGTGCGGCCGCCGGCTTCACCCGGCGCATGAACGATGGTGGCGAGCAGCGCGCCTTTTGCCACACGGTCGCCGGGCTTCACTTTGTAGAGGACCGCGCCCGCCCGCGGCGCCGGCATCATGTCGATGTTTTCGAGCGGCGCGACGAGACCGGCGAAGCTGCCGGACGTGGACAAGGCCTGGTCCAGGACGACGCCGCGCGCCACCAGCAGCCGATACACCCCTTCGGCATCGGCGCCGGCCAGAGCGCCGTCGACATCGAGTATGCCGCGATACTCGACCGTAGTGGCGACGCGCCGGTCGAACCGCGCCACCTCGGCAGGGAGGTTCAGATACGGCGTGATCGAGGCGCCTTCGAAGGTGCCGTCGGTATCTTCATCCCACAGGATCACCGCATCGACGCCCATGGCCGCCGCACAGTCCGCCATGGCCGGCCACAGGCTGGTGTGGACATAGAGGTAGGCGAGGCCCTCGTCGTCGCAGTGCAGGTCAAGCACGATGTCGTGGCCGATCGACAGCTGCAGCAGCCGGCTCTTCAGCCGCTGATCGGCAGTGCCAAGCGTGGTGTCGGGCAACAATTCAACGTCAGGCGCGGCCAGCAGCGGAAAGCCGCGGTTGAAGTTGGTGCGCGTGCCCAGGTGAAAACGGCCCTGGTGCTCGCCGAAATGATACTGGGCGCGGCCGATCGGATTGGCTTGCGGCACGATGGTGATATTGCCCTTGATGCGGCCTTCGGCCTCTGCCTTTTCAAGCATCGGCATCAGCGCGTCGATGGCGACGACACCCGGCAGTTCGCCGGCATGCAGTGCGGCCTGCAGATAGGCCGAGGATGCCGCCTTATCCGTTCCACCGAAGCGGAAGACTGGGAATTCGTAGGAAACGCCCTCGCTGTCGCCGGCGATACGCTCGATCGATTTCTGCATGATATTCCTCCAGGAAAATACATGCCCTTTCGTCGACACGCTGTCGATTGGTCCAGCTTTCACGCTATGGGCGCAAGACTACTCGGCCGGGCGCGGTGGCATACTGGTCCAACGCCTGCCGCCCTATGCCAGCGGCTTCAATTCCTGGGCGATGGTGGGCAGAAGTTCCGAGACGTTGGGGTGGATGTGCATGGCGCGCGCGAGCGTGCTGATCGGCGCCTTGGCGTACATCAGATCGAGCACGCAGTGTATCGCCTCGTCGCCGCCGGGGCCGAGCACCGAACAGCCGAGGATTTCGTTGGTGTCGGCATCGGCCAGGATCTTCATGAAACCTTGCGTCTCGCCTTTCTCGACGGCACGGCCGACGCGGGTCATCGGCCGCTGGCCGACCAGCGCGCGGCGGCCGGACTTTCTAACCGCTGCCTCGGTCATGCCGCAGCGGCCGAGCGGCGGGTCGGTATAGAGCGCATAGGCCTCGATGCGATCGCTCACCCTGCGCGGATCGTTGTCGAGCAGATTGGCGGCGACGATCTCATAGTCATTGTAGGAGGTGTGGGTGAAGGCGCCCTTGCCGTTGCAGTCGCCCATCGCCCAGATGCCGGGCACGCTGGTGCGCAGCTGGTCGTCGACGACAATGAAGCCGCGTTTGTCGACCTCGACGCCGGCCTTGTCGAGGCCGAGATGGTCGGTGTTGGGGGTCCGGCCTACTGCCAGAAGCACATGCGAGCCGACAGCCGGCGCCTTGCCGGCGGTGAAACTCACGGCAATGTCGCTGCCCTTTCTGGCAAAACTGATGTCATCGGCGCCGAGATGAACCGTTATGTCTTCGTTTTCGAGAATGGACAGGATGGCGGCCGAGACATCCTCGTCCTCGCGGCCGATCAGCCGCGGGCTTTTTTCAATCACCGTGACCTGTGAACCGAAACGGCGGAACATCTGCGCGAATTCGAGCGAGACGTAGCTGCCGCCGACGACGACGAGATGGCTCGGCAGCACGTCGAGATCCATCATCGATGAATTGGTCAGGAACGAAATCTCGTCGACGCCTGGCAGATCAGGCACCGAGGCGCGGCCGCCGGTGTTGATGAATATTTTTTCGGCGCTCAGCAAGTTGTCGCCGACGCGCACGGTATCGGCCGTCTCGAAGCGCGCATGGCCGCGATAAAGCGTGCATCCGTCCATCCCGGCAATCCAGCTTTCGAGGTTGCCGCGGGCGTCGTCCGACACCTTGTCCTTGCGTGCCTTGATCGCCTTGTAGTCGACGCCGACCGGACCGGAGAGCGTCACGCCGTAGTCGGCGGCGCGGCGGGCGAGATGCGCGGCATAGGCGCTGGCC
Source organism: Mesorhizobium sp. WSM4846 (assembly GCF_055811415.1). NCBI lineage: Bacteria > Pseudomonadati > Pseudomonadota > Alphaproteobacteria > Hyphomicrobiales > Phyllobacteriaceae > Mesorhizobium > Mesorhizobium sp. WSM4846. The sequence continues at coordinate 85,788 of NZ_JBVVPZ010000001.1, forward strand.
ACCATGGCCTTGGTCGGCATGCAGCCGGTGTTGACGCAGGTACCGCCGACCAGCTTTCGCTCGATCAGCGCCACACTCATGCCGGCGGCCGTCAGCCGGCCGGCGAGCGGCGGGCCGGCCTGTCCGGCGCCGATGATGATGGCGTCGAATGTCTTTGCCGTCATGCCACGGCCGCCACGATCAGCAGGCCGCCGACGATCGCCACCGCGTCCTCGATGAAAGCGGCGGGCTGGTCCTTGCCGAAAGCCAGCGCCAGGCGTTTGCGCAGCTCGGCACCGCCCAGCGTGCCGATAACCGCGCCGATGGCGCCGGCGATCAGGCCGCCGACGGTGGCGCCGCCGGTCGCGCCGATCACCGCGCCGGTGAAGGCGCCGACAGCGATGCGCGCGCCAAACTGCTGCGGCACCTTGCGGCTCGGCGTCGACGGCAGCTGGTCGGTGACCAGTTCGACGATGGCCAGGATGGTGAAGATGCCGACGGTGATCCAGTGGCCCATGAAGCTGGCCCAGGTTCCGGCGACCGGCAGCCAGCCGAGCCAGGCGCCCCAGGCGACGGCGGCGGGCGCGGTCATGGCGCGAAGGCCGGCAACGACACCGATGAGAAGTGCAAGGATGTACAGCATGATTGACCCCTCGATCACACGGCCTGGGACAGCCCAGCCGGGGCAGGCTAGCATAGGATCGGCATTTGACCAGAGGCTTGCGATCTCTGGCATTCACCATACTGAAACAGCAGGGTTAGACGGGAGGGCCGCCATGGCTCGAAGCGAACGCACAAAAATGGCGGCGGGCGAGTGGTACACTTGCCTCGATCCGGAGTTGGAGGCTCTGCGGGTCATGGCGCGCGATGCGGTGTTCGAGCATAATTCGCTGCCGCCCCGGCGCCGTGGGAACATCGGACCTGCCTTGAAGTCGCTGCTCGGCGTTTTGGGCGAGGGTGCCCGGATCGAAGCGCCGTTCCACTGCGCCTACGGCTTCAATCTCTTTCTCGGCGATGGCGTCTTTCTCAATGCCGGCTGCACCATTCTCGATACCGCGCCAGTCCGCATCGGCAAGGCAACGCTGCTCGGTCCCAACGTGCAGATCTACTGCGCCGAGCACCACAAGGAGGCTGCCGGTCGACAGGCGGGGCTGGAGATCGCGAAGCCTGTCGAGATCGGCGACAATGCCTGGATCGGCGGCAGTGCCATCATCCTCGGCGGGATCAGCATCGGCGCCGGCGCCATTGTTGGAGCGGGTGCTGTCGTGACGAGCGATGTGCCGGCAAACACCACGGTTGTCGGCAACCCGGCGCGGCCGGTCAGGCGTGGCTGAGCATCCTTTGCCGCAGATGGATCAGCGAAGCGGCGAGATAAGCACGGTCATTTGGCAGGAGGCGGATGCAATCGCGTATCGAGCGCAAAGGCTTCCTGGGTCCTCATGGCATAGGCGCCCTTCGCGACGTTCGCCTCGAAGATCAGATTCCAGCTATTCTGGGATACTGCGCTCGGAATCACCACGAACCGGTGCCGTTTGAGAAGATCGTCGCCGAATGCCTGCTGCCCGGAGCTCGGAATGCCCGGACGCAGCCAATTAGGGTTCGGAACGGCGGCAGGGTCGACGATATGCACATCCGTGACATCGCTGACTATCGCCGCCGTCATCACATGCGCGATCGTGTCGAGCGCCCTAAAACCTTTGTGGACTGCGACCTCGAGAATTGCCGTCGAAGGATCGATTGAGCAGTAGACCGCGCGCACGCCCCTGCTGTTCCATCGTCCGCCGACCCTGTATGCGCCCTCGCCACTGTCCCATGTCGGCGCGAACGCAGCCTGATCGAGACGCCAGCCAACCAGATCGGAGCCGCCAAGCACCGCCGGCAGCGGCGTCATGCATAAACGCCGTATTCAAGGCGCTCGAGATAGTCTTGCACAAGCTCGACACCGGCCGGGGTTGCCAGAAGATCGATGGGACGGCGCTGGTCGAGCCCGATCGCCGGGCGCTCCAGCCATTGCTCGGCTTCCGCCTGTGAACCGAACACGTCGGTCGCTTTCGACAGGATCTCGGCGAATTTCCAGGTTCGTCCGCTCTGGTCCTGGCTCAGTAGCTTGGAAGGAGCATCCTTCCGACGCTGGTAGGTGCGCAAGCTCATGCCGACGGCCTTTTCGAGCGAATCAGTCTTCTGGATGAAGACGAGTTGCCCAAGGAGATGGTCCAGCGCCGAACCTGGCAGGCCGTGAACAAGCAACTCATGGGCGTCCAATGCGCTCCGGAGATGCCGCGACAGGATGCGGGCGCCACCGAGCAATCTGGCCACCTTCTGCAGTTCATTGTTTCTTGGCGCCTTTTTCAATGCCATCGCCACGCGTCTGCCTCCTAACGTCATCTGTCGCTTCAATATATGACAGGTGACGCGAGGCTTTCAAGGGCGAGCAGGATCGAGAGCAGAGATAATGCTTCAGGTTTGCGCTGCCCCTCATTGCCCTGCCGGGCATTTCTCCCCGTATAGTGACGGGGACAAAGATGCCGTCATCGGCGATTTCGCAAATCACCAGCGCTGCAGAAAGGGTACTGAGGTTGCGGCCAGCCCCTTCTCCCCGTCACTATTCGGGGAGAGGATGCCGGCAGGCAGGTGAGGGCAGCGCCGACACCGACAGTGGTTGTTCCAATATGAGTTGGAACTATCTTGCCACGCGCTCCTGAGCGTTCTTCGAGAATTCGCGGCGGTACTGCGCGGGCGTGGTTCTGAGCCGCGCCGCAAAATGCTGGCGCAGCGAGGTGGCGCTGCCGAAGCCGGCCTCGAAGGCAACCGTGTCCATTGATTTTTCCGTTGCTTCCAGCAGCCGCTGCGCCAGCGCGACGCGCTGATCGGTCAGCCAGTCGCCGAAGCTGGTGCCGATTGTTTTCTGGAAGCGGCGCGTGAAGGTCCGGCGGGTGAGGCCGGCGGTAGCGGCGACACTGTCGAGGCTGTGCGTCGCGTGCAACGTCTTGCGCACGGTGTCGATGGCGTGGGTGAAGCGGTCGGCACTTTCGGTCCTGGCGATCGGACGCTCTATGAACTGCGCCTGTCCGCCCTGCCGATGAGGAGAAAGCACGATCTGCCGGGCAAGCCGAAGTGCCGCCTCCGCGCCATAGCGGGCCCGTATGATGTGGAGACAGCAGTCGAGCCCGGCGGCGACACCGGCCGAGGTCACGACATCGCCGTTGTCGATATAGAGCACCTCCGGCTCGACGAGAATGTCGGGATAGAGGGCCTGCAGCTGGTCGGAAAAAGCCCAGTGCGTCGCGGCTCGCCGCCCCGAAAGCAGTCCGGTCGCCGCAACAGCGAACGTTCCCAGGCACAATCCGACAATCAGCGCACCGCGCCGGTGCGCGCGGCGCAGCGCCTCGATCAGTGCCGCCGGCGGTGGGACTTCGAGGTTCTTCCAGCTGGGCACGATGACTATGTCGGCGTCATCAAGCGCGGAAAGCCCGTGCGGGACGCTGATGGTCAGCCCCGCATCGGTGCGGATCGGCCCGTCCTCAATCGCGCAGACCCGGAACTCGAAGCGCGGCAGGCCGAGCGTCGTGTGATCCTCTGCGAATACAAGGCACGGCACGGAGAGGTGGAACGGGCTGATGCCATCGAAGGCGATGGCGGCAACGATCGGATCGGCCATGATGAGCACCAATGAGGGGTTAGACCCGAATGTCCCAATTATTTCGAACTATGTCAATCGGGACACTTTTGCGGACCGATGCCGAGTCTATCCTCGACCCATCAATGTCAAACGGGAAAGGAAAGCCCCATGTCGGACTCAGCCAAAGGCAAAGCGCCACGCCGTGCCCTCATCGTCGTCGACGTTCAGAACGACTACGACGGCGGCAATCTCGCCATCAAGCACCCGCCCTTCCGCGACACCGTCGCCAATGTGGCGCGCGCCATGGACGCGGCCGCCGAGGCAGGCGTCAAGGTGGTGGTCGTCAAGCAGTTGGCGCCGGAAACCTCACCGGTCTTCGCCAAGGGCAGTCACGGCGCAGAATTGCATCCCGAGGTCGCGAGGCGAAACCGCGACCACTATATCGAAAAGACCTTGCCAAGCGCCTTCACCGGCACCGACCTCGAGGAATGGCTGCGCGCCAACGCTATCGATACGATTACGGTCATCGGCTACATGACGCATAATTGCGATCTGTCGACGGTCATCCACGCCGTCCATATGGGCTTTGCGGTCGAGTTCCTGTCGGATGCAACGGGGTCGTTGCCCTATGCCAACAGCGCCGGCTACGCCTCGGCCGAGGACATCCATCGCGTGGTGACGGTTGTCCTGCAGTCGCGCTTCGCCGCCGTTCTCAAGACCGCCGAATGGATCGACTGCCTGAAGACCGGCGTGCTGCCCGAGCGCGATACGCCCTACGCCTCCAACCAGCGCGCGCTGGCACGCAACGCCGCTTAGAAGTTTGGCGCGGCCAAGCAAAAGAGGGCGCCGCATCGCTGCGGCGCCCCTATCATTGCGGCCTTCGAAATTCTCAGAACAGGCCTTCGATCTGGCCCATCTCGTTCAGGAATATCTTCTCCGAGGACGGTGCCTTGGGCAGGCCGGGCATGGTCATGACCTCGCCGCAGATGACGACGATGAAGCCGGCGCCGGCAGACAGCCTGACCTCGCGCACCGGCACAGTGTGGCCGGTCGGCGCGCCGCGCAGGTTCGGATCGGTCGAAAACGAATATTGCGTCTTGGCCATGCAAACCGGCAAATTGCCGTAGCCGGCGTGCTCCCAGGCGTGGAGCTGGTCGCGCACCGACTTGTCGGCGATCGCTTCGGATCCGCGATAGATGCGCTGGACGATGGTGTTGATCTTCTCGAACAGCGGCATGGCGTCGGGATAGAGCGGCGCAAACTGCGAGGAGCCGGATTCGGCCAGCGTCACCACCTTGTTGGCGAGTTCCTCGATGCCGGCCGAGCCGTGGGCCCAGTGCTTGCACAGGATCGCCTCTTCGCCCATCGAGGCGACGTAGTCCTTCATCGCCCTGATTTCAGCGTCGGTGTCGGAATAGAAATGGTTGATGGCGACCACGGCAGGCACGCCGAACTGCCTGACGTTCTCGATGTGACGGCCGAGATTGGCGCAGCCCTTCTTGACCGCCTCGACGTTCTCCTTGCCGAGATCTTCCTTCTTGACGCCGCCATTCATCTTCATGGCGCGCACGGTGGCGACGATGACCGTGGCCGCCGGCTTCAGGCCGGCCTTGCGGCACTTGATGTCGAAGAATTTTTCGGCGCCGAGATCGGCGCCGAAACCGGCTTCGGTGACGACATAGTCGGCAAGTTTCAGCGCCGTCGTGGTGGCGACGACCGAGTTGCAGCCATGCGCGATGTTGGCGAAGGGGCCGCCATGGACGAAGGCCGGGTTGTTCTCCAGCGTCTGCACCAGGTTGGGCTGCATGGCGTCCTTGAGCAGCACGGCCATGGCGCCGTCGGCCTTGAGGTCGCGGGCATAGACGGCCGACTTGTCGCGGCGATAGGCGACGATGATGTCGCCGAGGCGCTTTTCCAAATCCTTCAGGTCGGTGGCGAGGCACAGGATCGCCATGACCTCCGAGGCGACGGTGATGTCAAAGCCGCCCTCGCGCGGAAAACCGTTGGCGACGCCGCCGAGCGAGCAAATGATCTCGCGCAGTGCGCGGTCGTTCATGTCCATGACGCGGCGCCAGACGACGCGGCGGATGTCGATACCGAGTTCGTTGCCCCAGTAGATGTGGTTGTCGATCAGCGCCGAAAGCAAATTATGCGCCGTGGTGATGGCATGGAAATCGCCGGTGAAGTGGAGGTTCATGTCCTCCATCGGTACGACCTGCGCATAGCCGCCGCCGGCAGCGCCGCCCTTGACGCCGAAATTCGGCCCGAGCGAGGCCTCGCGGATGCAGACGATGGCCTTCTTGCCGATGCGGTTGAGACCGTCGCCGAGGCCCACCGTCGTCGTCGTCTTGCCTTCGCCGGCCGGCGTCGGGTTGATGGCGGTGACGAGGATCAGCTTGCCGTCCCTGTTTGCCTTCACCGACTTGATGAACTCGGCCGAGATCTTCGCCTTGTCGTGGCCGTAAGGCAAAAGATGCTCGCTTGGAATGCCGATTTTCTGGCCGATCGCCTGGATCTGCTTCTTGTCGGCGGCGCGCGCGATCTCGATGTCGGACTTCACTTCGGCCATGGCGGCTTTCCTCTGGATTGGACGGTGGAGGGGACGGGTTTGATCAGTGTGGTCGCAAGCCTGTTCGAAACAGCCCGGTACTGCAGGCGAGGGCACGTTCTAGCCCTGTCGCTGCCGTGGCGTCAACTTGCATGCAACTATGTTTCCTATAGAGAAAGACGGCTCCTGGTCGACCTGACCCGGATCTTCGCGGGTTGTCGCGCCGTATAGAAGCCAGAGCACGCGCCGTCCTGCCGTCTCAAAACAGCCGCGGAATGCACGGAATGCGACAGGGTTGGAACGCCGGTCGGCGCTTCGAGCGGTGGCGCTAGAATGCGCCGATCTGGTGCATCAGCCCCAAGCCGTCAAGCTGGCCGAAATGTTCGACCACGATGCCGTTCTCGACGCGATCAATGTTAATCACACCAACCGAGACGCAATTTCCGCTCGGTGCGACGCCGTGGAAGATGCCGGTGTGCGTGCCCTGAAAGCGACCGCGCAGGCATCGCCGATATAGTCGTCGATGACGTGATGGCCGTCGGGGAATCCAACAAAGAATTCGGTGAGCGATTTTCGCCAGTCATCGAAGCCGATCGGATTGGCGCTGGCGAGATGAACGGTGAGATCCGGAGAGACCAGACCGGCCAGTCTATCCCAGTCTTGCGCATCGATCGTGGCATAGAAATTTCGAGCAAATTCCCGGATATCCATCGCGTGTCCTCGCTGGCTGCCGCCCACGGTTGAACGACGGCGAGACGATCAGGTTCCGCTCCCGGAGATGCGCAGCCGAACTGCTGCGACAGGACGTTGCCGATCTCGACCAGGGCCAGCGGTGATTCAAGCCAAGGCGTCTTTCACCAATCGCTTGCTCACCGATCCAGGACGGACCTGACCTCGACGAGGTTCGATCGAACCCTAAGCACATAAAAACCCATCGTGGTGAGGTGGGTGGGCATGATCCAGCCATCCTCGCGGCCGTTGGAGATTATCAGAGGCTGGATGGCGAGCGCTGCCTTGAGCTGGCCTTCCACGCTGTTCCACAGCGGCGTGAGGCCGCGATTGTCGAGGATCTGCTGAAAATCGTGATGCGCCGCCGTCAGGATGCCGTAATAGCCGTAGAGCTGGCCGTAGGCGAACCAGAAGCGGTCGTCAGCGCGCGTGTCGAACCAGCCGCTGTTGAAGTTCTGCGAGCGGTCGCGGATCAGGTCCGACGTCGAGCCTATGTCACTCGCGATCCGGTCGACGAACTGCAAAAGATTGTCGGCGCGCGCGTTGAAGACAACCTCGCATTTCATGAGCCGGTCGTTGAAGGCGCGAAGGCTGCTCGCCGCCGTGCGATAGAAACTCGGCGTCGGGGTTTTCGGACCAAAGGGCCTGAGGCCGAAGTACCAGGTTTCCTCGTCGAAGGTGATCGCGCCGCGCGCATCCTGCAGGTTCTGGTCGATCTGGCTGGTGCCGCGGACGCGGCCCAGCGTGTCGACAAGCTCGACCGTGGTGCGCCGGATGGCCTGATTGACCCCGCGCTGGAAGGAAGCCTTGTTGTCGAGAAACGGCGTGCGGTCCCAGTCCATGCCGAAGAGCCCGAGCTTGTAGAGTATCATCGACGAGATCCAGGCATTCTCGTTGACGTTGAAATCGATGAGATCGGCCGTAACCTGGACAATGGCCGAGTGGGTGCAGGTCTTGACCTCTCCCTCGACGCCAGCGGTTTCCCCGGTGGCGGAAGGAGCGGGCTGTGCCGGCGTGGTTCCGGCCGGCTGCGTGAACCTATATGCTTCCGCATAGGCGGGATTGAAATTGCTCCAGACCTGCGTGTTCCAGATGAAATAGCCGTAGAGGCCGATCAGCATGAGCAGAGCGAGGCCGAGCACCGCCTTCAGGATCCAGCCGCGCTGCGTATACCAGCGCCCGGCCCACAGGAACGGCCACAGGATCACGCCGACGGCGAAGCCGATGCCGCGGCCGATCCACTGGAACATCCGTGTGAAGAAGTTCACGATCGGATCAAGCATGGCGATGTCACCCCTCGTCAGTCAGCCAAGAGTTCGATAACGTTAGGCATTCAATCGGTAAGGCCGTAGAGGCGTGTGCGAAACGCCACCTTGTCTTTCAGATATGTGGTTTTCAGAACGTCCACAACATGCGATCGCCAGGCGTCGCTGAAGCCGTCATAGTCGCTGTAAAAACCCGGTTTGTTGAAGACGTAGCGCGAGACGAAATCCTGCGGCACGAAATCCGAGATCAACTGGTTGGTCAGCCAGGCGTCGGGATGTCCGGGCTTGGCCCGGATCGTCAGGAAACGCTGCTGCGGGAACACGTCCTCGACCTTGAGATAGCCGAGGTGAGCGATCTCGCGTTTGGCGGCGTTGAGGAAAGGAAAATTGCCGTCCCTGGTGATCAGGTCGGCATGGCTGTGGATCCAGGTCTGCAGCCAGACCTTGTCGACGTCGGTCAGGTTGCGGTCGGGCTCGGCGTCGCGGATCAGCGCGCGCACCACCATTTCGGCGCGGTGTTCGAGATAGCCTGAAGTTTCGATCCACGAGGCACGCGGCAGTTCGATGCGGCCGGTCGCGGCGAGGAACTTGAACACCCTGTCGGCATCGTTGATCGAGAGGTAGCTCACCTGCCACGGCCGCGAGCGGCGGAAGCCGGGTGCTGCCGGGTCGCTGATCACCGTCGTCATGTCGGGGTCGATGAACACATAGAGCCCGCCGAAATGGCTGGTCCAATAGGCGCTGTGGCGAAAGATCACCTGATCCGGCACCAGCGCGTTCTCGCGGATGTCGCCGCAGATCTTGGCAAGCTCGACCATGCGGGTGAGCATGGCGCTGTCGCGCCAGGCGTCCGGCTCCTGCTTCAACCGGTCGACGAGCTTGCCGAGTTCGGCGGCTTTGCCGAGCACGTCCTCCGCCGACAGCACCTTGAACTCGACTTGGTTGATCGACAGCAGGTCCTCGATGTCGTCGACCTTGGGGACCGAATCCTCGATCTCGCCGTAGATGACATCCTTGATGGTCAGCGCGTCGATGGCGCGCTGGTTCGTCGACATGAACTCGAACATCAGCTGCGAGGTGTTGGAAAAGGCGGTGTGGACCACCGGCAGGTCGACCTGCGACGGCGTCAGGAGGATGAAGCGGCGATTGATCTCGTTGGGATCGAGGTAGCTGTAGTCGCCGCATTCCTCGGCCACTTGCGGCGAGAAGCCGGTGCGGTCGATCTCGAAGCTCTTCAGCTTCGTCGGCTTCAGGCCGAAGGCGACCAAAGCCTTGTTGTAGCGCTGGATCAGATGCGGCTCGTCGATGGTCAGCAGCCGGCCATAGATCAGCTCGTTCTCGCGCAAAAGGTCGGACTTCCTGGCGGGGCTCATTCTCCCTTCTCCCCGTTCACGGGGAGAAGGTGCCCGAAGGGCGGATGAGGGGCGCGAATCTCCCTTCTCCCCTTGTGGGAGAAGGTGGCCGAGCGAAGCTCGGTCGGATGAGGGGTGTTCCAGCTTGACGAATGCCCCTCTTCCGTCGCCATCGGCGACACCCCCCCGGGGGGGGGCCCCCGGGGGGGCCCCCCCCCCCCGCCCCCCCACCAGGGGAGGGGGGGGGGGGGGGGGGGGCCCCCAAACCCAAACCCACGAGGTT
>NZ_JBVVPZ010000001.1:95572-484600 GCF_055811415.1 Mesorhizobium sp. WSM4846
CGCCCCCCCCGCCCCCCCCCCGGCGGGCCGCCCCCCCCCCCCCCCCCCCCCCCCCCCCCCCCCCCGCCCCCCCGCCGCCCCCCCCCCCGGGCGGGGGGGGGGGCGCCCCCCCCCCCCCCCCCCCCCCCCCCCCCCCCCCCCCCCCCCCACCGCCCGGGGGCGAGCCACTGGTCTCGCCCCGTCCTCCGGACCCCACAAGGGGAGAAGGGAGCGTCGGCGCGTCTCACGCATTCCACAAGCCCTTCTTCTTCAACTCCTCGATCTCGCGCATCGCGCGGTCGCGCAGGCGGGTGTCGCGGATCATCTTGGTCACCGCTGCGTCGTCGGACCTGTCGGAATAGCGGAACTCCGAATCGGCGTAGCGGTTGACCTCCTGCATGACCATGTCCATCGAGAACGGGCCGCGCAGTTCCTCGATCATCGCCTTCTTGTCGTCGTAGCTCTTGTGCATGAAGACTTCAGGCTTCTCGAACCATTCGTCCGGCAGCTCGATGTCCATGGCGCGCATCTTGATCGCATCGGTGACGTTCTTGATGGCGCGGCCAGTGAAGCGCGGCTCGGCCTCCTTGATCATGTGCAGATAGGTGCCGATGTCGGCCATCGACTTCGGCGCGCCGTTCTCCTTCATGTAGCGCTCATAGACCTTCATCAGCCCGTCTTCCCTGGGCTTCTCGTGCTCTTCATAGGCCTCCATCACCGCGCGCTGGATTTCTTGGGCGGCGTAGAGCTTGTGGTCGCCGAGCGGGATCTTGTGGTTTTTCCCCGCGAGCAGCACGAAGATGTCGATATAGTCGTCGCGCGTTTGTGGTCCATCGACCAGCCAGCGGGCGCCGGCGCGCTGGCGCAGCGCATCGTCGACGTTTTCGGGATAGTTGGAGAACATGCCGAAGGAGCAGTTGCCGCGCACCACCGTGGCCGCACCCCCGAATGCGTCCATCAGGACGCCGGTGATTTCCTGCTGGCCGGCCGAGGCGCGATCGTCGGAGCGGCGGGCCGCCACTTGGTCGATATCGTCGATGGTGCCGAAGCCGATGACGCGCGGGTTCAGCACATTGTTGATGAACTGGCGGCAGCTCTGGCCCGACTTGCCCTGGTAGGAGGAGATCTGGTCGACGCCGAAATTCTCGTAGGCGAAGGGATAGCCGGCGACCTGGCAGTAGCCGTTGACGAGACCGGCGATCATCTGGATCAGCGTCGTCTTGCCGGTGCCGGGCGCGCCGTCGCCGATGAAGGTGAACAGGAAGCCGCCGAGCTCGACGAACGGGTTCAGCTCGCGCTCGAAATCGTATGCCATCAGCATCTTGGCGAGCTTGACCGACTGGTATTTGGCGATGTGGTTGCCGACGACCTCTTCCGGCTTCTTGAAGGTCATCACCAGCGGCTTCGACCGCTTGCCCGGCGCGACGTCGAAGCCGTCGAGGGTGAAGTCGTCGACGTCGATGCGGACATGCGCATTCTCAAACGGACCGATGCCGTCGAAGCGGCCCTTTCGCGCCAAAAGCCCGTCGATGACGACACGGGCGAATGCGCGCGCCCGGGTCATAAGCTCGGCGTCGTCCTTCGCGCCTGCTATCGCCCTGTCGAGGCCGGCCACGATCGATTTCACCGCGTCCTGCGGCGTGTCGAACAAAAAGTCCGGCTCGGGCGTGTCGTTCGGCGCCTCGCCGTCGCTGTCGATCAGCTGGAACAGATAGGAGGCGAGGCTGAAGGCCGAAATATAGGCCGAGGCCGACAGCAGCTTCTTGAAGGCGGCGGCCTCGTCGCCTTCGAGCGGCGCGCGGGCGTTTTTCCCCTTCAGGCTCTCGAGATCTGAGCCTTCGGCGAAGACATCGGCGATGGCCAGCGCGATCGCCAGCCCACGCCGGGTGCGATAAAGCAGCATGTGCTGTGCAATGCTCAGCAGCTGGTCGTCGGGATGGACGGCGGCGACGGTCTTGGAAAGCTCGACCTCGCGCGTGCGGCGCACCGAGCCGACCGAGACGGTCGAGACGAAGCGGCGGTTGGTGCCGGCCAGTGCGGTACCGGATTCCCGCGACGGGTCCTCCAGCACGACGATGCGGGTGATGAAGCTCTGCGCGGTGGCGCGGTGCTTTTCGATTGCCGCTTCCGAAATCGTGGTCAGGCCGGTGTCCATGAAGGATGCTCCGCGGTTTGACTGTCAGACGTCACTGATGACCTGTCCGTTGGACAGGATGTGGACCTTGTAGCCGGAAAAGATCTTCTGCGCCTCGCCGGCGGCGTAGAGCGCCTGATAGGCCTCATGCGGGATCAGCGCGTGCTTCTCGTAGCTCGACACGCCTTGTCGCGCCGCCTCCAGATCGTCGGTGTCGATGAAGAATTCCTGCGTCGCCTTCTCGCTCGAAAACAACCCCTTGCGGCCTGGCTTTTCGGATTTCGAATAAACCTCCTGGATGGTCCAGGTCAGCAGCCAGGCGTTTTCCGGCTTGCGCACCTTGTCCAGAATGTCGGTCACCGTCGAATTGTTGTCGGTGATCCCGGCCGAATAGAAAGGCCCGAGCACGACGCGGCGCAACTGCTTGGGGTGGAGTTGCTCGAAATCCTTGTCGAGGTTGACCGCGATCGTAGCCGGCGACAGCGTATAGGCGGAGTTCTTCTCGGTGAAGTCGTCGAAGCGGTGGGCAAGCTCGGGATTGAGCAGTCCTTCAACCGGAAGCGGAATGTCGACCTTTTCGTTGAGCTTGCCATTGCGGTCGACAAGCTGCCCGATCATCTCTTCGGAGGAATCCTCGACCGTCACCATGTAGACGAGCGGCAGGTTGGCGCTGCCGTCGAAGGCTGCCCAATGGGCGAGGTAGTAAGGCCGCCTGGTCTTCGGATTGACCGAGACTTTTGCCGTCTGCGCCAAGGTGAACGGCCCGAAGGTCGTCTCGCTCCTGACGCCTTCCAGATAAAGCCGCTCGGCCATCGACTTCTGCAGCGCCTCGGGGAATTCCTTGTGGCGCAGGATGAAGTCGGCCATTTCCTCGCGCAACTCGTCGGCCAGCGGTATGTTGGCGAGACGCGTATCGGCCTGGCGGCGGTCGTTTTCCAGTTCGAGCACGTTCTGGAAGACCGGAAAGCCGCTTTCGGCGCGCGAGATGCGGAATGTCTCCATGAAGCCCAGCCGGTTGCGCCAGCAGGAAAACGAGTTGTCGAGCCGCGCAATGTATTCGGCGACGATCTTGGCGACGATGCCGTGCCGGTAGAGCGGCGAGCGATCGTCGCGCATGAACACTTCGAGGCCGCTGAGTGCCGCGGTGATCGCCGAGAAATAACGCGTTGCCGCTTCGTTTTCGGGGGTCATGCAGCCAGCCCTTGGAGCGAGTGCAGCAATTACGATTGCACGTAGTTTGCCGCATTGTGCTTTTTCAGCACGTCGTCGAAGCGGCGGGCAAAGGCATCGTCGGCCAGCTTCTTGCGGCGCTGGATGTCGGCGGTCGCCACCATGTTCTTCTCGTGCATTTCGAGGAGATCGCCAATGTGCTTCTGCGAGGCCGCGCCGATGCCGGCCATGGTTTCCTCGGCGGTGTTGTCGACCTGGCTGCCCAACGTGTTGATCTTGTGGGCGACGTCCTGCTGGGCGGCGGTCTTCAGCGAATCTTCCAGGGCCTTGTAGAGCACGATGCGCTGCTCGGTATCGATGGTCAGCTTGTTGATCAGCGTCGACTGCGCCGCGATCTGGTTGTTGAGCGAATCGACGAAGGTCTGGAACATCGAGGTGTAGCGCTCCAGCGTCTGGCTTTCGGCCAGCAGTTCCTGCTCCTTGGCCTGCTTCTCGTTGTACTCGGTGGCCAGTTTCGAACGCTCGCCCTCAAGCTCGGTGCGCTCCTTCTGGCTGGTCGAGGCGGCGATCTTGTTCTCGATGTCGAGCAGCATCGGATTGAGCTCCTCGATGCGCTTCTGCACTGTCTCGAGATTCGACATGGTCGCCTTGCGACGCTCGATCACCTGCGACAGGCTGGCCTCGGAGGTCTTGTAACGCTGGTCGAGGATCTGCTTCTGCGCCTTGAGGATGCCGACGATGGTGTCGGATTTCGCCAGAAGCTCCTGCAGATTGCCGGCCAGCGACATGTTGCGGACGCGGTCGGTGCGCATGCGCTGCTTGCTCTGGTCGGAAAATATGCCGACGAAGCTTTCCCAGCCGGTGTAGTTCTTCATGCTCTCGAATTCGGCGCCGAAGACGTTTGTGGCGTCCTCCAGCCCGATGATCAGGTCGGCGATGTTGCCTTCCATCACCTTCTGCTGCTTCAGCACATCCTCGATGCGGGCGTTCTCGAGGTCGAAATTGGCGTCGCCGATCTTCTTGTCGGTCCTGGCGAGCGTGTCGAGCACGGCGCCGGACTGCTCGATCTTGGTGCGCATGTCCTGCACGACCTGATTGGTCTTGGCAATTTCGGCATCGAAATTCTGCAATGTCGCCATAGGAGCCTCCCGCTTCGGCAATTGTTCGTGTCGCGAACGCCGCGAATATATGTATGGCAAGGGGGGAAGGAAAGGCGGAAGATGCCGCGATACCTCAAACAAAACCCGACCCCATCGGCCTGCCTTCCACCGCTGGTGATTGGCGAAAAGCCGAAGCCGCACCCGATCTCCCCCGCAAGGGCCCGCAAGGGGGGAGATCGGCAGCGTCGCCGACGGCGCTGCTCAGGCCTTGGTGAAGCCGATGAAATCGTCGGGCGCGGCGCGGCCCATTTCCTCTTCCCAATGGCGGCGGCAGAGCGAGACATAAACATCCTTGCCGATCGCCACCTGTTCGCCCTGTCTCGCCACCTTGCCGTCCGCGCCGAGGCGCACGACCATCGTCGCCTTGCGGCCGCAGCGGCAGATGGTGCGCACCTCGCGCAGATCGTCTGCTATCGCCAGGAGCGCGCGCGAGCCGGAAAACAGCTTGCCCTGGAAATCCGTGCGCAGGCCGTAGCACATCACCGGGATGTCCAGCCGGTCGGCGATGCGGGCAAGCTGCCACGCCTGCTCCTCTTCGAGGAACTGCGCCTCGTCGACGAAGACGCAATGCACGGTCGTGTGGTCGTGATGCTCGGCGACCCTGGCGAACAGGTCGTCGCCGTCGCGGAACATCTCAGCCTCAGTCTCCAGGCCGATGCGCGACGAGATCAGCCCGGTGTCGCCCTTGCGGTAGTGGCCGGCGACGAACAGCATCGTCGTCATGCCGCGCTCGCGGTAATTGTAGGAGGCCTGCAGCAGCATCGTCGTCTTGCCGGCATTCATCGTCGCATAGTGGAAGTACAGCTTGGCCATGCCGCCCTTTTAAGCCGAGTTGTCCCAACGCGGGGAGGGGGCGTCCCGACGTTCCACCGGAAAAGCGCCTGGCCACCGGAAAAGCGGCGAATCTGTCGCTGGTCGGCCAGCCCGCGCCGTTGATCGCGATTGTCTTATCGCTTGAAACCGCACCAGAATGGTGTTTGGCTGACGAAACAAGGCGGAGACAAAACCGCAATTTCGCTTCGCCGACAGATCACAATGGGAGAATACAGATGTCGCGTATGAAACTACTCGCCGCCGGCCTTGGTCTGGCGGCATTTCTTTCGGCGAGCGGCGCACTCGCCGCCGAGCCGGAAAGCTGCAAGCCGGTGCGTTTTGCCGATGTCGGCTGGACCGACATCACCGCCACCACCGCTACCGCCAGCGTCATCCTCGAAGCGCTCGGCTACGAGCCCGACGTGCAGGTGCTGTCGGTTCCGGTCACCTACACCTCGCTGAAGAACAAGGACGTCGACGTCTTCCTTGGCAATTGGATGCCGACCATGGAAGCCGACATAAAACCCTATCTCGAAGACAAGTCGGTCGAGACGGTCGTGACCAACCTGGAAGGCGCGAAATATACGCTCGCCGTTCCACAGCACACCTATGATGCCGGTCTGAAGGATTTCGCCGATATCGCCAAATTCAAGGACAAGCTCGACGGCAAGATTTACGGCATCGAAGCCGGCAATGACGGCAACCGCCTGATCCTCGACATGATCGCCGCCGACAAGTTCGGCCTGAAGGATTTCGAGCTTGTCGAAAGCTCCGAGGCCGGCATGCTGTCGGCGGTGCAGAAAGCGGCCGCATCGGGCGAGGACGTGGTCTTCCTCGGCTGGGAGCCGCATCCGATGAACGCCAACATCAAGATGGCCTATCTGTCGGGTGGCGACGAGGTGTTCGGCCCGAATTTCGGCGGCGCAACCGTCGCCACCAATGTCCGGGCCGGCTACACCACCGAATGCCCGAACGTCGGCGCGCTGCTCAAGAACATGGTGTTCTCGCTCAAGATGGAAAACGAGATCATGGGTGCGATCCTCAATGACGGTGCCGACCCGAAAGCCGCGGCCACCGAATGGCTCAAGGCCAATCCGGACGCGATGACGCCATGGCTCGCCGGCGTGACGACCTTCGACGGCGGCGACGCCGCGGCCGCGGTGAAAACCGCACTGGGTTCGTAGCAAACTTACACCTCCCCCGTGTGGGGAGGTTCGGCGCGGCACGCGCCGCGGTTGGGATGGTTCGGAACGGAGCATAACCGTGACCATCCCACCCGGCTCGGCTGCGCGGTTCGGCCCACCCCGTCAGGGGAGAGGTGAAGAAGAATGAGGGGACATTTGCCATGGATCCGGTTTCGCAACTGATTTCGAGCTTCAAGATCCCGATCGGGCGGTGGGGCAAGACCTTCTTCGACTTTCTGACCACCAATTTCGAGTGGTTTTTCGACAGTATCGCCGACGGGCTCACCGTCGTTCTCGACGGGCTCGTCGATCTTTTGCTGCTCGTCCCCCCGGTCCTCCTGGTCGCTGCCATAGCCGGGCTTGCCTGGTACCTGCAGAAATCATGGAAGCTGGCGCTTGCTGTCGCGCTCGGCCTGCTCTTCATCGTCAACCAGGATCTCTGGCAGGAAACCGTCGAGACGCTGGTGTTGGTCGTGGGCGCCGCTGCGGCCTCGATGGCCATCGGCGTGCCGATCGGCATCTGGGCGGCGCATAACGAGCGCGGCTACCGCTATCTTCAGCCGGTCCTCGACCTGATGCAGACCATGCCGACCTTCGTCTACCTGATCCCGGTGCTCATTCTCTTCGGCCTCGGCATCGCACCCGGCCTCATCGTCACCGTCATCTTCGCCGCTCCCGCGCCGATCCGCCTGACGCATCTCGGCATCACCTCGGTGCCGAAACCGATGATCGAGGCCGGCGAAGCCTTCGGCGCGACAAAACGCCAGCTGCTGTGGAAAGTCGAGCTGCCGGCGGCGCTGCCGACCATCATGGCGGGGCTGACGCAGTGCATCATGCTTTGCCTCTCCATGGTCGTGATCGCTGCGCTCATCGGCGCCAACGGCCTCGGCAAGCCGGTGGTGCGTGCGCTGAACTCGGTCAACATCCCGCTCGGCCTCGAAGCCGGCCTCGCCATCGTCGTGCTCGCCATCATCCTCGACCGCATCAGCCGCATCGGCACGGGAGCCGCCAAATGAGCGCTGCGGTCGATTTCAAGAATGTCGACATCGTCTTCGGCGCGGCGCGCAAGGAAGCGCTGGCGCTCGTCGACAGGGGCGCGACGCGTCAGGAAATTTTGGAGAAGACCGGCGCCGTGCTCGGCTGCGCCGGTGCCAATCTGACCGTCAACGAGGGCGAGATTTCCGTCCTGATGGGCCTCTCCGGCTCCGGCAAATCGACGCTGCTGCGCGCCGTCAACCTGCTCAACGTGCCGGCGCGCGGCAACGTCATGGTCAAGGACGGCGACCGCATGGTCGATGTCGCAACCTGCGACGCCGCCACGCTGCGCCACATCCGACAGACGCGGGTCGCCATGGTGTTTCAGCAGTTCGGCCTTCTGCCCTGGCGCACCGTCGCGGAAAATGTCGGCTTCGGCCTCGAGCTTTCCGGCGTGCCCGAAGCCGAGCGCAAGGCGCGCGTCGAGCGCCAGTTGAAGCTCGTCGGCCTCGACCAGTGGGCGTCGAAATACGCCCACGAGCTTTCCGGCGGCATGCAGCAGCGCGTCGGGCTGGCGCGCGCGTTTGCCACCGAAGCGCCGATCCTGCTGATGGACGAGCCGTTCTCGGCGCTCGACCCGCTGATCCGGACCAAGCTGCAGGACGAATTGCTGCAGCTTCAGGCCGAGCTGAAGAAGACCATCGTCTTCGTCAGCCACGATCTCGAGGAGGCGCTGAAGATCGGCAGCCACATCACCATCATGGAAGGCGGGCGCATCGTGCAGACCGGCGCGCCGGAAGACATCGTGCTGCGCCCCGCCAACGACTATGTCCGCGACTTCATCGCCAATGTGAACCCGCTCTCGGTGCTGACCGCCTGGAACGTGATGCGCGACCGCCGTGATCTCGACCACGGCGAGGACGGCTGGGTGTGGCTCGACCGCCGCAAGACGACGCGTTTCAAGATCGACGAGCACGGGCTGGTGGCAGCGGCCGAGCGCGACGGCAAGCCGGCGTTCTGGGTGTCGTGCGCCGATGTCGAGGCGCAGCCGGAGGAGACGACGCAGGTATTCTGGGCCAATCCCGGCACCTCGCTGAAGACGGTGATGCTGGCCATGCACCGCTCGCAGACCGCACCGGTGGCGCTGTTCGACGAGCAGTCGCGCTTCGTCGGCGCCATCGGCATCAGGGATGTGTTGTCGGCGGTGTTGCGGCGGTAGCTATTTCTAAACGAAACGGCCCGTATCGTTTCTTCGCGGTCTCTGCGCGGCTTAGCGGCGGTCCCACATAAGGCATGGACTTGTGAACGGCGGCGCCCCGCCAGGAAGGCGGTTTGCGGGCGGTTCAAAATGGACGGTTGCTTTCGTTCATGTCAGAATAAAAGCGAAATTCTTGCGCGCAGTTGCCGGTTCCGATGCCTGAGATCGTCACCAAACCCCGCACCAAGACGAAGCCGAAGATCGAACGGCCGAAGCTCTACAAGGTCATCCTCCTCAATGACGATTTCACGCCGCGCGAGTTCGTGGTGACGGTGCTCAAGGGCGAGTTCAAGCTGAGCGAGGACCAGGCTCGGCGGGTGATGATCACCGCGCACCAGCGCGGCGTCTGCGTCGTCGCCGTCTTCACCAGGGACGTCGCCGAGACCAAGGCGACACGGGCGACCGATGCCGGCAAGGCCAAGGGCTACCCGCTGATGTTCACGACGGAACCGGAGGAGTAGTGCCGGCTTCCCCTCCTCCCCTTGCTGCGGGAGAAGGTGGATTGGCGCGCAGCGCCAAGACGGTTGAGGGTACTGGACGGAGTGCGGTGATTGACAACTGCTCATCGCCGAGGCACGTTCGCAGCGCTGCGTAGGGCGCATCGGTGTAACGTCGAAAGGGCAATGCCCGCCCATACTGTACCACAGTTGCGCCCATGCCGAATCTCGAAAACCTCAAAAAGCAGGCCAAACAATATTTGCGGTGGCACCGCGAACGGTACTATCCGGTCGCAGCCGAGATCAGGGCTGCGTTGCCACGCTTCCAGCATCTCGATGACAATCAGGTACTGGACGCAAATTTCAAGCTCGGCGACGCGCAGGAACTGATCGCGCGTCAATCGGGGTTCGAGGGATGGCAGGCGCTCAAGACAGGAGCCCCAGCCATGACAGATCAGAAAAAACAGACCGTGCCTGCACCCGTTCTGAGTTCAACCTCAGCGCAGTTGTTCGTCACCGACATCAATGCGTCGTTCGAATTCTTCACCACCAAGCTCGGCTTCGGAGTCGACTTTGTTTACGGCGACCCGGCATTTTACGGCCAGGTGACACGTGACAATGCGCAACTCGCGCTGAGGTTGGTTTGCGAACCTGTGTTCGTTGGCGATATACGGCAACGTGAACACCTGCTCTCCGCCGGGATCACAGTCGATACTGCAGACGAGATTAAACAACTCTTTCTGAATTTTCAGGCCGCAGGGGTGCCCTTTCACCAAGTCCTCAGGAAAGAACCCTGGGGTGCCAGAAACTTCATTGTTATGGATCCAGACGGAAATCTCATTTTGTTTGCTGGCCCGGGCGACTGAGCCGTCTGCGTCGTCGCCGTCTTCACCAGGGACGTCGTCGAGACCAAGGCGACTCGGGCGACCGATGCCGGCAAGGCCAAGGGCTACCCGCTGATGTTCACGACGGAACCGGAGGAGTAGCGCGCCCGCTTCCCCTTCTCCCCCCTGTGGGAGAAGGTGGATTGGCGCGCAGCGCCAAGACGGTTGAGGGGTGCTGGACGGAGCCGTCGCTGCCAAGCTGGAACACCCCTCATCCGACCGAGCTTCGCTCGGCCACCTTCTCCCACAAGGGGAGAAGGAAAGTCGGCGTCGCTACCGCCCCTCGCGGTACCACATCGAGCCCAATGCCAGCAGCAGCAGGCCGAGGCCGAGGAACCCGCCGAACAGTGGCACGCGCGAGACGGCCTTCAGCACGCTGTCGTCGGTGGTGCGCAGGCCGATCCAGTCGTTGCCGGCCGCCGCGCCCGTGGAGCGGACCGGGACGACCGACGGCAGCGTCACGCCGCTTGTGAGATTGCCAAGGGTGGACGATTGCGCCAGCCGGCGCACGCTGCCGCCGGTGGCCTCGGCCGGGGCTCTCAGCCGGTTCTCGGTGGAGACGACGTCGGTGAATTCCGGTGCGTTGACCGGGCCGACATGGGCAAGCGCTTTCAGGTCGCCATTGCCGACCTGATAGAGGCCGATCTCGCTGGTCTCGATGCTGCCGAGGAAGACGCCGGGTTCGGCTCTCTCGAGCTTGACGGTCATCGCCTTGCCGGACGGGGTGATGATCTGCGCCGGGCCGGGATCGTCGCTCATCGTCTGGCGGCGGATTTCCAGCATCATGCCGCGGCCGTCGGCAGTCAGCCGCTCCTCCTCGAGTTCGGGCTCCTTCATCAGCCAGTGGGCGATGCGGCGATAGAGCTGGACATGCGGGCCGCCGCCCTCGAAGCCGCGCGCCCACAACCAGCCCTGGTCGGACAAAAACATGCCGACGCGGCCTTCACCCTTGCGGTCGAGCAGCAGCAGCGGACGGTTGTCGGCGCCCTTCATTACCGCCTCGCCCCCGGGGTTCTCGACGCCGATGGTGCGGAACCAGCGGCTCCAGTGCGGCGGCTCGGTGGCGGAGCCGTCAAGCCCGCGCGTCACCGGATGGCGCTGGCCGAGCTCGGTGAGGCGCGGATAAAAGGCCTTTTCGACGACTTCGCCGGTCGGCATCGCCGGCAGCGCCGACATCAAAGGCGTGCGGGCGATGGAACTTTCGCCGGCATATTCGGGTCCTGCCGCGATCAGCAGCGCGCCGCCCTTTTCAACATATTCGGCGATGTAGTCGTAATAGAGGACCGGCAGCACGTCGCGGTGCTGGTAGCGGTCGAAGATGATCAGGTCGAAATCCTTGATCTTCTCGACGAACAGTTCGCGCGTCGGGAAGGCGATCAGCGACAATTCGTTGATCGGCGTGCCGTCCTGCTTTTCCGGCGGCCGCAGAATGGTGAAGTGGACAAGATCGACCGAGGCGTCGGATTTCAGAAGGTTGCGCCAGGTGCGTTCGCCGGCATGCGGTTCGCCGGAGACCAGCAGCACGCGCAAATTCTCGCGGATGCCGTCGATCAGCGCGATGGCGCGGTTGTTGGTGTCGGTGAGTTCGTCGGGCTCGGGATCGATGGCGAGTTCGACGATGTTGCGGCCGGCGCCGGGAATGGTCACCTGCAGCGGCATGGCCTGGCCGATGGTGGCGCGCTCGACCGAGACCTGCTCGCCATTGACCGAGACGCGCACATCGACCGAGCCCGCCTCGTTGTTGGTGCCGATGACGCGATAGGTCATTTCGAGCGGCTTGCCGACCAGACCGAAGCGCGGCGCATTCTCGAAGCGGATGCGGCGATCCTTTTCCTGGTCGTTGCCGGTGATCAGCGCGTGCAGCGGGGCGTTGAAGTCGGGCGTTCCGCCTGGGGCGTCATGCACCTCGCCGTCGGTGATCATGATGGCGCCGCCGATACGCGAAGGCGGCACGTCGCGGAAAGCGCTCTCAAGTGCCCCGAAAAGCCGCGTTTCGGTGCGCTCCTCGGCGGCTTCCGACTTGCCGGCCTCGACGACGCGGACGTCGAACTGCTTGAAGCGGCCGAGGCGCTGCTGAAGCCCGGCCAGCGCCTCGTCGGTCTGCCTGGTGCGCTCGCCAATGTCCTGGCTCTGGCTGCGGTCGACGACGACGGCGACGACGCTTTTCAGCGCCTCGCGCTCTTCGTCGAGCAACACCGGGTTGAGCAGGGCAGCAGTCAGCGCCAGCAGGGCGGCAAAACGGAAGACCGCGCCGCGCTGGCGGAACCACAGGCCGACCAATGCCAGCAGCAACAGCGGCGCCAGCACCAGGCCGAGCAGCGGCCAGGAGATGAGCGGTTCGAAGGCGAGCGACAAGTTCATGGCTTACTGCCCCAGCCGTTCGAGCAGCACCGGCACATGCACCTGATCGGATTTGTAGTTGCCGGTCAGCATGTACATCATGATGTTGACGCCGCCGCGCAGCGCATAAATGCGCTGCATCGGATCCGACGGCACGGTCGGCAAAAGCGGGTCGCCATTCTCGTCGACCGCCCAGGCGCCGGCGAGATCATTGGCGGTGATCATGATCGGCGAGACGCCGTCGCCGGTGCGTACCGGGCGGTTCTCGGTGTTGCTGGCTTCGAGCGACGCCGCGACCCAGAGCGGGCCACCGGCGAAGCGTCCGGGAAACTCAGGCAGGATGTAAAAGGATTTGGTCAGCACATGGTCCGACGGCACCGGCTCCAGCGCCGGCACGTTGAGGTTGCCGAGGATGTCGCGCAGCCGCTCCGTCGCCGGGCTGGCCTGCTCCGCGCCGATGCCGGTGGCGAACTGGTCGCGCGTGTCGAACAGCACCGTGCCGCCCTGCTGCATATAGGCGTCGACGCGGGCGATCGCGGCCTGGCTCGGCATCGGCGCGGCAGGATCGATCGGCCAATAGATCAGCGGATAGAAGGCAAGCTGGTCCTTCGAGATATCGACGCTGGCCGGCGCCCCCGGCTCGAGCGCGGTCTTCTCGATCAGAAAGCGGGTCAGGCCCTCCAGCCCGGCTTGGCTGATCGAATCGACGCTCCGGTCGCCGGTCTGCACATAGCCGATCCGGGTTTTCGAAATGTCCTCGATCGCCCGCTCATCACCGGGTTTGGCATCGTCGGCGCGGGCGATGTCGGTGTGGCCGACCAGGGCGCCGAGCGTAATCACCAGGGCGACGGTGGTTGCGGCGGCCGTGCCGGCGCGGCGCGGCCGGCGCGATAACAGGCCGCCCATCCAGAACACCGCCAGCGTATCAAGGACCATCAGCAGGAGAGCTGCCGCCACCAGCGGGCCCTTCAAATTGTGCGATTCGTCGAAAGCGTACTGGACGGCGGTGACCGGCACGGTGATCTGAGGACGGACCAGCGGCGCCAAGCGGCTTTCGGCATTGAGCAGATTGTGAGCGATGACGCCGGTGTCGGAGCCATACAGGCCGGGCGGATTCTCGAACGTCACCGGCAGCGGGCCGGCACCCGGCACCAGCGGCCGTGCATCCGGCGTCGGCGGCACCAGCGTGCCATCGGCTGATATCATGCGGTAGGGCGCCAGCGAGGCGGCGGCGGCTTCGGCATTGGCGACCGCCGCACCCTGGTTGCGCGACAGTTGCACGATGCGGCGCAGCATCTCGACGAAACTGCCGGAGATCGGCAGGTTCGACCAGGTCGCCTCCGGCGTGACATGGAACAGGACAAGCGTGCCTTTGCCCTTCTTCATCCCGGTCACCAGTGGCGTGCCGTCGGCAAGCGTGGCCCAGCTGCGCTCGACGATATCGGGCGTCGGCTCGGCCAGCACCTGCCTGGTGACGGTGACCTCGGCCGGTGGAGCGAGATCGGCGAAGGGGCCGGTCTTCGGAAAATCGGTGACCGGCTGCGGCGTCGTCCACGACAGCGCGCCGCCGAGCGAGCGCTCGCCGGTGCGCAGCCTGACCGGCAGCAGGTCGTCGTCATTGCCGGCGGCAACCAGCCGCGAGCCGGCGAATCGCACCAGCGTGCCGCCATTGTCGACCCAGTCGACCAGCCTTTGCCGCACCTGCTGCGGAATGGTGCCGACATCGGCCATGACGATCATCGCCGGCTTCTGGTCGAGGAGCTGCGGGATGGCGTCGGCAAGGTCGGCGCTCGACGGCTCGGCCAGATCGGCGAAGGGCTGCAGCGCGCGGCGGATGTAGTAAAGCGGCGACAGAAGCGGCTGCGCCTGGTCGGCTTCGGCCTGCGACAGCAGTCCGACGCGGCGGCGCTTGGAACTCTCGTCGAGCACGCGAACGGCGCCGGCCTGCCGCTGACCGTCGAGCGTGATCGAGGCGAAGTCGTTGCGCAGCTCGAAAGGCACCGCCATCGTGCCGGTGGCGGTGGATTCGCCCGGCGAGAAGGTCAGCGTGGCGTCGGCGATGCGGCGGCCCTTGTCGTCGAAGGCGCCGGCGGTCACCTGAGCCGGCGCCGGATCGCCCGGCGCGCGGATGGCGGTCAGCTCGAAGCCGTCCACCTGGTTGTCGGCGCCGGTCAGGCCGATCAGGCCAGGCCGGTCGGAGGCGGCCCAGACGACACGGGCGGCGTTCTTCGACAGAAGCGTGTTAAAGGCGGCCTCGTCGCCTTCCGCCGCCAGACCATCGGCGAGCACGGCGACGCTGGCGCCCGGCAAGCTCTCCAGGGTTGTCGCGACGCGGGCATAGACGGCCGGGCGGTCGGTCGGGATCGGCCGCGGCTTTGCCGCGCGCAGCCGGTCGAGCGCGGTGGCGGCGTCGAACGGGCCGATCTCGGCATTCGGTTTTTCGGCGGTGAAGGCGATGATGACAGGCACGTCGTTGGAGCTGGCATCGGCGATCAGCCGTTCGGCAGTGGCGACGCGCTGGCCCCAGTCGGCGGCACTTGCCCAGTCATTGTCAATGACCAACGCAAGAGCGGTGCCCTCGGCCGGCAGTCTTTCACGCGGGTTGAAGACAGGTTCGGCCAGCGCCGCAACGATAAGGGCCGCCATCAGCAGCCTGAGCAGCGTCAGCCACCACGGGCTCTGTTGCGGCGTCTCCTCGCGCTTCAGCACGCGGGCCAGGATCTTCAGCGGCGGGAAGACCTCAGTCTGCGGCTTGGGCGGGGTGAACCGCAAAAGCCACCAGATCACCGGCAGGGCCAGAAGGCCCCACAGCACCATCGGCGCTCCGAAGGAGAGCGGCAGCCAGCTCATGCGCGGATCCTCCCGGCTGAGCTGCCATCGACGGTCATCGCCATGTGGACACGCACCAGCGCATCGGAGGCGAGCCGGTCGGTGTGGTTGACGGTAAAGCTCCAGCCGAGGCGCTTGCACCAGTCGGTCAGTTCCTGGCGGCGGGCGATGTAAAGCAGTCGGTAGTCATCGCCCAGCGTTTCGGCGCGGCCGGCGGTCAGCTTGTCGCCGGTCTCGGGATCGGTGAATTCGGTGCGGCCGGCATAGGGGAATCTCTCCTCGGCCGGGTCGGCGACCTCGATCAGATGGGCACGCACGCCGTGGCGGGCGAGCACGTCAAGCCAGGCGATGGTGTCCTCGACCGGATCGAGGAAGTCGCTGACGATGACGATGTCGCAGAAGCGGCGGATGGCGGACAGGTCGGGCTTTGCCGGCAATTCGCCGGCATGGCTGAGTTGTGCTGCGATCCGCTCGGCGCCGTTGCGGGCGGTGAACGGATCGGTCAGCCCGGGCCAGGCGATGCGCTCGCCGCTGCGCGACAGAAGCTCGGCCATGGCCAGCGCCAGCACCAGCGCGCGGGACTCCTTCGAGACGGTGGCGCCGGTCGATTTGTAGAGCATGGAAGGCGAGGGATCTGCCCACAGCCACACCGTATGGGCGGCCTCCCATTCGCGGTCTCGCACATAGATGTGGTCGTCGCGGGCCGAGCGGCGCCAGTCGATGCGCGAGGAGTCGCCCTCGACATAGGGCCGGAACTGCCAGAAATTCTCGCCGATGCCGCGCTTGCGGCGGCCGTGCCAGCCGGCGATCACCGTGTTGACGATGCGACGCGCCTCGACCAGCAGGTCCGGCACCAGCGATGCCCGCAACCGGCCGCGGGCGAGCGCGTTACGCGTCGCCGCCGGAGCCTGGGCCTCGCCTATACGCGCCATCAGATGCCTTTTGCCAGTTTCGCCACCACGTCACGCACGGTCGTGCCCTCGGCACGGGCGGCAAAGGTCAGCGCCATGCGGTGCTGCAGCACCGGCTCGGCCAGCGCTCTGATATCGTCGATCGACGGCGCCAGCCGTCCGTCATAAAGGGCGCGGGCGCGGGCGCACAGTGTCAGCGACTGGCTGGCGCGCGGGCCCGGGCCCCAGGCGACGTGCTTGTCGGTCTCGGCATTGCCCTGGCCGGGGCGCGCCGAGCGCACCAGTTGGAGGATCGCCTCGACGACGCTTTCCGGCACCGGCATGCGGCGAATGAGGGTCTGGATCTCCTTCAGCCGCGCCGGCTGCAACACGTTCTGCGCCTTGGCGTCCTCAATGCCGGTGGTCTCCAGGAGGATGCGGCGCTCCGCCTCGATTTCCGGATAGAGGATGTCGACCTGCATCAGGAAACGGTCAAGCTGCGCCTCGGGCAGCGGATAGGTGCCCTCCTGCTCCAGCGGGTTCTGCGTCGCCAGCACGTGGAAGGGCGCCGGCAGGTCATGGCGGACACCGGCAATGGTGACGTGGTATTCCTGCATCGCCTGCAGCAGCGCCGACTGGGTGCGCGGCGAGGCGCGGTTGATCTCGTCGGCCATCAGCAGTTGCGCGAAGATCGGCCCGGAGATGAAGCGGAACGAGCGCTTGCCGAATTCGTCCTGCTCCATCACCTCGGAGCCGAGAATATCGGACGGCATCAGGTCGGGCGTGAACTGGATGCGGCGGGAATCGAGGCCGAGCACGATGCCCAGCGTCTCGACCAGCTTGGTCTTGGCGAGGCCGGGCACGCCGACCAGCAGCGCATGGCCGCCTGCGAGCAGCGCCACCAGCGTGCGTTCGACGACGCTTTCCTGGCCGAAGATGACGCGGCCGACGCCCTCGCGAACCCTGGAAATGTCGGCCAGCGCCGTCTCGGCCAGGGCGATCATGTCCTCTTCGCTGATCGGGCTTTCCTTGATCATCACGCTCATGCAGCATCGATCCTTCTCGTTGGAAATACCGGCTCGCAGCTTCGACGCCACAGAGTGCCGCGATTCGGCCTCGCGTGGCGCCCGCTTTGAACTTAAATCACTGACTTAGGCTGACAAGCGGAACAACAGTGACTATTTCGTGACCATGACAGAACGCGCCGACGATCGTGAAGGAAGTTTGACGGCAGCGACCGAGGCGCGCGGACTGGAGGCGCTGATCTCGCGTGCCGCCCGCGCGGGCAACGGGCCGGCGCCGGTGAATCGTTGGAATCCGGCCTTTTGCGGCGATCTCGACATGGAGATCCGGCAGGACGGCACCTGGTTCTACCAGGGCACGCCGATCGGCCGCATGCCGCTGGTGCAGCTGTTTTCCTCCGTGCTGCGCAAGGACGAAGACGGCAGGACCTACCTGGTGACGCCGGTGGAAAGGGTCGGCATCCGCGTGGTCGACGCGCCCTTCATAGCCGTCGAGATGGATGTTTGCGGCACCGGCGATGGCCAGGTCATCACCTTTCGTACCAATGTCGGCGATGTGGTCGAGGCCGGGCCGGAGCATCCGCTGCGCTTTGTCGACGAGGAGGCAACCGGCGGCCTGAAACCCTATGTGCTGGTGCGCGGACGGCTGGAGGCGCTGCTGGCGCGGCCGGTCATGTATGAATTGGTCGAGCATGGCGAGGAGATCGAGGTCGGCGGCCGAAGGATGTTTGCCGTCCGCTCGAAGGGTGCGGTCTATCCGATCATGCCGGCGGAAAAACTGCAGCGGCTGAGCGCGTGAGCGGGCGACGCCAAATGGACCGGGGCCAAATGGACCGGGGCCAAATGAACCGGGGCATGATGGACCAGGTGACGCGATGAACCAGGTGACACTATGGACCAAGTGACGCCGGCGCCGTTTTCGGCCGCGGATTTTCGCGCCCGCGTCGCGGCGCAGCCGCTGGCGCATGCCGCCGACGATTATGGCGACCATCGCTTCAACCCGGGACATCCGCGTTTGAAGCTCGCAAAGGCGCTGCGCGATGCCGCCGTGCTGATCCCGGTGGTCGATCATGGACGCGATGCAACGGTTCTGCTGACCAAGCGGGCGGAAAAGCTGCGCAGCCATTCGGGGCAGGTGGCCTTTCCCGGAGGCACGATCGATCCTACCGATCCGAGCCCGGAGGCGGCGGCATTGCGCGAGACATTCGAGGAGATCGGGCTTGGCCAGGATCGGGTCGAGATCATTGGCCGCATGCCCGATTACGTCTCCGGCAGCGGCTACCGGATCGCCCCGGTGCTGGGAATAGTGCGGCCGGACTTTTCACTGACGCTGAATTCCGAGGAGGTCGACGCCGCCTTCGAAGTGCCGCTGCGCTTTCTGATGGACCCGGCCAACCACGGCCGCGACAGCCGCATGTGGAACGATCTCGAATGGGTCTTCTACGAAATGCCCTATGACGGACAACGCATCTGGGGCGTCACCGCGGGCATCATTCGCACGCTCTATGAAAGGCTCTATACGTGAGCGGCCGGGTGTCGCTCGCGGGCAAAGCCGACTGGCTCGGGGAACGGCATTTGCAGCGCCTGCTGGCGGCTTTGGCGGATGGCGGCGAGGAGGCGCGCGTCGCCGGCGGTGCGGTACGCAATGCGCTCATCGGCCAGCCGGTTGCCGACGTCGATATCGCCACCACAACCGTGCCTGACGAGACCATCCGCCGCGCCAAGGCGGCGGGTTTCAAGGCGGTGCCGACCGGCATCGAGCACGGCACCATCACGATTGTCGCCGGCGGCAAGCCATTCGAGGTGACCACGCTGCGCGCCGACATCGAGACCGACGGACGGCGGGCAAAAGTGTTGTTCGGGCGCGACTGGAGGGCCGATGCGGAACGACGCGATTTCACCATCAACGCGCTCTATGCCGAGGCCGACGGCACGATCGTCGACCTGGTCGGCGGCATTGCCGATATCGAGGCGCGCCGGCTGCGCTTCATCGGCGATCCGGAGGCGCGCATCCGCGAGGATTATCTGCGCATCCTACGCTTTTTCCGCTTCTTCGCCTGGTATGGCGACGGCCGGCCGGATGCCGAAGGGCTGAAGGCTTGCGCCCGGCTCAAGGAGGGGCTTGGCCAACTCTCGGTCGAGCGCGTCTGGTCCGAACTGAAGAAGCTGCTGTCGGCCCCCGATCCATCGCGCGCCCTGCTGTGGATGCGCCAGGCGGGCGTGCTCACCAGCGTTCTGCCGGAGAGCGAGAAATGGGGCATCGATGCGATCCATGCGCTGACCAGGGCGGAGAAGGATCTCGACTGGATGCCGGACCCGCTGCTCAGGCTGGAAGCGATCGTGCCGCCGGACGCAGCGCGGATGAAGACGCTCGCCGAGCGGTTGAGGTTCTCCGTCAGCGACGCCGGTCGCCTCAGGCAGTGGGCGCTGACAGCGCCCGTCGGGCCGAAGACGACCGAAGCGGAACTCGCAAAACGGCTCTATCGCGGCGATCGTCAGGGTCTTGTCGATCGCTTGCGGCTGTCGCTCGCTTCCGCTCGAGCCCGCGCCGTCGAGGACAACGACGCGCTGCTCGAAGCTGGCGGCTTTTCGCGGCTGCTGGCCTTTGCCGGAAAATGGAAAAAGCCCGACTTTCCGCTCAAGGGCGCCGATCTGACGAGGCTTGGCGCGTCGCCCGGGCCGAAACTCGGCGCAACCCTGAAGGACCTCGAAAACGAGTGGATCGAGTCCGGCTTTGCGCTGGATCGCGGCGCACTTCTCAAGCGCGCCGCAGAAGCACTCGAAAATTAGGCAAATCAGGCCGCGTCGCGAGCCTTTTCGATGCGCGAACGGATCGCTTCGATCATCGTCTCGCGAATGATCGTCTCGCCATGCGTCTCACGCATATGCTCGACGGCACGACGCATGATCTCGGCTTCCTCGTCGGCGCGCGTATGCCAGTCACAACCCGGAACCAGCGAGCCGCAGTGGAATTCCTTCATCGGATTTCTCCCTTTCCTCCTCGGAGTGCCGCATCTGCTCTGACACGGAAGCTCCAGCACCTTTGATCGACGCATGATCTCTGTCGGAAACCGGTTCGGTTTTCGGGTCATGCGCTGGCGGAACCAGCATAACACGATCGGATGGTTTTGGTTGCTGCAGAGACCGAAAAAGGCGGAGCATCGCTGCTCCGCCCTCTTGACGCTACCCCGGAGGCAAGACCTCGTCTTGCTCCAGCGGGCAGGCTATCACTTCACGATCCTGACTGCCTCGGCAATTTTGTGCTTGCCGCTCATGTCCCACGAAACCCGGACCTTTTCGCCAGCCTTCAGGCCAGGATTCTTGAAGGCCTTGGGCAGCGTAAAGGTAGATCCGTTATCCAGAACAAGGCTCATGGCCGTTCCATCGTAAGTCTTGATCGTGCCCGTGGTGTGCTTGACCGCTGCGAAGGCAGCGCCACCAGAGGCAAGAGCGGCGGCAGCCGCAACCGACATAATAAGCTTGCGAATGGCATGCTCTCCTGGAAATGAAGGCACCATTTTTCGGAGGTGCCCCACTCAATCATGGGCCGTCCGGTCGCGTCGGGTCGCGGTTCCAGGGAGGCGAGAACCGCCGGCGTTTCCCGGCCCGTAACGAAAAATAGTCTTGCTTTTTCAAATGGATATTAGACGAAAAAGATATTCTGCGCGCCACATTCGCCGCCAGAATCCTGCGATTTGGACCGATTGCGACTCACGTCCAACTCACCGAGATTTTACGGCCATTTCACCTCTGGCGGCAGGCTGGACAGGATCGCGGCAACGTTGCCGCCGGTCTTCAGCCCGAAGATGGTGCCGCGATCGTGAAGCAAGTTGAATTCGACATAGCGGCCGCGGCGAATGAGCTGTTCTTCGCGGTCGCCCTCGGTCCAGTTGTCGTTGAAATTGGCCCGCACCAAATGCCCGTAGACGACGAGAAAAGTGCGCCCGATATCCTGGACGAAGTTGAAATCGGCGTTCCAACCGCCTTTGTCCTCGTCCGAATGCAGCCAGTCGAAGAAGATGCCGCCGGTGCCGCGCGGTTCGTTGCGGTGCGGCAGATAGAAATACTCGTCGCACCAGGCCTTGAATTTCGCGTGGTCGGCGACGCCAGCGTGCTTCTCGCAGGCAAATTGCATGGCGCGGTGGAAGGCGACCGTGTCCGGGTCCTCCTGGCTGCGGCGACGGTCGAGCACCGGCGTCAGGTCGGCGCCGCCGCCGAACCACTGGCGCGCGGTGACGACCATGCGCGTGTTCATGTGCACCGCCGGCACGTTGGGGTTCCACGGATGGGCGATCAGCGAAATGCCGCTCGCCCAGAAGCGCGGGTCTTCCTCGGCGCCCGGCATCTGCTTCCTGAACTCCGGCGAGAACTCGCCATAGACCGTCGAGGTGTGGACGCCGACCTTCTCGAAGACGCGGCCGCGCATCATCGACATGGTGCCGCCGCCGCCCTTGCCGGCGTCGCGCTGCCACGGCGTCTTTTCGAAGCGGCCGGGCGACCACGAGGCCTGCGGCCCCTGCAGGTCCTGCTCGATCTGCTCGAAGGCGGCGCAGATGCGCTCGCGCAGCGTCTCGTACCACAGCCGCGCCTTCATCTTCTTCTGTTCGATGTCGGCCGGCAGCCCCGCCGGTATTTCGGGTCGTTGCAAATGCTGTCTCCTGTTGTCGGGCGTACCCCGACAAATGACTCGTTTTTTCCGGCCGCGATCCCTAATCTCTTAGGTGCAAGGGTCAAGTGTGAATGGAGTCCTTTCGTGCGCACTCCGGCAAGACCGCCGCTGGATGGCCTGAAGAAGAGGCTCGACCGTTCGCGCGCCGAGCGCGAGCGCATGCCGCGCGACGGGTTTTTGCGCGAGACCTTCGTCCTGCCGCGCTCCGATGCGCGGCTCAAGGCGAAAGAGTGGTTCGAGCGCTTTCCCAAGCAGGCCTACTGGACCGAGATCGAAAGCTGGTTCGAGCGGCCGGGCGACGTCATCGAATTCACCATCAGGCGATTGCCGGCGGCGGATTAGCGAGCGACCAACAACCGCCTTGCTCCCGGGCCTTGGGCGCTCAGCCGGTCTTCCTTGTTGCGCAGCGGGCACTTGTCGATCGACATGCAGCCGCAGCCGATGCAGTCGGTCAGCCCGTCGCGCAGCTTCTTCAACTGGGCAATCTTGCGATCGAGCTGGTCGCGCCAGGCGGTTGAAAGCACATTCCAGTCCTCGCGCGTAGGCGTGCGGCCTTCAGGCAGCGATGCCAATGCCTCGCCAATCTCGGCCAGCGAGATGCCGACCTCCTGTGCCACCTTGATGATCGCCACCCGCCGCAGCACGTCGCGGCCGTAGCGCCGCTGGTTGCCTGATGTGCGGTGGCTGCGGATCAGTCCGCGCGCCTCGTAGAAATGCAGCGCCGACACTGCCACCCCGCTGCGCGTGGCCACCTGGCCGACCGTCAGTTCCGTCACCGCAGCCATTCGAATTTTCCGCTTGACCTCAAGTTAAGTTGAGCTTGTAACGAAGAAACCCTTGAAATGCAAACCGCAGGAGAAGGCGATGTGCGCCTGGGTGAGAATGACAAGTGGCGGTGCGGTCGTCGGCGAGAAAGCCGCCACAATCGCTGCACCCGCTGAGGATCTGCAAATCCTATCCGAGCTGTCGGATCGCCTCGCCGGCCACCATGGCGACGGAAAGCGCGACGTTGATGCTGCGCGCGCCCGGCTGCATCGGGATGATCAGTCGCGCATCCGCCGCCTCGTGGACAGGGTCAGGCACGCCTGCGGATTCGCGGCCGAACAGAAGAATGTCGGCACCGGCGAAGGCGAAATCGGTGTAGGCGGTCGCGGCTCTGGTCGACAGCAGTACCAGCCGCCGCGCTTCGCCTCTGCGCCAGTGCTCGAAGGCTTGCCATTCGACATGCCGGGTCAGCGCCGCCATTTCGAGATAATCCATGCCGGCCCGTTTCAGCGCCCGGTCGGAGAGCGGGAAGCCGGCCGGTTCGATGATGTCGACGCCGAGACCGAGGCAAGCCGCGAAGCGCAGGATTGTCCCGGTGTTGCCGGCGATATCCGGCTGGTAGAGCGCGATGCGGAGACGGTTGTTCATTTCCGCATCCTTCTAATAAGTGGCAGATCGGCCACAACAGGTTCGCGGTTTTGGAAATTTCTGGACCGGCGGGTGGTCATTTTCTGCGAAGTCGGTTATACGCCGGGCATTGTCAACCCGAACCGATGGAGGGGTAATTCATGATGATCATGCACATCCAGCGCCCCTCATGTGGGCTTACCAGCCTGCCGGCGGTTTCGGTTCGACGATTCTCCTGACCTTTTAGACTTCGATCGCACCGATTCTTAGCCGAAACCCTTTTTCGGTCTTCGAAGGAATCCTGCGATGTTTTTCAAGCTGTCGAAGGGGCTGAACGCCCCGCCTGAGCACGCCGCTGTTCAACCCCCGCCTTTCGCTGGCCATTCAGCTGCGAACAGGCCGGATTTTTCTCCCTATTTTCACATGGAGGACGGACCGATGTTCGATCCCTGCAAAATTCCCGGTTCAAGAAACCTGCACGAGCGCAGGATGGCGACCTGGGCGCTGTTGGTCGGCGAAACCTACTCGTCGGCGGTTCACGCCGAAACCCGCCGGCGCCCGCATCGCGGCATGCTGCCGGACGTCGACTTCTCGCGCGCGGTTCCCGACCGCAGCCGGCCGTCGCTGGTGCGCCGGATTATCAGGCTGATCCGCCCTGGCGCGAAATCCGGCGCGAAACTCCGGGTCGTCGACGCAGCGCTGTCAGGATCGTCAAACGAGCCTGTCGGCGAAAAGCCCGCGACATCCTATATTGCGCGAAGCAGGATCGGCGGCCCGGGTGATTCCGGGACGCCGGTCCTTGCTGCCACGCGACCCATGACGCCATGCGCTCCCAGGACGCTACACGCTCCCGCGCGGCGAGAGCGAAAACGAGCATGTGAGTACCAAGACAATGTTCCGCTGGTTTGAAACAAGGCTCGATCCGTTCCCTGCCGAGGAGCCGGTCGAGCCGCCGAAGACGCTGATCGCCTTCTGCGTCCACTATACGCGCGGCGCCTGGCCCTACATCGCAATCGATGCGATGCTGGTGACGGCTATCGCCCTTGCCGAAGTGTGGATGTTCGGCTTCATGGGCAGGATCGTCGACTGGCTGTCGGTGCAGAATCGCGAGACATTCCTGCAAACCGAGGGATGGAAGCTCGCAGGCATGGCTTTCATCGTGGTTTTCGCGCTGCCGGGGACGGTCTGGTTCCATGCGCTCCTCAACCAGCAGACGCTGATGGGCAACTATCCGATGCGTATCCGCTGGCAGGTGCATCGCTACCTGCTCAAGCAGTCGATGGCCTTCTACCAGGACGAGTTCGCCGGACGCATCGCGACCAAGCTGATGCAGACGGCGCTCGCCGTGCGCGAATGCGTCATCAAGCTCATCGATGTGCTCAATTATGTCGTGGTGTATTTCCTCGGCATGCTGTTCATTGTCGGCTCGGCCGACTGGCGGCTGGCGGCACCGCTTGCCGTCTGGCTTGCCGGCTATGTCTTGCTGCTGCGCTATTTCATCCCGCGGTTGGGCAAGGTCGGCGAGGAGCAGGCCAACGCGCGCTCGACCATGACCGGCCGCGTCGTCGACAGCTACTCCAACATCCAGACGGTCAAGCTGTTCTCGCATGCGCGGCGCGAGGCGTCCTTCGCCCGGGAAGGCATGGCCGGCTTTCTCGATACGGTCTACCGATCGATGCGGTTGGTGACGCAGCTCTACGGCCTGCTCTACGTCCTCAACTCACTGCTGTTGTTTTCGGTCACTGCGATCTCGCTGTGGCTTTGGCTCGGCCAGGTGGTGACGATCGGCGCCGTCGCCCTAGTCATCGGCCTCGTGCTTCGGCTCTGGGGCATGTCGCAATGGATCATGTGGGAGATGTCCACCCTGTTCGAGAATATCGGCACGGTGCAGGACGGCATCAGCTCGATCTCGCTGCCGCGCGTCGTCGAAGACAGGCCTGGCGCCAAGGACATTGTCGTGACCAAGGGCGAGATCCGTTTCGAAGACATCCGCTTCCACTACGGCAAGCAGAAAGGCATGATCGAACGCCTGTCGCTGACAGTGAAGCCGGGCGAAAAGGTCGGCATCGTTGGCCGCTCGGGCGCCGGCAAGTCGACGCTGGTCAACCTTCTGTTGCGCTTCTACGACCTTGAAAGCGGCAAGATCCTGATCGACGGCCAGGAAATCGCGGCGGTGACGCAGGATTCGCTGCGCGCCCAGATCGCCATGGTCACGCAGGATACCTCGCTGCTGCATCGCTCAGTGCGCGAGAACATCCTTTATGGCCGACCGGACGCCAGCAACGAGATGCTGGTCGAGGCAGCACGCCGCGCCGAGGCGCTTGATTTCATATCAAGGCTTTCGGACGCCAGTGGCCGCACCGGTTTCGATGCGCATGTCGGCGATCGTGGCGTCAAATTGTCAGGCGGCCAGCGGCAACGCATCGCGATTGCCCGTGTTATGCTGAAGGACGCACCGATCCTCATCCTCGACGAGGCGACGTCTGCGCTCGATTCAGAGGCCGAGGCGGCGATCCAGGAGAACCTTTACAAGCTCATGCAAGGCAAGACCGTCATCGCTATCGCGCACCGGCTCTCGACGATCGCGGCGATGGACCGGCTCGTCGTTATGGACAAGGGCCGCGTCATCGAGGAGGGTTCGCATGAGCAACTCGTCGCCAGCGGCGGGCTCTATGCGCAGCTTTGGCAGCGTCAGTCGGGCGGCTTCCTGCTCGACGAGCGTGCGGCCGCCAACGATGCCATTGTGAAGGGTCAAGCAGCGGAATGATGGGCCGCAGAATGATGGCACCAGAATGATGATTGCCGTCTATCGCTGGTTCGAGAACTGGGTCTATCCGTTCAG
This sequence comes from Mesorhizobium sp. WSM4846, assembly GCF_055811415.1. Lineage (NCBI taxonomy): Bacteria > Pseudomonadati > Pseudomonadota > Alphaproteobacteria > Hyphomicrobiales > Phyllobacteriaceae > Mesorhizobium > Mesorhizobium sp. WSM4846. Next base: position 121,551 of record NZ_JBVVPZ010000001.1, read on the forward strand.
GGAGCCCGCGAGCCTTCGGCCACCGGTCAGCGTCAGCGGTTTCCTCTGGCACTATGTCGGCCAGGCGAAGGTCGCCTTCTTCGCCATGCTTGTCATCGGCGGCATTGCGCCGCTGGTCGAGGCTGGGCTGTTCTACTTCGTCGGCAGGCTGGTCGACATTCTCGACCAGCTCCCTGGCGAGCGCAGCTGGGATGCGCTGTGGACTGCCGCCGGTCCCGAACTTGTCTTCATGGCCGCCGTGGTGCTGGTCGTCCGCACCATCGTCGTAGGCGTGGCGGCGCTGGTCGACGAGCAGACGATCACCCCCGGCTTCTACAATCTGGTGCGCTGGCAGGCGCACCGCCATGTCTCGCGCCAGTCCTACAACTTCTTCCAGAACGATTTCGCCGGCCGCATCGCAACAAAAGTCTGGCAGGCCGGGCAGGCGACCGGCGATTTGATGCAAAGCTTCATCGAGGTCGTCTGGTTCATGGTCGTCTATACGGTGACGACGCTGGTGCTGGTCGCCGGCCTCGACTTGCGGCTGGCGGCGCTGGTGGTGATCTGGATCACCGCCTTCGGCTGGCTGGCCAGGCGCTATCTGCCGGCGATCCGCAAGCATGCCGAGCAAACCGCAGAGGCCGGTTCGATGATCACCGGCCGCTTTGTCGATTCCTACTCGAACGTGCAGACGCTGAAGCTGTTCTCCGCCGATGGCGACGACCGATACATCAGGAGCGGCTTCAACATCTATCTCGATGCGCTGCGCCCGTTCACCCGCAGGCTGACCGGCGTGCGCATGGCGCTGACGACGCTGTCGGGGATCATGATCACCGCGATCGCCTGTTTTGCCGTCTATCTCTGGCTCGAAGGCTCGATCACCGTCGGCGCCGTCGCCTTCACGCTGTCCCTGGTGTTGCGGCTCAACATGCTGCTCGGCCGGCTGATGATGCAGCTCAACAGCATCCTGCGGAATCTCGGCGTGCTGGAAAACTCGAAGGCGCTGATCTCGCAGCCGCTCGGCCTGACCGATACGCCCGACGCCAAGGAGCTTGTCGTGACCGGCGGCCGGATCGAAGTGAACAACGTCGAGTTCCACTACGGCAAGGGATTTGGCGTGCTCAACGGCATCGATCTTGTCGTGCGGCCGGGCGAGAAGGTCGGACTGGTCGGTCCGTCCGGCGCCGGCAAGACGACGCTGGCCAATCTGATCCTGCGCCTCTACGAGCTCGAGGCCGGCAAGATCACCATCGACGGCCAGGACGTCTCGAAGGTGACGCAGAATTCGCTGCGTGCCAACATTGGCGTCGTCAGCCAGGATACCGCGCTTTTCCACCGTTCCTTGCGCGACAACATCAAGCTCGGCATGCCGGAAGCAACAGACGCCGAGGTGATCGCGGCCGCGAAGAAGGCCGAGGCGCACGACTTCATCCTCGACTTGCGCGACAATCGCGATCGCCAGGGCTATGAGGCCTTTGTCGGCGAGCGCGGCGTGAAATTGTCTGGCGGCCAGCGCCAGCGCGTGGCGATCGCCCGCGTCTTCCTCAAGGACGCGCCGATCCTGATACTCGACGAGGCGACGTCGGCGCTCGATTCCGACATCGAGGCGGCCATCCAGGAAAATCTGGTGCGGCTGATGGAGAACAAGACGGTCATCGCCATCGCGCACCGGCTGTCGACCATCGCCGCACTCGATCGCCTGGTGGTGCTCGACGGAGGCCGCATCGTCGAGCAAGGCACGCATGACGAGCTGGTCGCGCTCGATGGGCTCTATGCGCGGCTGTGGAAGCGGCAGTCCGGCGGCTTCCTGTTCAACGAGGAGAGCGTGCTGGAGGAGACTCGGCCGGCGGAGTAGGACCAGATTTCAGCAAAACCGGAGTGAATCATGTCGGTGCGAATGCCATCGAATTTCGGACGGTCGGGGGCGCAGGAAAGCGCGCTCGACCTGCTCGGCCATGAAATCCTCGGGGAAAAGGCGGCGGCGCTCGGCCGCGCCGGCCGGCGCGTGGATGAGACGCTGGCGAGATTGCGTGAACATGGCGACGATGGCGATCAACGTGCCCGGCTGCTCAGGGACGCGGCCGAGGCGGTCCACGCCTACTTCATCCAGCGCGAATTGTGCGGCTTGCGCAAGCACGACGCGGTGATCCGGGAATACAACATCCCCAAGGCCGTGCTGGCCAGGCTCGGCGCCAAATAGACAATAGTGTTGAAAATCTGATGGTACCGAAGACGAAATACCGATTTCGACCCCGTTCCAGTCGTTCAGATCGCTCGCGCTACGGAATAAGTTGACCCGAAGCCGCCCTTCATCAGCCCATTTCGCTGCCTGATAGCTGACATTTTTGGCAACCAGCACTGATGGCTCGGAAGCCTACTAGCGGGGTTGAAGCCATGGACCAGCCAGCACTCGTTCTAAGACAAGCAGTATTTCGCTGATCGTATCCATGGCCCCCGTTGCTCAAAGAAATCCGTGACAATCCCGTTCTCTGGTTGTTGGCCTTTGTGCCTGCGGTGTTTGTCGCCCAAGCACTCGAGCCCGAAGCACACACGCTGCTTTTTGTGCTTTCCGTGCTGGCGATCGTGCCGCTGGCTGCGCTGCTGAGCTACGCCACCGAGTCGATGGCGACCAAGACGGGCGATACTGGTGGGCGGCCTTCTCAATGCGACGCTGGGCAACCTCACCGAACTGATCATCTACTCACTGGGTCTGGTATTCTCGCTTAAAACGCATCGGGAGTTTTTCGGCGGCGGGAATCCCCATCCGGACGCAGGCGAATCGATGTTGCCGGCGCCCGTAGCTCTGGGGACGGCGGCCTGTCTGACCGTCAAAGGTTCGGAGCGGCTTGAGACAATTTGCCGGTCGGGAACAAATTTGGATCGACGACGTTTCTTTCAGTTAATGACGACGTTTCGCATACGGCAAACATTGCCACCAGCGAGGGGACGCGATCATGAGGTTCCTGTCAGGCATAGCGACCTCCCTGGTCGCCACTTTTGCACTTACAAGCACTGTTCCAGTTGATGCCGCACCGATCTTCGTGCCCAGGACACAAAGCGCGCAGTCCGATGTCATCCAAATTCGAGATGGCTGGTACAGGGGTTATCGCGGCTATCGCCACTATCGTCCGGGATACCATAGGCACAACGACTTTTGGTTTCCCGCCGGCGCATTTGTCGCTGGAGCGCTGCTCGGCAGCATGATCGCCAACAACAACGGCTACTACGGCGGGTATTACCGAAGCGGCTTCTACGGCGATCCGTATTACGGCGGACCCTATTACGGCAGACCTTATTATGGCGGATCCTATTATGGCGGATCTTATTATGGCGAACCGTATTACCGCGACCGGTATTACCGCAACCGGTATTATGGCGACCGGTATTATGGCAATGGGTATCACTCAAACAGGTCCTATCGCCCATGCTCGCCCCGGGAAGCCGATTCCGGTAATTGCTACTAGCGTGGCCTGTCGCGACACATTCTACCGCCTATCGCGAATTTGACCTTGATGTGCCCACATGGCATCATGGAATGGTAGCTGGACTGCGAAGACAAGACTTCTTGCCGCGGCGGCCGATTCCTTCAACGTGCGGCTGGAAGCCTGCCTCAGTCGACTACCCTGCTGATTTACGTCTTGCGGTTGGGTGGGCATGAATTGAGCCCAACGAACGAGATTGGCAAGACGTCGATCTGCCTCTGTGTTCTATTCTCGAACGGTTTCGAGTGGAGGAGAAAATGGCCAACATCAAAGACACAGCTTTAGACATAAATGCGGCGCCGCCGAGCGCTGAGCAACTGCGAATGGCTCTCCTAGAGGAGCAGATGGCGGAGGCAGACAAGCAGGAAAAGCTGCGGGCGAAAAAAAATCAGGAGCTCACGAAGTTCACAGAAAGTTTCCTCAAGGACCAGGTGAACGAGAATGAAATCGCGATGGTCCGCCGCCTGGTGATGAACGCTGTCAAGAACGGCAAGTACGAAGCACTAGTATATAGTTTTCCGTCGGCCCTTTGCACTGACAGCGGCCGAGCCATCAACAGCGCTGATCCGCAATGGCCCGAAACGCTCCAGGGCAAGGCCAAGCAGTTCTATGAGCGCTACCAGAAGAATGCGAAGCCGCAGGGTTATAAGCTTAAGGCCATGATTATTAACTTCCCCGGCGGAATCCCTGGCGACGTCGGCTTCTTCTTAAATTGGGAGCCCGAAACCAAATAGGAACCGGTAATGGTTCTGAACTGCGTGTCTAGCTGGGTCAAAGCACGTTCGGCACCACGTTGCGCGGAGTTGCATCGTCCACGAAGTTGTCGGGCCGCTTCTGGCGTTTGCTGAAGTTAGGTTTTTCGAACTCGACGCGCTCATAGGGGATGGAGCTCAGAATGTGCGAAATGCAGTTGATGCGCGCGCGCTTCTTGTCGTTTGACGGCACAATCCACCAGGGCGCATGCCTTGTGTCTGTTGCACGGATCATCTCGTCGTAAGCGCGGGTGTAATCCCACCAGCGGTTGTACGATTCGACATCCATCGGGCTCAGTTTCCACTGTCGAAGGGGGTCGTCGGCCCGCTGTCGGAAACGCCGCTCCTGTTCTTCCTCACTCACATCGAGGAAGTATTTGAGCAACGTTATGCCGCTTTCGACAAGGGTGGCTTCAAAACCTGGCGCCTGTTCGAGAAAGCGCCGCACCTGCTTCTCGCTACAGAAGCCCATGACGCGTTCAACGCCAGGACGGTTGTACCAGGAGCGGTCGAATATCACGATCTCGCCTCCGGCGGGCAGGTGCTGGACGTAGCGCTGAATGTAGATCTGGGTCTTCTCCCGATCGGTCGGAGCCGGCAGGGCGACGACGCGGAACACGCGTGGGCTGACGCGCTCGGTGATGCGCTTGATCACGCCGCCTTTCCCGGCGGCGTCACGGCCCTCGAAAATGATCAAGATGCGGGCACCAGACTTCTTTACCCAGGCCTGAAGGTGGGAAAGCTCGACCTGCAACCGGGCGAGTTCCTTCGCATATTTTTTTCCTCCCGATTTCGCTTCCTCCGCCGGTTCGGATATCGTAGCCGCCGCCCTGTCTCTATTCTTCTTACTCATGTCTTCCTCCACTCCACTGGCACGCAGCCATTAAAATGACAGTTAGTGACAGCAGGAGAGTCCCTGAACTGTCACGCTTGGGCCTCGAACGCATGATACGCCTCTTCGGGAATGTCGAAGACCATGTCGGAGCCAATGCGCTCGATCACGCCGGCGCGAACAAGGATATCGCGCGCTTCGGCGTGAAGCTCCGCTACGCCAAGCCTGATCCCGCGATTGCGCAATTCGTCACATAGCTCGTCCAGCATTGCCGCTGCCGAGCTGTCGATCTGGGAAATTGCACTTGCATCAATCAGCAGCCAGCGTGTGTCGGCCGGCAATTCCTGGGCAATGGACCGCAGCCGCGATGCGATGTAGTCGGTGTTGAAGAACAGCAGGCTGCCTTGAATGAGGCATACGGCGAGGCCGGGTACCTGACGGGCCTCGGGCGTTCGATGCAGTTTGTAGAAACCGTCATGGCCTGGAACACGGCCGAGCATAGCGTCGCGGGGAAACATCAGCTTGCGCAAAACATAGACCAGCGTCGCGCCGATCGCGATGACAACCCCGTTAAGGACGCCCAGACCGATCGGACCCCACATCGCGATAAGGGCGAAGACGAACTCCATGCGGCTGATGCGCCAAATCTGCCTAAGGGCGGCGAGATCTATCAGGCTGATTGCAGTAGCCGCAAGAATCGCCCCGAGCGCAGGGATCGGGATAATCCTTAGGGTCGGACCGAGAAACAGCAGTGTCGCGATCAGGGTCGCGGCAGCCACGATGCTCGTCACCTGCGAGCGTCCGCCAACGGTAAGGTTGACCGCCGTGCGCGAGTCGGAGGCCGTCACCGGGAAGGCGCCGAAAAGGCCCGCCCCTATGTTCGCAGCGCCAAATCCGATGAGTTCGCGGTTTGGATCGACCGGGTAGCCGCCTATTGCCCCAAAGCTGCGGGCCGTAATGATGCCGGCGCCGTAGCTCACGAGGAAGATCGCCGCGGCGCCGAGGGCCAATGTCTGGATCGGAAGGTCAGCGATCGCTGGCAACGACAACGAGGGCAACCCTGTCGGAATATCGCCGACTACGGCGATGCCGCGTCCTTCAAAGTCGAAAACGGCCGAAAGCACTACGGAGAGGACCACGACCAGCACTGGCCCGGGAACCGGAAAACGCATGGCCCGCGCGATCTGCAACAAACCGAACATCCCCAAGGCCAGCAGAAGAGACGGCCAATGTATCGATCCGGCCTTGCGCAGAAGTTCGAGGACCGGTGCGAGCAGGCCTTCCGCCTCGATCTTGAGTCCGGTGAAGCGACCGATTTGGCCGATCAGGATCGAAAGCGAGATGCCGATGAAGAACCCCGTCAGGATGGGACGCGACAGGAAGGTTGCAAGAACGCCGAGCCGAAGCACCCACGCCGCCAGGCAAAACAAACCGACGCCAAGCGCGAGGATTGCTGCGATCGCAGTTCGGTCCACTTCGAGCCCGACTGGCACGCTCGCGGTAACCGCGACCAAAACCCCCGCAAGCACCGTCATCGTAGCCGCGTCCGGACCGACTATGAGCTGACGCGAGGGGCCAAAGATCGCGTAGGCAACCAGCGGCGCGATGCTCGCGTAGATGCCGGTCTCAGGCGGCAGGCCCGCTATCGCAGGATAGGCGATAGCACTGGGAAGCCCAACCGCGGCAACTGCAAGCCCGGCAGAGACATCGCTCCGCACCCAGCCCGGTTGATAAACGGAAAGGCTCGTAAGCACGGGAAGGCGCAAGCCCACCGGGTTGAATCCTTAGCTGGCATAGCTATTTTATCAGCTTCAGCTACTCTATAGTCTTGCACCGGGCCTGACAACACTACAACACTCGGCCATGAGCGAGATCGAGCTAAAATTTCTCCTCGACGAACTGACGTCGAGCCAACTGGGCGTGCGCGCGAAGGCGTTGAAGCTGGTTACTGGCCGCCCGAAAACCAGGACGCTCAAAAGCATCTATCTCGACACCCCTGATCATGCGCTGAAGAAGGCAGGAATGGCGCTCAGACTCCGGCGCGACGGGCGGCGTTGGATACAGACCGTTAAGACCAAGCCAGAGCAGCATGGCGGTCTGTCGCAGGTTGGCGAGGTGGAGAACCCGGCTCCGGGCGGGCGGCTGTGTCTCGAAGCGATTCCGGACGCAGCGGTCCGAGAGGAGGTCGTTCGCCGCGTGAACGGCGCGCCGCTTGAGTTCGTCTGCGAGACCGTGATCAGGCGTTCCGCCAGCGAGTTGTCCCTTGAGGACGGCACGCGTGCGGAACTGGCAATAAACATCGGCGAAATCCACGCCGGGGCGCGCTCGGCCGAGTTGCATGAACTCGAGATCGAACTCCATCGAGGGCAGCCTGGGCGGACTGTTCGACATTGCACATCTACTGTTTCCTGAGGGGGGCCTGAGGTTCTCCCGCCTTTCCAAGGCGGCGCGCGGCTATCTGCTCGCGGAACAGGGACGGATCGACCCGCCGCTCGCGCCCCGCAATGCCGAGGACGTTGCACTCGATCGGGCTCAGATCGCCGAGCAGGCGGCACGGGACGTCCTTCGCGAGTGCCTCGATCAGGTCGCCACGAATGTCGTAGTGATCCGGGAGCTGGGCGATCCCGAAGGGCCGCACCAGTTGCGGATCGGCCTGCGCCGATTGCGAAGCGCGTTCTCTGTCTGCGCTTCCGTTCTGAAGAGCCCGGAAATGACGCGGCTCAGCATGGAAGCCCGCTGGCTTGGCCAGGAGGTCGGGCGTCTCAGGGATATCGATATGGTGACGAACAATATCGTACGGCGGGAGGCCGAGGCCCACGCGGATGAACCGGGTCTGCCGCCCCTTGCCGATGTTCTCTCGAGGCAGGCGGGGGGACTGCGCGATCACCTTCGCAAGGTTCTCCCCGACGCGCGCGTGCAGGCGTTCCTGATCGACCTGGGGCGTTTCGTGGAGGCGCGAGGCTGGCTCGTTCCTCAAGATTTTGGCCAGACCGAGCGGCTTGCAGCGCCGGTCGTCGAGTTGGCTGGCAAGGCACTCAGCAAGCGCTGGAAGAAAGTTAGCAAGCACGCACGTGGACTGGAGACTCTCGATGTGGAGCAGCGCCACGAGTTGCGCAAGGAACTAAAGAAGCTGCGCTATGCGGTTGAGTTCTTCTCTCCCTTGTACCCGGCGAAACGTGCTGAACCGTTCCTGAAGCAATTGAAGAAACTTCAGGCGGTCTTCGGCGATCTGAACGACGCGGCGGTCGCCAGAGCCATGTTGACGGGAGCGGAAGCGCCCGACGCCGGCGATCCGGCCGCGCAACGCGCCATCGGATGGGTGATCGGAGCGAGTCAGGCGCGCGCCGAATTTGGCTGGGCTGGCGCAAAAACCTTGTGGGGAAGCCTCGACGAGACCCGCCCCTTCTGGAAGTGACGGGCTGGTTTGTTGCCTGATGCTGCTATGTGGTGACTTTCCGAACACCGGCAAGGCCACAATGAGCAGCAATCGCAGCTTGATGCCGAACCGTACCTCTGACCGCCCGGCATAACGGGCACTAGCCTAAGATAGGCACGTTCTCGGAAGAGATGAAACCGACATCGTGGTGTGGCGCGAGCAGCAGACAGGTGCCTTCGCGCTTGAGCCACTCGCCGATGGCGGCGACTTCCTCTGGCGCATCGACCACGCGGCCCTGGAGTGTATCCTTCGGTGAGAAGGCGATCGAGTGGACGAGAAAATCGAGTTCGCCCCAGGCTTTCTCAATGCGCTCGAAGACCGCCTCTATCTGACCCGGCACACCGACGTCCAACGGCATCATGATCGGCGCTTCCACCTCCCGAGCTAGCGGTTCGACGTACTTTCTCGCCTTGTCATTCAGATATGTGACAGCGAGCTCCGCACCCAGTGCGCGGAAAGCCTTGGCGCAGCCCCACGCGATTGATTGGTCATTCGCGATGCCAACGATGAGCCCCTTCTTGCCTTCAAGCAATTGCGCTTTTGCGACGGGAATCATGCGACGGGCCTTTCCTCCGTGGGCTTGCCGGCCGGCAAGCCTTACTTTGCGATCGACAGTAGTGATTCTAGGGCGAACGCTCCGCACTGATACGCGTGCTTTCGCCCAGACCGTCCTTTTTGTCCGCCCCGATAAGTTCCAGTGTGAGACGCGCGATCATCAGTTCTTCGTCTGTCGGGACCGCGAACAGCGCAATACGGCTTGCCTCGCTCGAGATCACTAACTCTCCGGCTATATTGGCGGCTTGATCCAGCTCGGCGCCAAGCCAGCCAAGTTTCTCGACTATGCGCGCCCGGATCTCGGCCGAGTTCTCGCCGATCCCTGCCGTGAATACGAAGGCGTCGAGACCACCCAGCGCTGCCGCCAACGTGCCTGCGTACAGGCCGATACGGTAAACGAAATAGTCCAATGCGAAGGCGGCGTTGGCATCATCGCTCTTCAGCAGGTCGCGAACGTCATTGCTGATTCCAGACAGCCCCTTCAGCCCGCATTCACGGTACAGCAAATCCTGCACCTGCGCCGCCGTCATGCCCTTTTCCGTAATGAGGTAGAGGATCACGCCCGGATCGATCTGTCCGCAGCGCGTTCCCATCGGTAATCCGTCGAGCGCCGTAAATCCAAGCGTGCTTTCAACGCTGCGGCCTTCTGATAGCGCGCACATGGAGGCGCCGCTTCCGAGGTGCGCGATGATCACACGTCCGCTCGCGATATTGGGTGCAATCTCGCGCAGACGTCCGGAGACATACTCGTAGGACAGTCCGTGAAACCCGTACCGCCGCACCCCCTCCGCATAAAAGCGCTCAGGAATCGCATAGTGGTCGGCTAACGCGCTGTGGCCTCGATGGAATGCCGTGTCGAAGCAGGCAACTTGCGGCAGTTCCGGACGTCGCTCGAACAGGGCGCGGATAGGCGCCAGGTTATTCGGCTGGTGCAGCGGAGCAAGCGGGACGTAACGTTCAAGATTTCGTAGGACGTCCTCGTCCACCTGTATGGGCTCAGCATAGTCCGGCCCGCCATGAACGACGCGGTGGCCGACAGCGGTGAGTTTGAATCCCTTCGTCTTCCGCAGCCAGGTTCCCGCGACGTTTGTGGCGGCGGGAAGATCCGGGACATCGCCTGGGGAATAGGCTTGATCTACCAACGGCTTCTTGTCAGGCCCGATGGCAAGCAGTCGCGGTGATGTGCCGACGCCATCGATCTGACCCTTGACTTGCCTTTGCAGACCGCCCGACCCGTCAAATCCGAATACCTGGAACTTCAGACTCGAGGAGCCGGCATTGAGGACCAGGATCGCATCCATGGCTACGTTGCCGGCAAGGCTGCCGAGCGACGGCGCGCGTCGGCAAGGAGCACTGCGACTGCGCAGGAAGCCAGCCGCGTGCGAATGGAATCAGCCCGCGATGTGAGGATGATCGGGACGCGCGCGCCGAGCACGATGCCGGCGGCGTCCGCCTTGGCAAGGAAGGTTAGATTCTTGGCAAGCATGTTGCCGGCTTCGAGATCGGGGACCACCAGGATCTGCGCGCGCCCCGCCACGACGGACCGGATGCCCTTGATTCTAGCCGCCTCCGGGTCAATGGCGTTGTCGAAGGCGAGCGGACCATCCAGCACGCCGCCCGTGATCTGGCCGCGATCGGCCATCTTGCACAGCGCCGCGGCCTCGATGGTTGACGGTATTTTCGAGGTGACGGTTTCCACGGCGGAAAGTATAGCGACACGCGGCTCGCCGAGACCGACCTGAGTGAAGAGATCGATGGCGTTCTGGATGATGTCGCGCTTGGCGTCGAGATCGGGAAAGATATTGATCGCCGCATCGGTGATGAACAATGTCTCGGCATAGGCTGGCACATCCATCACAAACACATGGCTGATCCGCCGCGCCGTGCGCAACCCCGTTGCGGACGCGGTGACGGCCCGCATCAACTCATCGGTGTGGAGGCTGCCCTTCATCAGTAGCTCTCCCTTCGCCTCCTGGATCAGTTCAACACCCTTTGCGGCCGCGGCATCGCTGTGCGCCATGTCGACAAGCTCGAAACGACCGATGTCGAGACTGTGTTCCTCCGCCACCGCGCGGATTTTGCGGCATGGTCCCACCAGGATCGGTACGATCAGGCTTTCGTCGGCAGCCTCAACAGCGCCACGCAATGAAGTCTCGTCGCAAGGGTGCACGACGATGGTCTTCGTTGCCGGCACAAGCTTCGCGCGCGCAATCAAGCGCTCGTATTTTTCGTGAGCAGTTTCGGCTTTGTCTGAGTCAATCTGGACCAAAAGCGTGTCCTCCGTGACAGTCCTTTGAGGGCTTCCCCCGTCGCTAGGATACCTTGACCAGTCGGGCTGGCTTGATCGCTTTGCCCGACAGTTCGGAAACGGCCGCCTCCGCGTCGATGCCGAACAGGCCGATAATTCGCTGCCACCGCTCCGCCGCCTCCCCGGACATGTCACCGCGTGCACTGAGCACCTCGTGGAGCGCGGCGAGGCCACCGCGGCGGGTCAATGAGAACTATGCGGTGCCGGTGATGGCAGATTTGTGACGACACCCGCGGTCCCGCCAAGGTCAGAACGCCAGGCGAAATCGCGAGCATCCTTGCCCATTTTGGTCTATACTAGCGTCCAAGTCGGCCTCGGATAAGCCGTATCGGTTCATCGTGCTCATATCCATGCCAACTGCGCAGTAACTGCGGCTTGCCAAGACCGTGTCAACGCGACCGGTCCCGTTCTGGAAGAGGAGCGAACGATGGCATCGATTAAGACCGCAACGAAAAAGAAAGGTCGTTCTGGCGAAATTTCGGCGGCGGCCGTTAGCGCCCTCTCGACTGACGAATTACAGGCGATGGACGCCTGCTGGCGGGCATCCAACTATCTGTCGGTTGGCCAGATCTATCTTCTCGACAACCCATTGTTGAAGGAGCCGCTGAAACGCGAGCACATCAAGCCTCGCCTGCTCGGCCACTGGGGCACGACGCCCGGTCTGAACATGCTCTATGTCCACCTAAACCGGGTCATCAAACGCGACGACCTCAACATGATCTACATCATCGGACCGGGACACGGCGGCCCTGCCCTGGTTGCTCACGCCTATCTGGAAGGTACCTACAGCGAGGTATACCCAAATATCAGCCAAGACGCGGAGGGTATGAAGAGACTGTTCAAGCAGTTCAGCTTTCCCGGTGGCATTCCCAGTCACGTTGCCCCGGAGACGCCCGGCAGCATTCATGAGGGCGGGGAACTCGGTTACGCCTTGAGCCACGCCTTTGGTGCGGCCTTCGACAACCCGGACCTGATCGTCGCCTGTGTCGTTGGCGACGGCGAAGCCGAGACCGGGCCTCTCGCGACCGGCTGGCATGGAAACAAATTCCTGAATCCGGCCCGCGATGGCTGCGTGCTGCCCATTCTTCACCTCAACGGGTACAAGATCGCCAACCCGTGCTTCTTAGCGCGCATTCCGAAGGACGAATTGCAAAAGTTTTTCGAGGGCATGGGCTATACGCCTTACTTCGTCGAGGGACACGACCCGGAGGACGTCCACCAGCAGTTGGCTGACGCGCTGGACACCGCAGTGGCGGAAATCGAACAAATCTGGGCTGATGCCCGAAACAACGGCAACCTGAAACGCCCGGCTTGGCCGATGATCGTCTTCCGCACGCCGAAGGGTTGGACTTGCCCGCCGGAAATCGACGGCAAGAAGTGTGAAGACTATTGGCGCGCCCACCAGGTTCCCATGGGCGACATGGACAAGCCGGCGCACATCCGGATTCTTGAAAAGTGGATGAAGAGCTACCGGCCTGACGAGCTGTTCGATGCAGATGGCCGGTTCAATTCCAAACTGGCATCGCTGGCTCCGATGGGGCATCGCCGAATGAGCGACAATCCGCACGCCAATGGCGGTTTGAAGTTGCGCGACCTTAAGATGCCAGACTTCCGGGACTATGCAGTGGCGGTGCCCAGCCCAGGCGCAACCACGGTCGAGTCGGCACGGCTGATGGGCAAGTTTCTCCGGGATGTGATGAAATTGAATTTGGAAAGCAACAATTTCCGCCTGTTCAGCCCGGATGAAAACAACTCCAATCGTTGGCAGGACGTGTTGGAGGTTACCAACCGATGTTACATGGCCGAAATCTACCCGGAGGACGACCATTTGGCGCCAGATGGCCGCGTGATGGAGGTGCTCAGCGAACATCAGTGCCAAGGCTGGCTGGAGGGCTATCTACTAACCGGCCGGCATGGCTTCTTCTCCTGCTATGAAGCCTTCATCCACATCATCGACTCGATGTTCAACCAGCACGCCAAGTGGCTGAAGGTCTGCCACGAGATTCCCTGGCGCCGATCAATCGCATCGCTTAACTACTTCCTCAGCTCGCATGTCTGGCGCCAGGACCACAATGGCTTCAGCCATCAGGACCCGGGATTCCTCGATCATGTCGCCAATAAGAAAGCGGAAGTGATCCGGATCTATTTGCCGCCCGATGCCAACACCCTCCTGGCGGTGACCGATCACTGCCTGCGCAGTCGCAACTATGTCAATGTCGTGGTCGCCGGCAAGCAACCCGCGCCGCAATGGCTGACGATAGACCAAGCCGTCAAGCACTGCACTCAAGGTCTTGGCATTTGGGAGTGGGCCAGCAACGACAAGGGCAGCGAGCCCGACGTGGTGATGGCGTGTTGCGGCGATGTCCCGACCCTGGAGACGCTGGCTGCAGTGGCGTTGATCCGCGAGCACTTACCGGAATTAAAGGTGCGGGTGGTGAACGTGGTGAATCTGATGAAGCTGCAGCCGCCGGAAGAACATCCGCATGGCTTGCCGGGTCGCGATTTCGATGCGCTGTTTACCAAGAATAAGCCCATCATCTTTGCCTTCCACGGCTATCCCTGGCTAATCCACCGGCTGACCTATCGCCGAACCAACCACGACAACCTGCACGTCCGCGGCTACAAGGAAGAAGGCACGACCTCTACTCCCTTCGATATGGTGGTGTTGAACGACCTCGATCGTTTCCATCTGGTGGAGGACGTAATCGATCGCCTGCCGCAACTGGGCGCCCGCGCCGCTTACTTCAAGCAGGCTATTCACGAGAAGCTGATCGAACACAGACAGTACATCGAGAAGTATGGTGATGATCTGCCGGACATCAGCGGTTGGAAATGGGGCTTGATGGACAAGGGCGGCGAGTCTCGACGGACGTCAACGGAAAGCGACAATATTTGAGTTGAGCTGCAATCCAAATCAGTCTTTGAGGCGAACATGCCCGATGCCCCGGTAAACCTCGGTTAACGGAGCACTTACGCGCTATGCCCGACACGCTGTCGACGGATGCCGAGCTTGATCGGTTGCCGACCGATCAAGACCTGGCGCGGTTGCAGTTCTCGACATTGCTGTACTATCTGCATGAGACGAACCCCGACAACGGGCTGGTACGCGACAAGACGGAACCGAATGCTCCGGCAAGCATCGCCGCAATCGGCATGGCGCTCGCGACAATTCCCGTCATTGTAGAACGAGGAATTCTTATCCGCGAATTCGCGGCAAAGATCGCCCGCAAACGATTGCGATACTTGACGGATTGTCCGCAGGGACCGGAGCCAAACACATCTGGTTACAAAGGCTTCTTCTATCATTTTCTGGATATCGAGACGGGTCGCCGCGTTTGGCAGTGCGAGTTGTCCACGATCGATTCCGCGTTCCTGTTTGCAGGTGCCCTAACCGTTGCTACCTATTTCGATCGCGACACTCCGGATGAAGCGGAAATCCGCCACCTCGCTACTACGCTGTATGAGCGTGCCGACTGGAACTGGGCCTGCAATGGCGGTCTTTCGCTGACGCATGGCTGGCGCCCGGAAAGCGGATTCATCCCGCATCGGTGGCGGGGTTACGATGAGGGCTTGCTACTCTACATCCTCGGCCTTGGCTCGCCGACCCACCCGTTGCACCCGCAGAGCTATGCCGCCTACACCTCAACCTACGAATGGAAGAAAATCTACGGCCGCGAGCTGCTTTATTCAGGCCCGCTCTTTACTCATCAGCTGTCGCACATGTGGGTGGACTTTCGCGGCATCCGCGATGCGTTCATGCGTCACCACGACAGCGACTATTTCGAGAACAGCCGGCAAGCAACTTTCGTGCAGCAGGAGTATGCAATTCGAAACCCGATGGAGTTCGCCGGCTATGGCCAACATTGCTGGGGGTTCACGGCCTGCGACGGGCCGGGCTGGATCACGCGAACGGTCAATGGCCTTGAGCGGCAGTTCTTCGATTATATTGCCCGCGGCGCTCCGTTCGGGCCCGACGACGGGACGGTCGCACCTTGGGTTGTCATAGCCTCGCTGCCATTCGCGCCAGAGATCGTTATCCCCACTGCCCGCAATTTTGCCCGGATGAATCTCGGCATGACACGGCTTTACGGATTCAAACCGTCCTTCAATCCGTCATTCACGATAGAAGAAAGTCCCACGGGATGGTGGGTGTCCCCGTACCACTTTGGGATCGACCAGGGACCGGTCGTGCTTATGATCGAAAACTACCGGACTGGCTTGCTCTGGAACCTCATGCGCCGCTGTTCGCCGGTGGTAGAGGGATTGCGTCGAGCAGGTTTCGCGGGAGGATGGCTGTAGCGCCGTAGGACAACATCAGGGCATGCGAGCGCACTGAGCTGTCGGGTGCAGAGAGCGAGGCACACTTCAGCAGCGACCGGACTGCCGCCAACACGGTTGAGGCAGTCAATCCTGTTTGGGAAACCCGCTGACTTGTTGCGACACTCTTTCTCGTACTCTTGATCTCATCTGACTTGCGCCATATAATTTCTTGTTCGGATAAAGGGTGCACGAGTACGACGGAGAGCAAACGGGAGGGCCCACGATGACCCACGATCTGGGGAGCATCGCAGCGGCGCTAGTCGCCGAGGGGAAGGGTATTTTGGCGGCGGACGAGACCGTGCCCACATTGACCAAGCGGTTCGATGCGCTCGGAATCCATTCCACCGAGCAAAGCCGGCGCACCTACCGTGAAATGCTCTTCACCTCCGCGGGCGCGGCCGAGTTCATCAGCGGCGTCATCATGCACGACGAGACCATCCGCCAGAAGAGTTCCGGCGGGACGCCGCTCACTCAGGTCCTCTCCAGCCAGGGGATCCTGCCCGGGATCAAGGTTGACACAGGCGCGAAGCCGCTTGCCGGCTCTCCCGAGGAGACAGTCACCGAAGGGCTCGACGGGCTCCGGGATCGCCTCTCCGAATACCGCGGCATGGGCGCCCGCTTCGCGAAGTGGCGGGCAGTCATACGCATTGCAAAGACGCTG
Organism: Mesorhizobium sp. WSM4846; assembly: GCF_055811415.1. NCBI lineage: Bacteria > Pseudomonadati > Pseudomonadota > Alphaproteobacteria > Hyphomicrobiales > Phyllobacteriaceae > Mesorhizobium > Mesorhizobium sp. WSM4846. The sequence goes on from NZ_JBVVPZ010000001.1 coordinate 137,876, forward strand.
CCGAGCGCCGCGTGCGTGAGTGCCAACGCACACGCCTTAGGGCGGTACGCCGCGCTTTGCCAGGAGCAGCAACTCGTGCCAATCGTTGAACCGGAGGTGTTGATGGAGGGATCGCACACGATCGAGCGCTGCGAGGATGTCACTGGCGTGGTCCTTCACGCCGTGTTCCGTGCCCTGTTCGAACAGCGTGTCGTGCTGGAGTTCATGCTGCTCAAGCCCAACATGGTGATCGCGGGTGAGAACTACTCTCGTCCGGTTCCCTTGCGGGACGTCGCAGGCGCCACGCTCCGCTGCTTGCGCCGGCACGTGCCCGCGGCGGTCCCCGGCATCGTGTTCCTGTCGGGTGGTCAGGACGACCGGGTGGCCACCGCCCACCTCAACGCGATCAACCAACTGCCCGGGCCAAAGCCTTGGAAGATCAGTTTCTCCTACGGGCGCGCACTCCAGGATCCGGCGCTGGAGGCGTGGCATGGACGCGACGAGGAGCTAAAGATGGGCCAACAGGCCCTTTACCACCGGGCTCGCTGTAACGGCGCGGCTAGTCTTGGGACGTACACCGATGAGATGGAGGCGGCATAGGTGGGCTTTGGTAGTCCGCCGCATCACGACCAGCCGGGCGGTGGAGTATGGGCACAAGCCGCACTACCTCGAGGGAGCGAAGCTGATCGAGATGCCCCCATGCCTTTAGATATGTCCGTCGTGAACGACCTGACCCGCTTCCATGGGCCAGGCGACGTCATCGACCGGTTGCCGCGGCTGGCAGCTTGAGCCGCTTACTTCAAGCAGGCCATCCGTCACGATCTGATCGAGCACAGGGGGTACATCGCATTACACGGCGGCGACCTGACCGAAATCGCGGGCGGAGTGTCGGGACAAGCAACGGCCTTGGGAGCGCTGCGATCGACGGCGGCTGACAGCGTCTAAGCCAGGAGAGCTGGACGTGAACGTATTCGTGATCAGGCATGGGGAGACCGAGTGGAGCCTGAGCGGGCAACACACAGGTACAACAGATCTCCCCTTGACCGACAACGGACGACGACAGGCAGAACGGACGCGTCCGGCGTTGGCGCGGCAGACGTTCGCGCTCGTTCTCGTAAGCCCACTACAGCGCGCACGGGAGACTTGTGAGTTGGTGGGTCTCGGCGCCGGCGCCATCGTCGACCCAAGCTTGATCGAGTGGGACTACGGCGAATACGAGGGGCTGACGCCTCAGCAAATCCAGGCGAAGAGACCGGGCTGGTTGATTTTCCGGGATGGATGCCCGGGGGGCGAGACGCCGAGGCAAGTTGGCGCGCGTGTGGATCAAGTCGTGACGCGGGCGCGGGCTGCGAACGGCGACGTTGCTCTGTTCGCGCATGGGCACGTGCTGCGCGTGCTTGCGGCGCGTTGGATCGGGCTTCCACCGCGAGCCGGACAACATTTTCTTCTGAATACCGGTACGTGGAGCGTTCTCACTTACTATCGGGAGATACCCGCAGTAAGGATCTGGAATGGACATGTCGCCGATTAGGCCGCGGGAAAGTTGTCGGCGGTGGTTGCAGTGACGATTGCCTTCGAAGCCGGTGTCGTCGCTTGAGTGGGAAAACGTTGATGGCAAAATCAATCCACAGCGATAGCGCGCCCGAGCCGACGAGACACAGTAGCGCTCCTGAATCGATGGATCCGGCCCCCACCGTCGCTTTGCTCTCTAACGGTCGCTACAGTGTCATGCTCACTGCTACAGGAGCCGGTTGGGGCACATGGAAGGACCTTGACGTTACCCGGTGGAGAGAGGATGTCACCCGCGATTGTTGGGGCCAGTTTTGCTACGTCCGAGACCAGGCGGACAACACTCCATGGTCCATCGGCAAGCAACCACTTTTCCGACCTCATAATATCTACACGCATACGTTTCATGGAGACAGGGCCGAGTTTCGCTGTCGAGCCGAAGACATCGAAATTTCCTGGAAAGTATGCGTCGCACCAGATGTCGACGCAGAAGTGCGGGCACTTACGATTGTCAACCATGGCAGGAAGGCACGAACCCTCGAACTAACCAGCTATTCCGAGGTCTGTCTGAACAATCGCCGCGCGGACAGAGCACATCCGACGTTTGCCAAGCTCTTCGTGGAAACGCAGTACGACGAGGCGACCGGCGCCTTGTTTGCGCGTCGCAGGCCGCGCGATGCGAAAGAAAAACCGATCTGGGCGGTTCATGTTTCGTCGTCGAGTCAACAGGTCGGCCAAGTGGTCGAGTATGAGACTGATCGACGCAAATTCCTTGGACGCGGCCGCACGGCAGAAAATCCCACCATATTTGACGCGGGGGCAGCGCTATCCGGCACGACCGGCCCGGTTCTCGATCCCGTCTTCTGCCTGCGAAGGACGGTCCATCTGGAAGCGGGTGATACGGCGCGCGTAGCCTTTGTGACGGGCGCCGGCGACAACCATCAGGCGGTCCGCGCGATCGCAGAGCGATTCTCAAGTATCGATGCCGTCGATAAGACGTTCCGCGAGGCATCGGAAACTTATCAAGCTGAGCTTCACGACCTAAAGCTGACTCGCGACAAGGTCTCTTTGTTTAATCGCCTGGTTGGAAGTATCGCATTTGCAAATCCGGCTTTGCGGCAGGCGACGGCGTTCAAGAAAAATCACTTCTTCGATCGCGCAGCTCTTTGGTCGCACGGGATATCCGGTGACTTTCCGATCGTGCTGGTTCGCATCGAAGGCAACGGGGATAAGACTCTCGTTCGCGAAGTGACAAAGGGGCACGGGTTTATCCGCCGCAGAGGTTTGCAATTTGACCTTGTGTTGCTTGATACACGTGGCGCCAGTAGCGCAAAGCATTTGCTCAAGAGACTGCAAGCCGGAAAGGCAGCCGAAACGCTAGGCAAACCAGGAGGAATCTTCGTCTTGTCGGCGGGCACGGCCTCAGACGATCAAATCACAGCGATCGCCGCCGCTGCGCGTGTCATCCTTTCAAGCAACTCTGGTTCACTGGCCAATCAGCTTGATCGACCATACGCAGTTGAAGTTGAAACGCCTCCGGGTCGAATATCCGCGGCTCGAGCGGGCGAGACACTCACGCGCCCTGCTGCGATCCCGCCCAAGGATTTGTTGTATTGGAACGGTTTCGGGGGCTTCGCCCCTGACGGGCGCGAGTACGTCATTGTGGTCGACGGCGTCAATTCGCAAGCGCCGTCCCTGCCGCCGGCGCCTTGGAGCAACGTCATCGCAAACCCGAGTTTTGGCTGCCTGACGACTGAAGCCGGGCTTGGGTACACTTGGTCGGGCAACAGCCAGATGAACCGGCTGACGCCTTGGTCGAATGACCCGGTTTCAGATACACCTGGTGAGGTCGTTTACTTGCGGGACGAAGAAACCGGAGAGATCTGGACGCCGACGCCCTTGCCACTGGGACATCGAGCCGTCGTGACCGTTCACCATGGCCAAGGCTACAGCCGGTATGAAAGTATCAGCCGAGCTTTGGATCACAGGTTGACGGTGTATGTCCCGCCTAACGGTGAGATCAAGATCGTGCATCTCGAATTGACGAACGATGACTCTCGACCTCGCCAAATATCGGCAACATATTTCGCCGAGTGGGTTCTGGGGACACATCGTGAAGACGCTGCGATGCAAGTCGTCTGCGAACGCGATGTCGAATCGGGAGCCATCGTGGCGCACAACGCATGGGGCGGTGATTTTGCAGGGAAACTAGCGTTCGTGGCCGCCAGTCAGGTTGCGAGTTCAGCCACTTCCGATCGCGCGGAGTTTCTTGGCAAATACGGCTCGGTGTCTCGGCCCGCTGCATTGCAGCGGACCAGTCTGGCAGAAAGATTCGGAACCCTGGAAGATCCCTGCGCCGCGCTGATGGTGGACATTTTGTTAGAGCCTGGCGACACCAAGGACGTTATTTTTGTTCTTGGACAAGCTGCCGGCCTCGAGCAGGTCCGCCGACTTGTTCGCGAACATGCAGACGTCGACCGCGCTCGCGAAAGTTTCGCCGCTTTATCTCGTCAGTGGGACGACATCCTAAATGCAACGCAGGTCTCAACGCCGGACATTGGCTTCAATCTGATGATGAACCGGTGGCTGCTTTATCAGGTCCTGTCTTGTCGCGTTTGGGCGCGCTCTGGCTTTTACCAGTCGGGGGGCGCGTACGGCTTTCGCGACCAACTTCAGGACGTCATGGCGTTGGTCCACTGCGCGCCGAACGAAACCCGCTCACACATCCTGCGAGCGGCGGCACGGCAGTTTGAGGAAGGTGACGTTCAGCACTGGTGGCATCCTCCGTCCGGCATTGGCGTGCGCACGCGCATGACCGACGATCTATATTTCCTTCCCTTTGTCGTTCACCACTATGTTTCGACAACCGGCGACATCGGTTTGCTCGATGAACAGATTCCGTTCATTAGGTCCCCCCTCCTGAAGAAGGACCAGGACGAGGACTTCAACCGGCCGGACACCAGCGAACAAATCGCTGCAATCTATGAGCACTGCATTCGAGCCCTGGAACACGGGTTCCGTCTAGGCCGCCACGGCTTGCCGCTCATGGGAACGGGCGACTGGAACGACGGCATGAACAAGGTCGGCGCGGAGGGCAGTGGTGAAAGCGTCTGGAACGGGTGGTTCTTTCTTACAGTCCTGAAGTCGTTTGCCACGATTTCGGCCGCTCGTGGGGATGAGAGCTGCGCCGCGTGGTGCCGCGAAAGAGCCGAAACCTTGCGCGTGGCCTTGGAAGCCAACGCCTGGGACGGTACTTGGTATCGCCGAGCCTATTTCGACGATGGCACTCCGCTCGGGTCGTCGCTCAACGATGAATGTCAGATCGATGCCATTCCACAGGCTTGGGCTGTCATTTCCGGCGAGGCCGATGTGGAACGTGCTTCAACGGCAATGCACGCGGTTCACGAAAGGCTTGTGCGACAGGAGGACAAGCTGATTGCGCTATTCGAGCCCCCATTTGACAATGGCCCACTGCAACCTGGCTATATCAAGGGTTATGTTCCCGGTATCCGCGAGAATGGCGGCCAGTACACCCATGCAGCCGCGTGGGTTGTTTGGGCCACAGCCTTGCAGGGCGATGGTGATCGCGCCATGCATCTGTGGAACTTGATCAATCCGATTTGCCACGGAGCGACGAGAGATCAGGTCGAACGCTACATGGTAGAGCCATTTGTGGTCAGCGCCGACGTGTATGGCGCGCCGCCGCATACGGGACGTGGTGGTTGGACATGGTACACGGGTTCAGCCAGCTGGTTATATCGAGCAGGGCTGGAGGCTATTCTTGGCCTTCGACGGGACGGTCCCATCCTTCGGTTTGAGCCGTGCGTTCCTACACGCTGGCCGGATTATGGGTTAAGCTACAGGTACGGATCGGCGTCCTACCGGATCCGTTTCGACAACTCAAAGAGTGTCGGCCGGGGAGTGCAATCCGTAATGATGGACGGGACTCTTTTGACTGACGGAAATGTGCCACTCACTGACGACGGGCTCACGCACGACGTCCGCGTCGTAATTGGTTAGATTATTACCAGCTACAATCGATTGGCGTCGATATCGGCAAGGAGGTCTTTCACATTGTCGGCTTTGATACCGATGAAAAGATCACCCTTCCGCCGATAAAGCGTCTGGCCTCGTCGATACCTAGAAGAAGCTACCGCCGCTTCGAACAGATGCGTTCCCAGTTGAAATAATTTCGAAGCGTTTGCGGCGCGTGTATATCCGATCAGTGAAGCCGCATCACTATCCTGCCGTCTATCTTGCCCTGTTCCATCCGGTGGAAGATATCGTTGATGTTCTCAAGATCTTCCCATGAGAAATGGGATGCCACCTTGCCGTCCGCCGCAAACTGCAGCGACTCTTCCAGATCTTGACGCGTACCAACGATCGAACCGCGCACCGTGATGCGTTTCAGGACGGTTTCGAAGACCGGCAGCGCGATCTTCCCTGGCGGGAGGCCGACGAGAGACATCGTTCCCTTCGACCTCATGAACCCGAACGCCTGTTCCATCGCCTGCGGAGAAACCGCCGTGACGAGGGTTCCGTGAACACCGCCTGTCGCCTTCTGAACCTGCTCGACGGCATCCTTGTCCTTTCCGTTGACGGTAACGTCGGCGCCAAGCTGTTTCGCCAAGGCCAGCTTGTCGTCGAAAATATCTGCCGCAACGACATGCATGCCCATCGCCTTGGCGTATTGGACCGCCATATGTCCCAACCCGCCTACGCCTGAGACTGCGACCCACTCGCCAGGACGAACCTCGGTTTCCTTGAGACCCTTATAGACGGTCACCCCGGCACAAAGCAGAGGCGCCGCCGGCCCGAATTCGAGGCTGTCCGGCAAGCTTCCGACGAAGTCGGGATCTGCCAGGCCGAACTCGGCGAAGGTTCCGTTCACCGAATATCCAGTGTTGGACTGAGATGCACAGAGGGTTTCCCAGCCGGTGCGACAATAGGGGCAGTAGCCGCACGCGGTGTGAAGCCACGGAACTCCAACCCGATCACCTTCCTTGACTCGCTTGACACCCTGTCCGACCGCGGAGACAAAACCGACCCCTTCATGTCCTGGTATGAATGGTAGTGTCGGCTTCACCGGCCAGTCGCCGCTTGCGGCATGAAGGTCCGTGTGACAGACGCCCGTCGCTTCGTATTTCACCAGGATTTGACCCGGGCCAGGAGTTGGGATCTCCATCTCCTCAATGACCAGAGGCGCGCGAAATTCCCGAACGATCGCTGCTTTCATATGACGTGCCATGTTGCTTCTCCCGTTGTGTCTTTGAAGGGAATGCAGCCAAGGTTTCGTCCCGCGGGCATCATGCTCGATTAGGCTCAAGCTTCCAAAATGGATCGAACTTTATAGGTCTTTAAGGTACGATAAACCGGTTGGGCTGGTTGGACAACTGGGATTGGCGTGATGAGGTGCGAGGCACTTATCGAGCGTTGGCGCGGTTGCAGAGTTCGACCCCACGCTGCAGCCCTGGAACATCGCCCGAGCCGAATTGGTGAAGCTATGCAATCCATCTTTCCGAAGACTGCCGTTCCGAAGCTAGAATCCAAGAATGCTTTCAGTTCCAGACCTCAGTCAGCCATTGACGCGGTCGCCGCGCGCGCGAAACCGCTGATCGCCCTGGTCCTTTGCAACAAGGAGATAGCCATGAACAAGAGCTTACCCTCGAAGGAGAATGAAGGAGTTTCGAGAAGAGAACTGCTCTTAATGGTGGGAGCAGCAGCTGGGGGCCTTGCAAGCTACAGCGATGCTGCCAAGGCGGCACCCGGCCAAGCAAACATTGCGATCGACCAGGTCCAGCCGGGAGAAGACGTCTTTGCGTATATCAACAGGGTCAAAGGAGACTTTGATCAAACAGTTTACCAGCAAGTGATTGGCGCTGCGAATGACTTTAAGGAAGGAGATCAGACCATTGGAGTGGGCGCTGTGGATGAGGCAACACGGAAAAATGCCCGCGCCCTTTTGACAAATACGAAGATCGGGGATCTCCACCAGTACCCATTGCTCGAGGACGACCTTCAACGATTGATATGGCAGACCACCGACCAGGCCCAGTACGCAAAGGTCAAAGATTGGACCATGGGCCATTTGAAAGATTTTCTCCTGACTGAGCCAGAGGCGACGATTAAGGGCGTAATGCACGGACTCACCAGCGACACGATCGGCTGTGTCCCGAAACTGATGAGTAATGAAGAGCTGATCGCCCTGAGTCAGAAAATCTTCAATGTGTTGCCGGGCACCAACATGGGCGCAAAGGGATACATGGGTGCACGAATCCAGCCCAATTCTCCTACAGATCATCCCGATGACGTGGTTTGGCAGGTCTTCGACGCGTTCTCCTATGCAACGGGCGACATTGTCATCGGGACAAACCCCGTCGACAGCACGGTCAACAGCGTCGTGGGCGTTGAAGGGGCGCTTAGAGACATCGTCAATACCTTCAAGCTGGACGACGTGATCCCTTGGTGTGTGCTTGCGCATATCGACGTGCAGGCAGAGGTAAGCGAAATGTATCCTGGAACAGTTGCCACGATGTTCCAGAGCCTTGCTGGAACAGATGACTGCAACAAGATCTTTGATATCACGAATGAGACAATACTGAAGTATGCAAGCGCGAAGAAAGGGGAAAGATATGGCCTCTACTTCGAAACTGGGCAGGGCTCCGAATTTACAAATGGCGCGGCAAACGGCGTCGATATGATGGTACTGGAGTCCCGAAAATACGGCTTCAGCAGGGCGGTTGGAATTGAACTCGCAAAGGTGCAGCCCAGGGGGCCGTGGCTTCATGTCAACGATGTTGCCGGATTCATTGGTCCGGAGGTATTCAAGAACCGCGAACAACTGGTGAGGTGCTGCCTCGAAGATATGGTCATGGGCAAACTCCACGGATTGACGATCGGCCTGGATATCTGCACGACCCTACACATGACGGTCAGCCTTGAAGACTTGGATTGGTGCCAGGACCAGATAATGCCTGCCAATCCTGTTTACCTGATTGCGCTGCCCACCAAAAACGACCCGATGTTGAGCTATCTCACGACGTCCTTCCAGGATCACGTCCGGTTGAGGGAAAAATTCGGCTTCAAAGTCAATGACGCGATGTGGGATTTCTACAAGCGGATCGGGATTGTTGATCAGAACAACAATTACACCACGAACTATGGCGATCCTCTCTGGGTGTACTACCAGTACCGCCTCGCGAAGGGCGAAAAGCGGCCTAAAGACGTCGTCTACGCGGAAGGCAGGCAGAAGATTGAGGAGGTTGAAGGGAGAGGCGTCGACCTCGCTATTGGACACGGCGAGAATATCTGGGATCTGAACCCAAAGCTCGCAGCCAAAGTGAAGGGATTATACGATGACGCCAAGCAGTCTCTCTGGGCCGAATTAACGCCCGAGTTTGTCGCTGCCATACCCGATGTGGTGCCGGTCCGCACGCTATCCAAAGACCGCAATGACTATATAGCTCACCCGAATACTGGTGAAACACTAAGCCCGGAAGCGATTGCAGAAATTGAAAGAATAAGGGATTCTTGGGGCGACGACTTGCCGAAAGGCCAGATCGTTATCTCGGATGGCCTAAACGCCAAAGCCATCATGGACGAGGGACATCTAGCACCCTATCTCGAAGAGATGCGCAGGTTGCTTGCCGACGCCAATGTCCCGATGAGCGACAAGAACGTCCTGGTTACAAGCGGAAGGGTCCGGGCCGGTTATCGGATCGGCGAGGTGCTCTTTCAGAACGCAGATCCCAAGAGTTTCAGAGGGATTCTTCACATCATCGGCGAACGGCCGGGAACCACACACCATGCCTACTCGGTATACATTACTGTAGCCAACGGCAAGCAATGGTCCGAAAAGAAAATAGACCATGACATTACAAAACTGGTGAGTAATATTGCAGATACAGCCCTGCCGCCCAGGGAGGCTGCACGGGAAACCCTAACGATTATCAGGGAAGTCGTTGGCAAGGGTGTGAGCGGCAGCCGACGTTTTGGGACATAGTTTGCTGCCTTGGTGATGTCCTTGGGCGGAACGACGTGTGATCTACGTTAGGGGTCCGGATGCCATCATGATCGAACTCGTCGATCCCGGCACCCTTCCAGAAGGGCCAATTGCGGCAACGCGGCGAAATCCGCCAATGGAGTAGCAGAGGCAAGCTATTGGGTGAGTATGCAGTAGACTTCGGAAGGGAAACGCCGCGACGGCACAGCCATTGGACGCGCTTCGCGGGAAGTGAACGACCCAGCGGTGGATCGTCGAATGATCGATACTGATGCCGCGCTCGGCCATCATTTCCTTCAAATCGCGAAGGCTCAAGCCGTAGGCCAGATACCAGCGAACGCAAAGCAGAATGATGGACTGGTCGAAATGGCGGCCCTTGAACATCTGAACTCTCCGGCGAAACACCAGAGGCCATGCCATGCGCCTGGTTACCGAAAACGTTGCAACACAGCCCAATTTTGCAACGGAACCCGACAGAATGCCTCTCCCAACCATCAACCGACAGTTAAACTGGCTAGGTGTGTCTTTCCTGCACTAGCTGCGGTGTAGTCCCCCGTTAGTTTGCGTGTTGTAGCTTGAACCGATTCGCCCGAGGGGAATATGTGATGAGCAGAATTCTAATCGCAGTGGTCGCGGCGCTCGCCGTCGCCAGCCTAAGCGGCTGCGCAAATATGGACATCGGCAAAGGGAAGGGGAAGGCTCCGCCGCCTGTCGTCGTCGAAGAGCCTGCACCGGCGCCCGTGTACAAGTAAACCGGCCTAGGTCGGGATGGGGAAGGGCCGCTGGTCTTTCCCCATCAGCCAGCAATCCGGATCGGGCGACTCTTCGGCTCGGTCGTGAGGTCACCAGTGGCGGGCAGGACCCGCTTTTGATCTGCGCTCCTCGGAGTTCGGGAATGAAATGACGCTTGTAAGTGGCCGTTCACTGTCCGTGGCCCTGCTCGCGCTCGCGGCGGCATCATGCCAATCGCAATCGCAGGATAAACCTCAACTGAATTTCACGTCCGATGATCGGACCCTGGCGGCTGCCGGGGCGCCGACGAGCACGGTGAATTCAGCAGAGGGGCGGTACTTCATCGAGTTCCGCTCCCGCTACGCCTATACATACGGGCACTCCTTCGTGATTTTCGGGCGCATGGACAAATCGGGAAAGATGATCAATTCCGAAGTCGCCGGGCTCGCGCCGAAATCCAACGATCCCAATATCTATATGCTCGGCCATCTCGCGCCGGTGCCGGCCTCGACCGGATGGACCGACGGCGATCTGGAAATCGCCTACCGGTCGGCGAGCTGGACAGTTCCGCTTACCGAACCTGAATACAGGAGGGTCGTGGCATATATACGCAAGCTGCAGGCCAAGTCGCCGCTCTGGCACGCGTCGCTCTACAATTGCAACGCCTTCGTGGCCGACATCGCAAGCTTCATGGGCTACAAGACGCCAGGTATCTGGCTTATGCCGCGTGATTTCATCACAAAGCTTCGACAGATGAATGGCGGGCCGAATGCGATCGGCTATACCGGCCCGCCGGGGGTTGAATCCGGAAATGCCGCCGCCGCAACGGCCCCCCGTTAGCAGATCGAGAATGTCGAGGCGGCCGCGGCTCCTCAAGACGTCCATACCGCCGTAAGGGCGCCGGTGAGCTAGATTGAGCATGGAAGCGAGTTCAGTCGGCGAGATCGTATGGGTGTTCGGGATCGTCGGCTGGCATGTGATTCGATATCCTTTCGAGCACCGGGCCAAGCGCGTGCTGCTCTTCGGCCTGGCGATTCTGCCCGGCTTCTATGTCGCGACCGGAATCCCCGAGTCAGCCGACTTTACGGCGAGATGATGGGCGGTCGCGCTCGGGGCTATCATCTTCGCCCTGGCCGCGCGCGGCATGGGCCTCCCGGACTTTAATGGCGCATCATTGCCATCCGAATCAAAGGATGCGCTATGGGACAGGTTCTACACCGCCGCGCCACCATGCTGAAGCGGAGCCACTCGTTCGCCTCTGCCCAAGCTCGGGAACTCGGCAAGCGGAATTAGACTCCAAACGGAAATCGCTTGCTGTAAGGTGCGATTGCTCAAGTGTTGTCATGTGCCGGTTGTCCTGCCATGAACGGTCCCGATCCCGTTAGACCCGTGCTCGACCCCATCGACCGTCTGTCGGAGGTAATTTTCGGACTATTGATGGCGCTTTCCTTCACGGGCACCATGAGCGTCGCGGTTGGCGAAGGCGACAAGGTGGGGGCCGTGCTGATGGCTGCCCTGGGCTGCAACCTCGCTTGGGGAATTGTCGACGGCGTCATGTTTGCCTTGACGACAGCTGTGGAGCGGGTGAAGCGCCTAAATTTCTTTGAGGCCATCCGCGTGATGCCCCTGGCAGAGGCGCGGCGCGTCTTCCTCTCCGAGTTGCCGAAGGACGTCCGCCTGGTCACATCCGAGGCCGACGCCGAAAGTATCGTCACGCGCATCAGATCTCTTCCAGCATCCGACAATCGGCGCATTGTGAACATTCGGGATGTCAGAGCTGCAGTTTCAATCTGCTTGCTGGTCATCCTATCGACGCTTCCACCCAGCATGCCGTTCCTGTTCATCGACGATCTGCCGACGGCGATGCGCGCGTCGAACGCGGTAGCCGTCGCCATGCTGTTTTTGATCGGCGCACGGCTCGGCAAATATATGGGCAGAAGCCCTTGGCCGATGGCTCTGGCCATGGCGGCAATCGGTAGCGTCTTGGTAGTTACGACTATAGCGCTTGGAGGGTGAACTGCCGGGCGTGCGCATTGAGTCCACCCTACTAGCCGATTTGGCTCGCGGCGCTGCCGCCTAGCTTAAAAGCAGCAACGCCTGCCGGCTTCATCGCGTTTCCCCAGGAGGTTCTCTATCATCGCCATCCGCCATCCACGCATTGAGCAGCGTGTAGGCGACCGCGAGCACCGTAGGGCCAATGAAAATGCCCAGTATGCCAAACGCTACCAGGCCGCCGATGACCCCGGCCAGGATAAGCAGCATAGGCAAGTCGGCGCCTCTGCGGATGAGAACAGGGCGAATAAATTGATCCATCGTCGCGGCGATGATGGTAAAGGCCAGCAACACCGTCGCCCAAAGCGTGTCGCCCGAATAATACATCCAGATCACTGCCGGAGCCATTACCAGGACCGGACCGAGCTGGATCAGACACAAAATGAAGATCAATGCCATGAGCACGGCGGCATAGGGCACGCCGGCTACGGCCAGCCCGATACCCGCTACAGCGCTTTGCGCAACGGCGGTAACCACTACGCCTAAGGCCACACTTCGGATCGCCTGACCGGCCAGCTTTACCGCGGTCTCTCCACGAACGCCGCCCAGCCGGCGACCGAAGAGAATTGCGGTGGCGGCGGCCCGTTCACCGCCCGAATACATGATCGCGGCAATCGCGGTCGTCAGCAGGAAATGTATGAACATGCCACCCAAATTTCCGGTGGCTGACGCGAACCAGTAGGTCAGCGTTCCGGCATAAGGGGTCAGTCTTTGGACCAGTTCCTGAGCGCCCGCCGAGTTCAGTTTCTGCCATGCTTCGGCAGCGCGTGCTCCAACCAGGGGCACTCCCTCCAGCCAGCTGGGTGGCGGTGGCAGTCGCATCGACAGGATAGTCCGGACCAGGTCGCCAACCTTGTCGATGTTCGCGATGACCGTGCTGAGCGCCAGCCAGAAGGGCACGATCACAAGCAGCAGCAAGGTCAGCGTCATGATCAGGACGGCAAGGCCGCGGCGGTTGCCGGTATGGCGCTGCAACCAGAGCATGAGCGGCCAGGTGGCAAGCACCAACGTCGTGGCCCATACGATCGCCGGCAGAAACGGCTGCATCACCCAGATGCTGGCGATGAGAAGACTGCCGATGAACAGCACCGCCAGCGTCACGCGGGTGAGATCCTGACGAGGATGGACGAGGGGACGCGAACCGTCCGAATCCATTATCTGCCCTCCCAACGCCGCTCGCCTATCTTTCTCACGTCATGTTCTCCAAGTCCGCTCCTGGCGCGCCCAAACCTGCGGTCAGCCCATCCTTGGTGTTCACGTATGGTATTCGCCCTGACGGAACCACGCTCCACCCACCTTCCTAAACTTGCGGTGGCAGAAGGTAGATCGTCATGGCGAAGATCAGATAGACCATCAGCAGCAGCACTCCGACGAACCATGCGGAACGTCCGCTATTGGTCATCAGAAATGCCGTGATCGTCGCGATAAGCACCATCACGACCGCGCCCGGCCAGAACAGCAGGTCCATCGGAGCGGGGCCGATAACATAGCTGAGGAGCACCATCATCGGGGCGACGAAAAGCGCGATCTGTGATGCGGCCCCAAGCGCGATGCCCACGCTCAGGTCCAGCCGGTCCCTTCGCGCGCCGGCAAACGCCGCCGCCATCTCGGCAGCACCGCCTACCAACGCAACGACGATGAAACCCACGAAGGCCGGCGTCATGCCGAACGCCACCGCAGCCTCCTGCACCGACTCGACGAACACTTCGCTTACCAGAGCAACAAGCACTGTCACCGCTGCCAACGTTCCGAGAGCCAGGCCCATCGGCCACGCTTCGCCTTCTTCCGCATGGGCTGTTCCGCTGAAAAGTTCTCGATGGGTCTTCAGTGAGAAGATCAGGCCCATCGCGTAGGCGCTGATGAGCAGCACCGACAATCCAACGCTCAACTGCTGGGTGAACGCGGACGTGGCAACGGAATCGACTTGCGCCACCATGGACGGGGTCACCATCGCGATCGTAGCGAGGAACAGCAGGCTGGTTTGCAGCCTGGCGCTGACCCTGTTGTACTCCTGCACATGATACTTGATACCGCCTAGCAGGAACGAGGCGCCCAACATGAACAGAGTATTGGCGACGATTGCTCCGGCGATAGAAGCCTTCACCAACGTGTACTGGCCGGCTTGCAGCGCAGCCAGCGCAATGACCAGTTCCGTCAGGTTTCCCAACGTGGCATTCAGCAGCCCGCCGACCGTATCGCCCGTCTTGGACGCGACCGACTCGGTAGCCGCGCTCAGCAAGGTGGCCAGCGGTACAATCGCCAGCACAGAGAGCACAAAGAGCAGCGTGTGCGCTTCCGGCTCCAATTGCTGGACGACGAATACCACCGGAACAAACGCCAAAAGCCAGAGAACGACGTTGCTACGGATCTCTTTGATCAAGGGGCCCATTTCCAGCCTCATTCAGGAGATTGCGCTCAGCCGCCCTCAGCGCCTGCACGGCGACCGCCGCAACGAGGCCTGTCATCACTATGCCGGCAAAACCGATTGCTATCGCCAGTAACCGCGTCAGAAGGTGCTGCGGCGAGAAATCGCCGTAGCCGATCGTAAGACCCGTTACGAAGGTGAAGTACAGAGCTTCGTCGACGCGCCAATTTTCGATACGCCCGATGATCAGCCCGCATCCCCCCATGGCGAGAAGGATGCCGGAGAAGATCGGCCAGACCACGCGAAGCTGCTGCACGAGCGCATAAAAGAAGCCGCGTCTCAACTGCCGCGATCGGGGCTTGCCGGGTAATCCTACTGCCACCGAAGTCCCTTTCTCAGGTCGGATTTCAGTTCGCCATCACGCCCACGATCACCGTCCCCCAGGTTGTGAGCAGGATGTGGCCGATCGGAACCGCCGGCGTATAGCCAAGGACGGCAACCGGACTGCCCGAGCGGTCCTGCACCGCCGCCATGCCGGCGGCCATGGTCTGCGCCCCAGCCAGTCCTCCCAGGAGCAGTATGGGGTTCATACGGAGCAGGTCGTGCCCGAGGTACAGTCCCGGTCCCACCGAAGAGAGGGAAGCGCATACGCAGATGCCCGACGACCAGTCCTGCCAGCAGCGCCCTCAGCGACGGAGAAATCGTGATCCCAAGCTGCCTAACGATGACGGCTGCAATGGGGTCGCTGTCACCGCTCCTAAGCCGAGATCTTCATCCATAAAGGGGCAGAAATAATAGCAAATGGCTAGAGACATGAAGGTCGCGATTTCAGGACAGCTGCGAAGCTGTGCTCACGAACCCATTCAACCATGATACCCTCCTGTTGCAGGTTCAATACTAAAAGACGCGGCCAGAAGTTCTCCGATTGCTTCCGCCGCTAAGGTAAATTGTATGATAATTATCTATGAAACCGCTGATTGCAATGTCAGTTAATTTGAAGTCGTACAATACACCCTTGCGTGCCTTATTTCAAGGTGTTATCATGACTGCATCGCTATGCTATCGAAGTCTCGATTTTTTGACGTAGACTACTGCTATGGTTACATGTTAACAGCAGACGTGAGCGAGCGCTGAGGGACGATAATTCAAAGCTCATTTTAATTATGGTGTGTCTAAGAACTGCGCGAGAAAGTAGTTTGACAATAGAGAGTTGAGGGCCATTGAAGGGATGTTCCTGTGGCGCATCAATTTTCCAGTGAGTTTGGCTCTGTTCCGAGCTTGAAGGGACGGCTCACCCCGTGTGACCGGTTAAACCATACCGATGCCGCGCAAACGGTTTCCAGTGCAAGCCATATTCGCGTCTCCAACAGCGGTGGCGCGGGCGGAATGCTGGACAGATGCAGATCGGACGCGCAAGGACCGCCTCTGGATGTTCAGCCCAACGCGAATTTTGCGGCTTACTATCGGAACCCCTCGATTTCGAATTCTGGCTGCGCAAATACCAAGGCGAGGAAATGGTTACATGGCTGGAGAAGAACGTTCATCCACTGGACCTGGTCTATCGCCTGGCGAAGGACCACTCGATCGTGCTGCTCAATGGCGGGGGTTTCGATGCTCCCAACTGGAGCGTGCGTGTCTCCATCGTCAATCTCCAGGACGATATCCATGACGACATAGGTCGCGCCGTCCGCGCGGTTGGGCGGAGCTACGTCGACCCTTTCGGCGCCGCGCAAAAGAAATAGCTTGGCGATCGCAACTGTAGGAGCAGCCAGATGACCCATTGGTCCAGGTTCGGCCTCGTTTCAGTCGGCCTTGCGGCCCTTCTGCTTCTTTCCGCGCCGTTCGGTGCGCCTGCCTACGGCCAGACCCCCACTCCGACTCCGCGGCCGGCGGCCGACAGCGAACCGGCCGCCGTCACTGAGGAGCCTGCTCCTCTCACGCTCGACGAACTGAAGGTCCTGACCGCGCCGATCGCGCTTTATCCCGACGATGTCGTCGCGCTCACCATCGCGGCTTCGCTCTATCCGCTACAGATCGTGCAGGCGGCCCGCTTTCTCGACGAAAAGGCGAAGTCTCCCGACCTCGAGCCGAGCGACAAATGGGATGGCAGCGTGATCTCGCTGCTCAATTATCCCAAGATCGTGAAGATGATGAACGACGATCTGGAGTGGACCGAACAGTTGGGCAATGCGGCCGCCAACCAGCAGAAGGATTTGCTCGTCGCCATCCAGCAGTTGCGCGACGAGGCGGTCGCCAAGGACTACCTGAAGACGACGGAGCAGGTGCAGGTTGTCAACGAAGGCGACAATGTCGTGATCAGGTCTGCCGATCCGCAGACCGTCTATATCCCGACCTATCCCCCCGAAATGCTGTATGAGCCCGACTATGTCATAGCGGGCGACCCGATCGCCTACGACCCGTACCCCTCCTATTACTATCCGACAGCGCCCTACTGGGCCGCGCTTGCTACCGGTGCGATGTGGGCCGCAGTGGTCGACTGGGACGACTGGGGAACCTGGGGCGGCGACGTGGATCTCGACGTCGATATCGGCGACAACATCGATATCGATTTCGACAATATCGACATCGACAATATCGACATCGACAGGCTGAAGGACCTCGACCTCAAGAACATCGACCGCGACAAGATCAATCTCAAGAACGCGAACATCGACCGCGACAAGCTCAAGCAGAACCTGAAGAGCAAGGACTTCAACAACATTGCCAGCAAGGCCAAGGACCGCCGGGAGTCGGGCAAGGGCAAGCAGGCGCGGGCGCATGACCTCAAGGGGAAGGATGTCCGCAAGAATGTCGCCGAAGGTTTGAAGGACCGGCCGCAGGCCAAGCTGCCGAAGTCGGGGACCGAGCGGCCCGATGCAAAACGCGTCTCGGACCAGCACAGGAAGGCGAAACCGGCGGCCAACAAACCTGCGGCCAAGAAAGTCGCTCAGAAGAAGTCATCCAGGAAAAAGCCGGCTGCGCGCGCCGACAATCGTCCGCGCAAGCCGTCGGCGATGGGGAATCCGCGACCTGGCAGGGTTGCGACCAACCATTCGAACCGCGGTGCCTATAGCCGGGGTGGCGGCCATCGCCAGGTGCAGAGCAGAGGTGGAAGAGGAGGGGGCGGAGGCGGACGAGGCGGAGGCGGACGAGGCGGAGGCGGACGAGGCGGAGGACGCCGGTAGCAACTGCCGTATCGTGTGCGACATCCGGCTTATTTCAGGAACATGATCATGATCCGATACCTCATTACCGCAACTCTCGCACTTTCGCTCGGCGTTCCCGCACTTTCGGCCGGCGGCGCCCAGGAAGCACAGACCAGCACCACGCAGGATTTCGATGCCTTCATCGGCGAGACGCCCACGCCGTTCGCAACAGTCGACGAACTCGTCGAGGCGTTCCGCAAAGCACTGGAGGAAGATGACAAGGAGGCCGTCGCCTCGCTTCTCGGACTGTCGCCCAGCGAAGTGCTGAAGTCGAAGGAAGTGGAGGCGAGCTTTCCGGAAATCCGCGAAGAGGCGGCGAAGGGCATCGCCGTCAAGGAACTGGCACCCGACCGCCGCTCGCTTCTTCTTGGTAACCAGGTATGGCCGTTTCCATTCCCTGTCGTGCAGACAGAGGGCAAATGGGCGTTCGATACCATCGCCGGGCTGGAAGAAGTCATCAACCGCAGGATC
Source organism: Mesorhizobium sp. WSM4846 (assembly GCF_055811415.1). Classification (NCBI taxonomy): domain Bacteria; kingdom Pseudomonadati; phylum Pseudomonadota; class Alphaproteobacteria; order Hyphomicrobiales; family Phyllobacteriaceae; genus Mesorhizobium; species Mesorhizobium sp. WSM4846. The sequence goes on from NZ_JBVVPZ010000001.1 coordinate 156,192, forward strand.
GGCGAGAACGAGCTGACCACCGTCGCCAACCTGCGCGCCTATGTCGAACACCAGGAGGATTACAAGGAAACCGACTGGGATGAGGATGGCGTCGGCGAATATGCTCAGAAGCTGATCAGTACGCCCGGGACATATGACGGGCTCTACTGGGAACCCGGCGACGGCGTGCCGGAAAGCCCGTTCGGTTCGCTGATCAGCCAGGCCGAGTTGGCGACGGCCGCCGAGGACGGCTATTTCGGATACCGCTACCGCATATTGAACGGCCAAGGCGCGAACGTCGCCGGCGGCCAGTACGACTACGTCATCAACGGCAACATGATCGCCGGCTTTGGGCTGATCGCGATGCCTGCCGAATACGACCGCACAGGCATCATGACCTTCGTCGTAAACCAGTACGGCACAGTCTACGAAAAGGACCTGGGGCCCGATACGGCGGCGCTCGCCGAAAAGATCACGGCGTTCGATCCCGACGACAGTTGGGCCGTGGTCAACGATCCGGGCGAGTGAGCAGGCCCATGCACATCGCGGATGCGTGCCTTGGGACTAGACGGCTGTCGCGTACCCTGCATTCAGAAGGGGGCCCCTAGTGAAAACGATAGCCCTGCTTCCTGTTATCACCTATCCCGAACCCAACCCTGAAATGGTAGTGCCCAGGGCGGTCGCGATGGCGGCGGCGCTCGGTGCGCAACTGCATGCGTTGGCCATCAACGTAGAGATCCGAAACATCTCGAATGCGCTGTCGCGGAGGCTGGTCGACGTCCCCAAAATGACGCGGGAGGCCGAAGCGCTGTGCCGGGATCGCGGCGAAGCGTTTCTAGCAAAGGTTGTGCTGGAAGCGAAACGGGCAGGTGTCGACACAACCACCGGCGCGGTCGCGTCGAACGCTCCCTTGCTGAATGACACCGCTGCAATTCAAGCGCGTTACTATGATCTCGTTCTCTGCGCCTGGGAGGCGAACAACCCCACGAGCAGGACGACCGCGCAGGCCATTATCTTCGGGTCGGGAAGGCCGACGATCCTTCTGCCAGAGGTCGAGCCTGTCACGAAGCTGCACAGCGTTGCTATTGCCTGGGACGGCAGCCGTGTTGCGGCTCGCGCCGTGGCGGATGCACATCAGGTGTTGCGCCGCGCTTCCAAGATTACGGTGCTCACCTTGACGGGCGAGAAGTCCCTGCAGGAGACGGACGCCGCCCAACGCATGGCTCAAGGGCTGAACCTACGCGGGCTGTCAGCCGAGGCCATGCCATTCGTATCCGAGGATTGCCCGGTCGAGGTGTCGCTTCAGGAGCGAGCGATCGAAATCGGCGCCGACCTGATGATCATGGGAGCGTTCGGTCACACCAGACTGAGGGATTTCGTGCTCGGTGGGGCTACGAAAGGCATCCTGTCGGACGTCCGGCTGCCGATAATGCTTTCGCATTGATCGTGTCGGTGATTTAACTGAGCGAAACGGAGCTATGGCGTATTGCCTTGTCGGGATCAAATGAATGAAGTTGAGTTGACGATCGCTATTGAGCAGGTGCGGTTGTCGGGGCTTAATTGCAACCGGGTGCTCAAGGGACGGTAATCAATGGAAAATATTTGCCGGAAGGCGCGTTGGCTGTTTACAGGGGCAGCTTTCGCTGTCATTGCGCAATTGTCGCTTGCCTGCATGTATAGCCCTGAAGCACATGCCCAAGAGGGATCGTTCGAGGACTTTCCTTTCTTGGTGCGTTGTGAATTAAGCGGCATCGTTCGTGCTTACTACTTGTCCAAAATTGGTCCAGACGGGGTTGCCGTTTATATAACCCCCGACAATCAGGCCGGCACAATCACCATGCGAGGCAAGGCCGAGCCAGTTGGCGGAGATTGGTCGGGAAGTTGCGCCGGAAAAACACTTGAGCAACTAAGGTCGGCAGGCCAAGCGTATGACTTGCCGCATTGATCCCTTGAGACGTCGTTGTTGCTCCGCGTTATGTCGGTTCAAATCCCGTTCATTTAATCACGAACGGCCATCGCGAGCTTAGATCGCACTTTGGTGCACATGACGGTATTTTCTTTGGCCGCATGTTCGACGGCGCGTCGGTTCCTCAATGCCCGCCCGAAAATACGAGTGTTTGCACCGGAAGAAGGAGCGCCTGGAATCTCAATATGATCGCATGCACCAGCCCGACCGTATCTATGACGTGCAGGAACAGCCAGTGCGCTGTGCCCAAATCTTCCTCGGCAAGTCGGTCGTGATTGTTGGTGTAGGCGTTGGCGATGCAACTGCTGCCTGGAGGCACGCCATCGAACCCTCCCGCGAACAGCGGCTCCAGAAAGACGGTGATCGTTCCGGGCCGGACCACCTGTTGGGCGTCGATCAACTGATCCGAGGCCCGAACCTGACCGGTCGCGATGAGATCCTGAACCTCGGTGACCACCATTGGAATGATCGTCAGAGGCATCGAAATACAAGTCGCTTCGGCAACCATGCCGACCTTCATGACCTGGGCTTCGAGCTGGCTGAAGCCCCCTATAAGAGCCTTCCGTCCGGCTTCCGCCGGTATGAGAACGCCGGCGGGCCGCATAAAGGGGTTGACGATGTCTCCCTTGCGCAGGGTGAATTGCTCCAGCGTGCCGGCGACCCCGGCGTAGACGACCGTCTTGTCCAGTTCGACCTGGGCCTGGGCAAGCGCCGCCTCGGCGCTTTTCTTCTGCGCCGGCAGCACGGACGAAATCTGCGATTCGACGGACTGCTTGCTTGCCATGACGGCGGAAATGGCGGCCTGCCGCCCTTCCACTATGTTGGCGAGCTTTTCGATCTCGCGCTGCGCGACCGTGCTGGCGTTTCGCCGTTGAAGTTCGGTCTTGGTTTCGAGTTCGTCCAAGGCCTGCTTGTACGAGCTTTGCGCTTCCTGAATGCGGGCGTCGGCCCCTACCAGCTCGGTTTTTGCCAATTCGAGCGCCGCGTCTATCTCCGATATGCGCCGTCGCGCGGTCTCGAGCGCCGCTTCCTGCTCCGAGCTGTCAAGCCTGAAGATGCGCTCGCCAGCCTCGACCTTGTCCCTTATGCCCACATAGACTTCCTCGACGCGGCCGGAGCCTTCGGGGAGGATGGGAATGGTGCGAAAGAACGAAATCGCACTCGACGTCGACGGATGATAGTAGAGAATGAGCGTCAGCAGAATCACTGTCAGAGCTATGCACGCCGTTATTCCGTATCGCAGCTCATACCATACAGAATAGAGCGTGATCTCGTGACCAATCCTCTTTCCCTGTACGAAGCGGCGGACGAGAAAATCGGGCAGGACGGTCAGGACCGAACAAAGCAGAACTTCGATCATCGTTCATGACCTCCCACCGACACCGGCTGGCGCTGATGGCGGTCGGACGGCTCCGGCGCATGCGTCTTGGCGATTTCGTCGCGGGGGTCGCTTCGGGCTTTCTCCAAGGGGGTCGGAGGAGGTACGGCCTCCACTTTGACCGGCGTATAGTTGGCAAGCACCTCGGGAGCCGGCTCAGACGGCGCCTCGGCGGCGGGGGATCGAAACCGCCCCGTCGCCATCCTGGCGAGCGAGTCGGCCATGCTGGCCAGGGGCGTCCAGAAGTCGGGCACGGGGACGAGCGCCAGAAACAGCGCGGCAATCCAGAACGCATGGATGTGGGTGAACAACGCCAGCAGCGACAGCACCGCCACAAGCTGGAACTGGATCTGACTGCCGCCGTGGGACATGCGCTCCGGCAAGGAATGGAGCCAGAAGTACAAACTTCCAATCCCCATCACGGCCAGCACAAGGAAGATGACCGACCCCGTGAACAACACATCGGTCTCGCCGGGGGCCGTTATGAAAGGCGGAAGATGATGCGGCGCCGCCGAATGCATTGCCTCGGACATGCCTGCCACTCCCCAATTTCGCTCGTGCGAGGACGCCCGAGCACTAGGCGCAGCAACGCGCCCAAACTTAAGGATACTCCGTCCGCATCCGAATGCAACTGAAGAGGCCAGCAGTCTCGGAGCCGCCGCCCTACGCAGGACAGCCATCTCGTTGCTATAGCAATGCCAAGGCAACCGCCAGAAGGCTAACGACCAAGGCGGCGAGGCTTGGGACAAGCACGGCGGCTCCCGAGTAGAAAGCCAACGCCGCCACCCAGTCGTACGGCCTGTCACCAGCTTGAGACATTGTTAAACCCTTCCGTCCGTTCTGCTCCTTGAGAAAACGCCGTCGGCGGTCGGCGCCTTCCCGCCCTTGGGGCGAGCCTCATGAGCGGCCGCCTCGCTTTTCCATCCATACTGACGAAGGGGAACGTCCGCGGCGTCTGAAACCAGCACCCTTTCGGCGGCTCCGTCGAGATCTTCATATTGGCCGCTGCGCATCGACCACAGGAACGCCGCGAGACCCGCGACGCCCATGCCCAAGGCAATTGGAAAGCCAGACGAGATAGTTCATGCCGCCTCCGCCAAGTCGAGCCTGCGAAGAGCCGGAGATCCTGCGGGCGGAGGCTTTCCCGGAAGGCGCAATGCGTTGCCGACCACGAGAATCGATGACGTCGACATGGCGACAGCGGCCATAAGGGGCGTAACATGGCCCATCACAGCGAGGGGCACGACCAGAACGTTGTAGGCGAGGCAAGGGCGAGGTTCTGCCGCAACAGCCGGGATGCGTTCCGGGCGACTCTTATGGCATGTGGTACGGCCTCCAGGCTCGTGCCCAGGAAGACAAGGTCGGCAGCATTCCGCCCGATGTCTGCCGCCGACGAGGGCGCCATTGAGACATGCGCGGTGGCGAGCGCGGGGGCATCGTTCAGCCCGTCTCCAACCATAAGGATGCGGCGGCCGGGCCGCGCCAGCTCCTCCAGACGCTCGACCTTGTCCTCGGGAAGCGCACCGTGGCGGATTTCCGAGATTCCCAACGCAGCCGCCACCCTGCAAGCCTCCTCCACTCGATCGCCGGACAGCACCTCTGTCGCCAACCCGAGGTCAGCTAGCTTTCGGATGGCACGCGTCGCGCCAGGACGGATTTCGTCGGCAATCGCAAATGAACCCGCAAGCTTTCCGTCTTTCGAAAGCCACGTGGCGGCTTCACTCGGAACGTTGGCCACGCTTGCGGAGACCCAATCCTTCCTTCCTAGCCTGTAAAACGCTTCGCCAACGCGCCCTTCGATCCCGTACCCGGCAACTTCGCGGAACCCTTCGATAGCCACTCTTGCGACTGTCATCGCGGCCACCGCGCGCCCCACCGGGTGCCTGGAAAAGGAGGCGAGTGCTGCGGCGGCCGCAACATCTTGCGGAGCTACCGTGTGCCGTTCGACGCGGGCGGCGCCCGTCGTGAGCGTGCCCGTCTTGTCGAAGACCACGGTGTCGGTCTCGGCAAGGCGCTCTAGCGCGCTACCATCCTTGAGGGTGACGCCGAGATCGAACTGCCGGCGCGCCGCCACGACCTGGACCATCGGCACGGCAAGGCCGAGCGCGCATGGGGCAGGTGATGATGAGGACGGAAATCGCAATCGTAACCGATCGATGCCAGTCGCCGGTAAGCAGTATCCAGGCGGCGCAAGTCGCAAGCGCCAGCAGATGGATGACAGGGGAATAGAGCGCGGCCGCGCGGTCGGCGATGCGACGATAGCGGGCGCGGCCGTGCTCAGCCGCCTCCATCAGCCTGACCACGTCGGCGAGGAAGGAATCCCGTGCACGCCGCTCGGTACGGACAGTGAGCGCGCCACCAAGACTTAACGCTCCCGAAAGAACGGCGCTGCCCGGCTGCGCGCGTTCGGGCTTGGACTCACCGCTCACCATCGAAACGTCGAGGCTGCCCGCGCCCATGACAACCGTCCCGTCCACCGGAATGCGTTCTCCGGGGGCTACCAATATCATGTCACCCGGCTCGATTTCTGTCAGGTCGCGGAACTCGAGGCTTCCGTCCGTCCCGACCACCGCCGCCCCCCTCGGCATCAAGCGGGCAAGACCGGTGACGGCGTTCCGCGCCTTCCGCCTCATCGCATGGTCAAGCGTGCGCCCGACAAGCAAAAGAAGATCAACGACGTTACCGCATCGAAATAGGCGTGAGGTCCTCCGACAGACGTGTCGTAGAGGCTCAAACCCAGAGCCAGCAGGATTCCGACTGAGATGGGAAAGTCCATGCCGGCGGTGCACTTCATCGCCAAATTCCACGCCGAAACGAAGAATATCCGTCCGGAATAGGAGACGGTGGGGACGGCCAGCAGCGCCGAGATCAAGTGAAATGCATTTCGAGTTCCCTGATCTGCGCCAGACCAGACGGACACCGACAGCAACATGATGTTCATGGCGGCGAATCCCGCCACGGCTGTGGCCCGCAGCAGCCGCGACAACTCGGCATCGGCCAGCATCGGCGGAAGGTTGTTCCACACCAGTTTCGCACTGATAGCCATAGCCGTCAGCGCGTCCACGCGCCGGTCGAGCAGCATCGGCACTGCAAAGACGCTGATGGCGAAAGCGAAGGCCGCGAAGAGGCCTCCTATCGCCGTCCCGATAGCAATCATCACCCACCCATATGCGGTGCCGAAGAGCACTCCGACTATGCGGTCGAATCCGGGAAAGGGCGTCACGCCGAAGAAGAGCGCCCAGAGGAGCACCACCGCACGCGTCCACAGAAGCAGGAGCAAACACAGTAGTAGGCCCGTGAAGAAGACCTGTGCGCCGCCGGTGGGGCGCACCAGGAGCATCTAGGCGAGGCCGATGGCGCGTCCTTCCTCTATTGCCCGGCTCTTTTCATACAGGCCTAGCGCCAAAAAGGGGGCCACGATCATGAACCCGGCAAGCGCCGGAAACAGAATGTAGTCACGACCGAATCCGACAAGCGTCCAAACGAAGGCGACGGACAGGAGAAAGACGACAATCCCATAGGCCAGGCTCGACGCGGGCCGGATCCAGAAATCCCGCCAGCCCGCAGAGAGCCAGCGGAGTCCCTCGAAAAGCGGCAGTCCCCGGTCGAGGCGCCGGTCGCGCGTTTCGCCAATGCCCGAGGTCTCGCTGAGTAGCCAATACGACTTGTCGGTCTCGCTCGTCTCACTCCTCCTCTCCTGTCGAGACAAACGCCGGCGCTGCTTCGCGGGTTGATTTCGCTCGTTTTCGCCGTGTTCGACATGTGCCCGTCGCCACGCCGTCCGCCGTCGAATTGCGTCCCCGCGACAATCTGCCCTTGTGCCTTCACCCGTCTGGACAAAAACGGGCTTCACGCATAAACCGAAGGCCAATTGCCGGAGGAATTCGCTAGCCTGTTCGCCATGCGCTGTCGGGTTGGCGTGAAAGAGCGGGGAACAGCCTCGGCCACCGGCACGGAAGAGGCGAAAGGATCAGGCACCCGTGAGCGCAACCGACATCCAGGATCCCAACCGTCGTGATTTTCTCTACGTCGCCACGGGCATGGCCGCGGTGGTCGGCGCGGGTGCCGTCGCCTGGCCGTTTATCGACCAGATGCGCCCGGATGCCTCGACGCTGGCGCTGGCCTCGGTAGAGGTCGACGTCTCCTCGCTGACTCCGGGAACGTCGCTTGTCGTGAAATGGCGCGGCAAGCCGGTGGTGGTGCGCAACCGCACCGAACAAGAGATGAAGGACGGCGAGGCGGTCAATCTGGCCGAGCTCAAGGATCCGCTCGCTCGCAACGCCAATCTGCCGGCCGATGCGCCGGCGACCGACGCCAACCGCACCATGCCGGGCAAGGAGGCCTGGATGGTGATGGTCCAGGTCTGCACCCATCTCGGCTGCATTCCGCTCGGCCAGGAAGGCGAGTTCGGCGGCTGGTTCTGCCCGTGCCACGGTTCGACATACGACACCGCCGGCCGCGTCCGCGGCGGACCGGCGCCGGAGAACATGTCGGTGCCGGTATTCCAGTTCATTTCCGACACCAAGATCCGTATCGGCTGAGGCGAGGGGACATTTCGATGAGCGAGGGACACTCGACCTATACGCCCAAGACCGGTATCGGACGCTGGGTCGACGCCCGCATGCCGCTGCCGCGGCTGGTCTATGACAGCTTCGTCGCCTATCCGGTGCCGCGCAACCTCAATTATGCGTGGACCTTCGGCGGTATCCTGGCGCTCATGCTGGGGGCGCAGATGCTGACCGGCATCGTGCTGGCCATGCACTACGCGGCGGACAGCAGTCTCGCCTTCGATTCGGTCGAGAAGATCATGCGCGACGTGAATTCGGGCTGGCTGTTGCGCTATCTGCATTCGAACGGCGCGTCGTTCTTCTTCGTCGCCGTCTACATCCACATCTTCCGCGGCCTCTATTACGGCTCCTACAAGGCGCCGCGCGAGCTTCTGTGGATCCTCGGCTGCATCATCTATCTCCTGATGATGGCGACAGGCTTCATGGGCTATGTGCTGCCCTGGGGACAGATGTCGTTCTGGGGCGCGACCGTCATCACCGGCTTCTTCACCGCCATCCCGCTGGTCGGCGAATGGATCCAGCAGCTTCTGCTCGGCGGCTTCGCCGTCGACAACCCGACGCTGAACCGCTTCTTTTCACTGCACTATCTGCTGCCGTTCATGATCGCCGGCGTCGTCGTGCTGCATATATGGGCGCTGCATGTGGTCGGCCAGTCGAACCCGACCGGCATCGAGGTCAAATCGAAGACCGATACCGTCGCCTTCACCCCTTACGCGACCATCAAGGACGCGTTCGGGATGCTGGTGTTCCTGTTCATCTTCGCCTATTTCGTCTTCTACCTGCCGAACTTTCTCGGCCATCCGGACAACTACGTCGTCGCCGACCCGCTGAAGACGCCGGCCCACATCGTGCCGGAATGGTACTTCCTGCCGTTCTACGCGATCCTGCGCGCCATCACCTTCAATATCGGGCCGATCAACTCCAAGCTCGGTGGCGTGCTCGCGATGTTCGGCTCCATCGCCATGCTGTTCCTGGTGCCGTGGCTCGACACCTCGAAGGTGCGCTCGGCGGTCTACCGGCCCTGGTACAAGCTGTTCTTCTGGCTGTTCGTGATTGATGCCGTCCTGCTTGGTTGGCTGGGCTCGCAGCCGGCCGAGGGCAGCTATGTCTTCATGGCGCAGATGGCGACATTGTTCTACTTCGCCTTCTTCCTGGTCGTGCTGCCGGTGCTGGGCCTGGTCGAGAAGCCGCGGCGATTGCCGAACTCGATCACCGAGGCAGTTCTCGAGAAGAGCAAGGGTGGCGGTGGCGGGCATCCGGCTCGCGCGACAGCCGCGCCGGAAACCAAGGGCTGAGCATGACCCCGAAAAGTGGAGACCGGTTTTCGGACAAGATCATGCTCGAGACGACGACAGCGCGCCAGAGAATCTCAAGGGGATTTGGTATGAAGACGATTCTCACCTCGCTGGCGCTGCTCGGCCTTGTGCTGGCAGGCACCGCGGCCGCGACCACCGGGGCGATCGCCCAGGAGGAGGCGCACAGCGAAGCCGCGCCGACGCATTTCCCGATACACCAGCCGAAGGAGATGGACTGGAGCTTCGCCGGGCCTTTCGGCACCTACGACAAGGCGCAGTTGCAGCGCGGGCTGAAGGTCTTCAAGGAAGTTTGCGCCACCTGCCATTCGATGAAATTGGTGGCGTTTCGCACGCTGGAAGATCTTGGCTATTCAGAGGCGCAGGTCAAGGCGCTGGCCGCCGAGTACACGATCAACGACGGTCCCAACGATGCCGGCGACATGTTCGAGCGTCCCGGCATACCGTCCGACCATTTCCCAGCGCCGTTCCCCAACGATCAGGCAGCAGCGGCCGCCAATGGCGGGGCTGCGCCGCCCGACATGTCGCTGCTGGCCAAGGCGCGCGGCGTCACGCGCGGTTTTCCGCGTTTCGTCTTCGACATCTTCACGCAATACGCCCAGGGCGGTCCCGACTACATCCACTCGCTGCTGACCGGCTATGATGAGCAGCCGCCGGCGGGCATGGAGATACCGGAAGGCACCCACTACAATCCGTACTTCATAGCCGGCGTCTCGCTGAAGATGCCCAACCCGCTTTCCGACGATCAGGTGACCTATGACGACGGCTCGCCGCAGACGGTCGACCAGTATTCCCGCGACGTGTCGGCCTTCCTGATGTGGGCGGCCGAGCCGCATCTGGAAGCCCGCAAGAAGACCGGCTTTCGCGTGCTGGTTTTCCTGTTGCTGTTCGGCGCGCTGGTCTATCTGACCAAGCGCAAGGTGTGGGCTGGCGTGGCGCACTGAGCTAAGGAAAACCACGAGATCGAAAGGGCGTCGAAGGGCGCCCTTTTTGCATGTCTAAGGACTGCCTCCGAAGACCGCCTCCGAAGGCCGCCGGCTCCAGTCCTTTGCCGGACAATTTTCTTCCAGCTGCCACATCGCGGTAGCCGTCGCCGGCCGCGCCGGGTTACGATCGGCCAAAATTCCCCTCACGTCTTCAAGTCGGACGAACGCCCGGAGAGCCGCCCCATGAAACCTTCGCTCGAAGACACGCTGGTTGCCGCGATCCGCACCATTCCGGACTATCCCAAGCCGGGCATCCTGTTTCGCGACATCACCACGCTGCTAAGCAATGCGCGCGCATTCCGCCGCGCCATCGACGAACTGGTGCATCCGTATGCCGGCCAGAAGGTCGACAAGATCGCCGGCATCGAGGCGCGCGGTTTCATCCTTGGCGGCGCCGTCGCCCACCAGCTCTCGGCCGGCTTCGTGCCGATCCGCAAGAAGGGCAAGCTGCCTTACGAGACGGTGCGCGTCGCCTACAGCCTCGAATACGGGCTGGACGAGATGGAGATGCACAGGGATGGCGTGTCTCCGGGTGAGAAGGTGATCCTCGTCGACGATTTGATCGCCACCGGCGGCACGGCAGAGGCAGCGGTCAAGCTGCTGCGGCAGATCGGCGCCGACATCCTCGCCGCCTGCTTCGTCATCGACCTGCCGGACCTCGGTGGTCGCGAGAAGCTCGAGGCGCTCGGCGTGCCGGTCAGGACGCTGATCGGGTTCCAAGGGCATTGAAGTGCTTTTTCCTTCTCCCCTTGTGGGAGAAGGTGGCCTCGCGAAGCGAGGTCGGACGAGGGGTGCTGCACGGAGTGCCGCAGTGCCAAGCTGGAGCACCCCTCATCCGTCTCGGCGCTACGCGCCGATCGACCTTCTCCCACAAGGGGAGAAGGAAGAAACTATTCCGCCTTCACCAGCACGGCGCTTTCGAACTCGATGACCTTGTCGCCGGTCGAATCGAAAGCTTCCGAGCGCAGCGTCAGCACTCGCCAGCCCGGCCGCGATGCGATGGGGCGGTGGGCAAGCGCGGTGCGGGTGAAGGTCACGGTTTCTCCGGCATAGACCGGTTTTAGCCATTTGAGGTTCTTGAAACCGGGCGAGGGGCCGAACTCGGGGGCGGGCCCAGCGCCGGCCCAGCGGGCGCCCTCGGCCTCCACGCCGGTCTCGAGGTTCAGCTTCATCCAGGTTGCAGCTGTGTGCCAGCCGGAGGCGCACAGGCCGCCGAACACGCTGTTCTTCGCCGCCTCTTCGTCGAGATGGAATATCTGCGGATCGTATTTCCTGGCGAACGCCTTGATCGCCTCGGGTTCGAACCTGTGCGAGCCGAGGGTGACGGTGACGCCGATGCAGAAGAACTCGTCCAATGTCATGAGCGGTCCTGTGCGGCATCACGGGCGAGGAACATGACCGTGTTCTCGAGTTCGAAGACGCCTTCGCCACGCTGGTTGAAAAGCTCGCTGCGCAAAGTGACGAGACCGAGCTGCGGCTTGGACCTGGACAGACGCTTGGCAAGGACGGTGGTGCTGCCGGTCAAGATGTCGCCGGCCAGCACCGGCCTCTTCCACCGGACCTGGTCGACACCAGGGGCGCCTTGCGAGGTCGAATCCAGCAGGAAGGCGTCGCACAGCATGCGCATGAACATCGCACAGGTGTGCCAGCCGGAGGCCGCCAGCCCGCCAAGGATGCTGGCCCTGCCCGCCGCCTCGTCGAGATGCATCGGCTGCGCGTCGAACTCCTGCGCGAATTCGATGATTTCGGCCGCACTCACCAGCTTCGTGCCGAGGTCGAGCGAGGCGCCCTCGACGAAATCCTCATAGGCCCAAGTCTTTGCGTTCTTTCCGGTCATGGTCTGGAATCCGGTTCAAGATTGTACGATCGCCACGGATCGGTTTCCCGGATGCAGGCGGGGCGGTCAAGTCATTTCTGGTGCGCCAGGCCATCACGCCCAAGGCAATGGAAGCTCCGAAGCCTCTACAGCCAGCCGCGGCGGCGGAAATACCAGAAGGGCAGGATCGCCGAGAGGATCATCAAGCCGATGGCGAAAGGATAGCCTAAGCTCCAGGTCAGTTCGGGCATGACATTGAAATTCATGCCGTAGATCGAGGCGACCAGCGTCGGCGGCAGGAAGATGACCGCGGCGACGGAGAAGATCTTGATGATGGCGTTCTGCTCGATCGAGATCATGCCGAGCGTAGCGTCGAGCAGGAAGTTGATCTTCTGCGACAGGAAGGTGGCGTGGTCGGCGAGCGACAGCACATCGCGCGACAAGGTCTTGATGCGGGCGCGGATGTCCTTGCTCATCTTGGTCTGGGTCGAGGCGTGGGTGAGGAAGCCGGCGAGCCGCTGCAGCGAGATCAGGCTGTCGCGGATCGAGGAGGCGATGTCCTCCTTGCGGCCGATCGCCTTCAGCAATTCCTGAAAATCGCGATTGCGCTTCGACGCCTTGGTCGAGCTTGGCTGGAAGATGTCGCGCGAGATCGCCTCGATGTCGCGGCCGGCGCGCTCCAGAATGTCGGCGAGGCGGTCGACGATAGCCTCCAGCAGGCCGATCAGGACGGTGTCGCCGCTGGTGCAGCCGGTCGCCACCTTCTCGGCACGCTGCGGAAACGTCTTGAAGGCCTTCGGTTCGTGGTAGCGCACGGTGATCAGCCTGTTGCCGGCCAGCACGAAGGTGACCGGCGACATCAGGGGATCGTCGGCCTCGGTCTGGGCCGGCAGAATGGCGGTCATGAAATAGGCGCCGTCCTCGACATAGAGGCGGCTCGAAATCTCGATCTCCTCCATCTCCTCGCGCGTCGGAATGGCAACGCCGAGCCAGGCCTCGATGGCCGCTTCCTCTTCCTTTGTCGGGCTCACAAGGTCGGCCCAGACGACCTGGTCGCTGTTTGCCAGGAGATCGTCGGCAAGGCGCAGGCGATCATTGTCGACGACGAATGCCTTGATCATCGCCGGGTCTCCCTTGCTGAGGCCAAAAGGATGGGTTCGAGCGTCGTTGCGGATTGCACGGGACAGGCGCTTTCGACGAAAGCAGGGGCCGGGTGCAGACGCCCCTTAGACCGCGCCTTGCGGGCAGTCAAGCCGCGCCGGAGAGGCTCTTCCTTCTCCCCTTGTGGGAGAAGGTGGCCTCGCGAAGCGAGGTCGGATGAGGGGTGTTCCAGCTTGGCACCAACAGCGCCCCGGCAAGCACTCAACCGTCTTGGTGCTGCGCGCCAATCCACCTTCTCCCAAAAAGGGGAGAAGGAAGAATGCGCCGTCGGTCGGCTCAGGTGTTGAACTTGAACAGCATGATGTCGCCGTCCTGGACGACATACTCCTTGCCTTCGTCGCGCGCCTTGCCGGCTTCCTTGGCCGCCACTTCGCCGCCCAGCGTGACGAAATCGTTGTAGGCGATGGTCTGGGCGCGGATGAAGCCGCGCTCGAAATCGGTGTGGATGACGCCTGCAGCCTGCGGCGCCTTGGCGCCCTTGTGCACGGTCCAGGCGCGCGTCTCCTTCGGCCCGACGGTGAAATAGGTGATGAGCTGCAGCAGCTCGTAGCCGGCGCGGATCACCTTGTTCAGGCCGGGTTCGTCGAGGCCCAGGGTCGCCAAAAATTCCATTTCCTCTTCGTCGCTGAGCTGCGCGACCTCGGCTTCGATCGCCGCCGAAATCACCACGGTGCGGGCGCCTTGCGCGGCAGCCATCCGTTCGACCGCTTTGGTGTACGCGTTGCCGGTGGCAGCATCGGCCTCGGCGACATTGCAGACATAGAGCACGGGGTGCGATGTCAGCAGGTTCAGCCCCTGCAGGATGCGCAGATCCTCCGCAGAGATGTTCTTGAGCAGGATGCGGGCCGGCTTGCCGGCCTGCAGGAGCTCAAGGGCGGCTTCCATCATCGGAAGCACGGTCAGCGCCTCCTTGTCCTTGCCGGAAGCGCGCTTGCGGAACTGCACGATGCGGCGCTCGAGGCTGTCGAGGTCGGCGAGCATCAGCTCGGTCTCGACGGTCTCGGCGTCGGCGACGGGATCGATGCGGCCCTCGACATGGGTGATGTCGTCATCCTCGAAGCAGCGCAGCACATGGACGATGGCGTCGACCTCGCGGATATTGGCCAGGAACTGGTTGCCCAGCCCTTCGCCTTTCGAGGCGCCGCGCACCAGGCCGGCGATGTCGACGAACGAGATGCGGGTCGGGATGATCTCCTTCGACTTGCCGATCGCCGCGATTTTTTGCAGGCGCGGGTCGGGCACCGCGACTTCGCCGGTGTTCGGTTCAATGGTGCAGAACGGATAGTTGGCAGCCTGCGCCGCCGCCGTCCTGGTCAGCGCGTTGAAAAGCGTCGACTTGCCGACGTTGGGCAAGCCAACGATGCCACATTTGAAACCCATTTTTATCCGGTCCTATCGGGAAATCGAAATTTGATGAGGGCTATGGGCGAAACGGGTGACGAACGTCAAGCCCTGCAGCCCCGATCCGTGGCCAGGCTCAACCCTTGCCGCCAAACAGCTTCTTCAGCATGGCGGCCATCGGGCCCGTTTCGGGCAGCTTGGCCGCCGGCTGCTGCGGCCGCGCCTGGCGAACGTGGCTTTGTGCTTTCGGCGCCTTGGGTGGCGGGCGGTCGTCGTCGCCCGTCGGTGTGAGCTTGTCGCGCAATGCCAGCGTCACGCGATTCATGAAGGAATTGTCGTCGCCCTTGGCAAGCAGTCCGGCAGCGTCGGCGATGGTGTCGAGCAGCACGTCCAGCCACTCGCGGTCGCTTTTGGCGAAATCGCCAAGCACATGGCCATGCACCATTTCCTTGACGCCGGGGTGGCCGACGCCAATGCGCACACGGCGGAAATCCTTGCCGACATGCTGCTCGAGCGAGCGTATACCGTTGTGGCCACCGGAACCGCCGCCGACCTTGACCCGCACCTTGCCGGCGGCAAGGTCGATCTCGTCATAAAGGACGGTCAGCGCCGAAGCGTCGAGTTTGTAAAAGCGCAGGGCTTCGCCGACCGACTGGCCGGACAGGTTCATGAAGGTCTGCGGCTTGATCAGGATGATTTTTTCGCCGGCAAGCGTGCCTTCGGCGATCAGGCCCTGGAACTTTTTCGACCAGGGCGAAAAGGAATGGCGGCGGGCGATTGCGTCCGCCGCCATGAAGCCGACATTGTGCCGGTGGTTGGCGTATTTCGCGCCCGGATTGCCGAGGCCTGCAAACAGCAGCATCGTCACCTCCGGGCGGAAAGGATTACTTCTCTTCGTCGGCAGGAGCCGCTTCGGGTTCAGCCGCTTCGACCGTCTCTTCAGCCTCCGGCTTCATCGCCGAGGAGCCGGCAATGGTCGCGACGGTGAAGTCGCGGTCGGAGATCACCGGCTTGACGCCGGCCGGCAGCTTGACCGCCGAGATGTGGATCGAATCGCCGATATCGGTGCCGGTGAGATCGACGGTGATGAATTCCGGGATCGCATTGGCCGGGCAGTGGAACTCGACTTCGTGGCGCACGATGTTGAGCACGCCGCCGCGCTTGAGGCCGGGCGACTTGTCCTCGTTGATGAAGTGGACCGGCACGTCGACATTGACTTCGGTGTCCCTGCCGATGCGCAGGAAGTCGACATGGACCGGAAAATCCTTGACCGGGTCGAGCTGGTAGTCCTTCGGCAGGACCTGGATCTTCTTGCCGTCGACATCGATCGTGGCGATCGTGGTCAGGAACCCGCCGCCATGGATCTTGTAGTAGATGTCCTTGTAGGTCAGCGCAATCGCCAGGGGAGGCTGCTTGTCGCCGTAGATTACTGCAGGCACTTTACCGTTGCGGCGAACTGCACGGGCGGACCCCTTACCGACCTGTTCGCGCGCTTCGGCCTTGAGCTCGTAAGAAGCTTGGCTCATGACATTTCCTTTCGCGTTGTTCTGGAGCGTTCGCGGCCGGCGAGATGCCTGGGCCGTAAACGTCGAAAGCCGTCATGGCCCTACATGATCTGGTCCAAAATCTTTTTGGGATCACGTGAGGCCGGACAGCCTTCCGCCGCGTTGCCTCCAAGGGTGTCTACGCGGGTGGCGGCTCTATAGCGGAAGGTGGGGCGGGGTGCAAGCCAAAGGCGGGTGGCCAAAGGCGGATCGGCAGTGTCAAGCTTTTAAATTTGTGCTTGCTCTCCATTTTCAAAATTTGGGGTTGTGTCCTGAAAGCCGACCGCGATCGACCAGTGTCAGATCGGGAACAGGTGTGCGGAAAGCAACGCAGCGCCGTACAGCCCGACCCCGAAGGACAGGTGAGTGATGAGGCCGCGCAGACGCGCAGTGTTCGGATGGGGCGTCTTCGAGGCTGCAATTCCGGCTCCGAAGGCTGGCTGCATTGCGAAGAACGGGGCGACGACAGTGGACATGCCGACAACAAGGGCGGGAAGCAATGTCAGGTGTCGTGCCCAGTCGAGGCCCCATACTGCCATCAGCAAGGCAGCAAAGACGATGCCGATCGCGTAATGCGCGACCCATCCAATCGGCGTTTCGCCGCGAATTCGGGGAGCCTGCGCGATGTTCGCATGCGCGAAACGTCCTCGCGGAAAGTGGCCGATCCAGCGGCCGACCCATGCATAATCAAGCGGCGGAATCGCGAACGCTCGTTTCAGAAACAATCCCCAATGATCTATCACCGCCGTCGCCGCCGTTCCGATCGCGGCTGCGCGGACAACGAACTCCAACTGCTCGTTCATGGTTTTGCTCCTGTCTTGGCGCCCGACACTAGCCGAATTAGATCATTCATTCAATGTATTGATTAATTGATTAATTGATTGATTCATGATAGCCCTGCAGTATGAAAAACGCAGATGTCCATCATCCGATCTTTGACGAGATAGCCGATCTCGCCCGCACGCTGGGGCATGCACACCGGCTGGTTCTTCTGCGCCATATTGCCGACGGCGAACTGGCCGTGGAGCAGCTGACGCAGCTTTCCGGAATCGCGTTGGCCAACACGTCGCAGCACCTTCAACAGCTCAAGCGGGCCGGCCTGGTGCAGACCCGGCGAGACGGGAAACGCGTGCTTTATCGTTTGGCCGATGGCCCAATCGAAAACGTGCTTGGGGCCTTGCGCAGCCTTGCGAACCGCAGGCGCGAGCAAATCCGCGAGCTTATCGATGACACAATGAGTCGGCCGGACAGGCTGGAGAACATCTCGCGCGAGGAACTGGTGCGCCGCATGCGGGACGACGAAATCGTGCTGCTCGATGTCCGGCCGCAAGAGGAATACGCGGCCGGGCATTTGCCGGGTGCGATCAACATCCCCGTGGGTGAGCTGGAAGAACGACTTGCCGAGCTTCCACGAGAGAAGGTCATCGTCGCCTATTGGCGTGGTGTCCAGTGCGTTCTCTCTGCCGACGCGCTGGCAATCCTAAGGGCGCGAGGCTGGGCATCACGCCGGTTCGAAGGTGGCTTTCCCGAGTGGCTGGCCTCAGACCTTGATGTCGACGGCATGAACTACGAAAGCGGCTGACAGAAGCCGACGCTGGCGTCGCCGGGGCAAGCCAACTCAAGGTTCACCCGATAGTGGTTCCAGCTTCGAGCTTCCTCGCCTCCTTCATGTTCGGCAAAAAAACCGTCAGCAGCCCGAGCAGCGGCAAATACGAGCAGATCTGAAAGACGAAGTCGATGCCTTTCATATCGGCGACGACGCCGAGCACGGCGGCGGCGATGCCGCCCATGCCGAAGGCGAAGCCGAAGAAGATGCCGGCGATCATGCCGACGCGGCCGGGCACCAGTTCCTGGGCGAAGACGACGATGTTCGAGAAGGCCGAGGACAGGATCAGGCCGATCAGCACGGTCAGGATCATCGTCCATTCGAAATTGGCGTAGGGCAGGGCCAGCGTAAACGGCAGCACGCCGACGATCGAGAACCAGATCATCGGCTTCTGTCCGTAGCGGTCGCCGAACGGGCCGCCGAGCAGGATGCCCAGCGCCGAGGCGCCGAGGAACAGGAACAGCATGACCTGCGACATCTGCACCGAAACGCCGAATTTATCGATGGCGTAGAAGGTGTAGTAACTGGCGAGGCTGGCCACGTAGGCGTTTTTTGTCAGCACCAGCAAGGTCAGCACCGCCAGCGCGCCCATCACCTTGCGGCGCGGGAAGGGCGAGACGAAGCCTGCCGCCTTGCGGTTGGCGAGCGAGGCGCGCAGCCGGCTGTACCAGCCGCCGACCCGCCACAGCACGACGATGCCGATCAGAGATCCGGCTGCGAACCAGGCTATGCTGGTCTGGCCGAACGGCACGACGATGAAGGCGGCCAGCAGCGGCCCGATGGCCTGGCCGAGATTGCCGCCGACCTGGAACAGCGATTGCGCCAGGCCGAACCTGCCGCCCGAGGCGAAGCGGGCGATGCGCGAGGATTCCGGGTGGAAGATCGCCGAGCCGATGCCGATCAGCGACGCGCCGATCAGCAGCAGCCAATAGTGTCCGGCATAGGCCAGCACGACCAGGCCGATCAGCGAGGACGCCATGCCATAGGGCAGCGAATAGGGCATCGGCCGCTTGTCGGTGACCATGCCGATCAGCGGCTGCAGCAATGACGCCGTCACTTGGAAGGTGAAGGTCAAAAGACCGATCTGCCAGAAATCGAGATGGTAATTGTCCTTCAGCAGCGGATAGATGGCCGACAGCAGCGACTGCATGATGTCGTTGACACAATGGCAGAAGCTCACCGCAAGGATGACGGTGAAGGCCGTCGCTTGCGCCGAAGTGTGGCTGGCCGTCGCCGGCGTGGCGGCGGAGGTGGCTGTCGTATCGGTCAACGCAGGCTCCATGGTCTTGTTAGCGGACGCTCCCGCCGGCGGCCCTTGTGGCCCCGCTGCCTTATAAGTTACTTGCCGGGCGACTTCTTTCGTGGTTTGGTCCAATAGTTTCGCGAGTGGGCCATTACCAATGCCGCATGGCACCAAAATCCTCAAAGCGGGCGACACCGATCTCGGCCAGTTCACCGATCTCGGGCTGTTGCGCCGCTGGCAATGGCTGGAGCAGGCTGTCGGGCCGGCGGTGGCCCTGCCGACCGAATATCCCGACGGCTATCACGTGCCGCAGCACCGTCACAGCCGCAGTCAATTGCTGCATGCGCTTGTCGGCGTCGTGCTGGTGACGACGCGGCATGGGCGCTGGATGGTGCCGCCCGATCATGCGATGTGGATTCCTGCCGGCACCGAGCATTCCGTCGAGATGCTTGGCGACGTCAGCATGCGCTCGGTCTATGTGATGCCCGACGCCATCGCCGGGCTGCCGGATGGCTTACGCGTCGTCGGCATCACCGATCTGATGCACAGCCTGATCGTGGAATCGGAAAAGCTGCCACAGGGTGCCGAGCTTGAGGGGCGCGGCGGGCTGATCATGAGCCTCCTGCTGCACGAAATCCCGAACCTGCCGGAACGGCCGCTCGGCCTGCCTTTTCCATCAGATCCAAGGCTTGCGGCACTGTGCCGGCGCTTCGTCGCAGCACCCTCGCCGCACGCGACGATCGACGAATGGGCCGATATCGTCGGCATGAGCCGGCGTTCCTTCACCCGCGCCTTTCATCGCCAGACCGGATTGTCGTTGTCGACATGGCGCCAGCAGGCCTGCCTGTTCGCGGCCTTGCCGAGGCTGGCCGACGGCGAGCCGATCACAAGGGTAGCGCTCGATCTCGGCTATGACAGCGTGCCGGCCTTCATCACCATGTTCAAGCGCATGCTGGGGGCATCGCCGCGCGGCTATATGCGCGGCTCTAGGGACAACATCAGGGTGTCGAACGCTAGCGCATGACCCCGAACCTTTTCGGAGAGGATCATGCGCAAAATCAAGGTGCTACAGCGTCCTTGCGCGTCTCTGGACGCGCGGCGCTGTATCGCGGGCAGATTTCAGTCGAACAGGCTCGACACCGACTCTTCGGTCGCCGTGCGCGAGATCGCCTCACCCATCAGGTCGGCGATCGAGACGACGCGGATGTTGCTGGCGTCGAGCACCGCCTGGGTCGGCTGGATGGAATCGGTGATGACCAGTTCCTGCAGCTTCGAGGCGCCGATGCGGGCGATGGCGCCGCCGGACAGAACGCCATGGGTGGTGTAGGCGGTGACGCTGGTGGCGCCGGCGGCAAGCAGTGCATCGGCCGCATTGCACAAGGTACCGCCCGAATCGATGATGTCGTCGATCAGCAGGCAATCCTTGCCGCGCACGTCGCCGATGACGTTCATGACTTCCGATTCGCCAGGGCGCTCGCGACGCTTGTCGACGATGGCAAGCTGGGCGTCGATGCGCTTGGCGAGAGCGCGGGCGCGGACCACGCCGCCGACATCCGGCGACACGACCATGACATTGGCAAGCCGCTTGTATTTCGCCTTCACATCGCGGGCCATGACCGGCACCGAAAACAGATTGTCGGTCGGGATGTCGAAAAAGCCCTGGATCTGGCCGGCGTGGAGATCCAGCGTCAAGACGCGATCGACCCCGGCCCGCGTGATCATGTTGGCGACCAGCTTGGCCGAGATCGGCGTGCGGCCCGAGGCGCGGCGGTCTTGCCTTGCATAGCCGAAATAGGGAATGACCGCGGTGATGCGCTTGGCCGACGAGCGCATGAAGGCATCGATCATGATGAGCAGTTCCATCAGGTGATCGTTGGTCGGGAACGAGGTGGACTGCAGGATGAAGACATCCTCGCCACGCACATTCTCCTGGATCTCAACGAAGATTTCCTGATCGGCGAAGCGCCTGACGCTGGCTTTGCCCAGCGGGATGTTGAGATAGCGGGCGACCGCTTCGGCCAGCACCCTGTTGGAATTGCCCGCGAAAAGCTTCATGCACCGTTCCTGGTGAAGGATGGAGACTCTGGCAGACTCTCTTGAGCCCCTTAGTCGGGGCTTTTAGCGGCCCGTGCCGGTATTGCAAGCGTCGTGATCGGGAATCCGCGGGCTAATCTCAATAAACGTCGACGGCGAGGGAAGCCGGCAACATGTCAGCCCGCCGGTCAGCCCGCTTGGCCGCCAAGCCATGTGGCGAACTGGTCGATCGTCTGGTCGGCGATCGCCTGCATGGTTTCCGGCGCGACCGCAGCCCACCCTTCGCCACCATTGACCGAGGCCGCCTTCTGCTGGCCGTTGATGCGATGCAGCCGGTTGCCTGCCGGGTCATAGACGTCCCAGACATAGATGACGGTGGTATCCTTGCCTTCCGACATCGTCGAGAAATAGCCTTTCAGCACGTGCGTCGGGGTCTGGCCGGCGCTGCCTGCCAAGGTGATGCCGCGCTGCTTGGCTCGCGTCTGAAGCGCCGCGGTCAGCGGTGTCGCGGCTTCCACCGAGGCGCCGACGATCGGCGCTACCTGCAGGCGGGTTCGTGCGATGACGGCGGCGCTCTTTGCGGGCGGCGCGGTCGTGGTTGCAGGCTGCGCAGGCGCGGAAGGCTGTGTTGCTGCGGGAGGCTGCGCGGTCGTCGCAGGTGCGGTGGGTGTTGCAGCCGTGCCGCTTCCGGCCGTTGGCACGGTCTGTGTCGACTGCGGGGCGATGGCCGAGGGTTCGAGAACGTCCTTCGCGTTGGTGCAGGCGGCCAGCGCCAGCGCCGCGAGCAATGACACGGTCGTCGCATGCGATCGCCTCATTTGCCTCAAAACTCCCTGGCGATGAACGCCTCTTGCATTCTTACCATTATGGATTCATTGCACAATCAAGTCGAGATCATGGCGGGACAGCGGCTTCGGCTGCGATTCAGTCGTCAGATAGGTGCGGCCAAGCGTCATTGCCGTCTCGGTTTCGGAGTCCATGATGATCATATGGGCGAACAGCGTCATGTTCGGCGCGATCGGTTCGGGATTGCCCTGATAGAACATCGGCATGTCCATCCATGATGGGGTGAAGCGGGCGCCGAGCGAATAGCCGCAGGCGTTGAGCCGGTGCTTGGTCAAATTGTGGGTTTCGAGCGTGCGGGCATGCGCGTCGAACACGTCGCCGAAGGTATTTCCGGGCGTCATCGCCTTTTCGACCGCCAGAAGCGCGGCGCGCGCAGCATCGAACAGCTCCTGGTGACGTTTCGACACCTTGCCGGTCAGCACGGTGCGCATCATCGCCGCATGGTAATGGTGGAAGACGCCGGCCCATTCGAGCGTCAACTGGTCGTTCTTGCTCAGCTTGCGGCGGCCAGCCTTGTATCGGCAAAGCAGTGCGTCCACGCCAGAGCCGATGACGAACTCGTTGGCCGGATAGTCGCCGCCGCCGGCAAAGATCGCGCCCTGCATGGCGGCGAGGATCAAGGCTTCGTCGCCACCCTGCTTGATCAGCGGCAGGGCCGCGTCCAGAGCGTCGTCGGCGAGATTTGCGGCCTTTTCCACCTTGGCGATCTCGGCCGGGCTCTTGAACAGGCGCAGCCGGCTGATGATGCCGGACGCGTCGGCGATCTGGCCAAAGGTCTGCAATTGCTCGTCCAGGCGCCGGCCATTGTAGGCGGTCAGGCCGTGGGTGTCGTATTCGACGCCGATGCGGGCGCCGAGCAGGTCGAGGTCGTTGAGCAAATTGCGCAGGTCGATCGCCGGATTGGCGCCGTCGCGGTCGGTCCACAGCACGATGTTGTCGATGATCGAGGTGTGGCGCGCCTGGCGCAGATCGGCCGAGCGCGTGAGCAGGATCATCGAGCCGTCCGCCTTCACCACCAGGCACTGGAAGAAGCAGAAGCCGAACGTATCGTAGCCGGTCAGCCAGTACATGCTCTCCTGCGCAAACAAAAGGACGGCATCGAGCTTCTTCTCGGCGATCTCGATCATCAGCCGATCGCGCCGCGCGTCAAATTCCGACCGTTCGAAATGCAGCGCCATTATTTTGTCTCCAAAACGATTGCCGAAATCTGCCGCCCGTAATCCGGCTCCTTGCGATGGGTGCTGCGCCGGTAGGAATAGAACAGATCCTCCTCGGCGTAGGTGCAGCGGCCGAGCCCATCGGCGGTGACGCCGGCCCGGGTCAGCCGATCGACCGTATAGCGGTTGAGGTCGAACATTGCATGTCCCGGCTTCGCCGATGGCGCGAAATAGCTGATATTGTCGGCATCGGCCTCGATGAAACGAGCGATGAATTCCGGGCCGACTTCATAGTTTTCCGGGCCGATGGACGGACCGAGCACCGCAACGATGCGCTCGCGCCGGGCGCCGAGGCTTTCCATCGCCGCAATGGTGTTTTCCAGCACGCCTGACAAGGCGCCCTTCCAGCCGGCATGGGCTGCGCCGACGATTCGCGCCTCGGCATCGGCGAACAGCACCGGTCCGCAATCGGCCGTCGAGGCGCCCACCGCAATCCCCGGCCGGTCGGTGACGACGGCGTCGGCCTTCGGCCGCTCGCCGGGAAAGGGCTCCCTTGCGATGACGACATCGGGCGAATGGATCTGGTGGGCGGTCAACAGACGGCTTGATGGCACGCCCATCCAGTCGGCGACGCGGCGGCGGTTCTCGGCGACCTGCGTCTGGTCGTCGCTCGAGCCGGTGCCGATGTTGAGGCCCTGATAGATGCCGCTGGAGACGCCGCCGACGCGGGTGAAATAGCCGTGGCGAATGCCTTGCGCCCGCGCTTTCTCCAGCAAGGGCGACCGAACGGGATCCGGTTTGGTCTGATTCAGCATGGCTGCGTTGTTGTCCGTGAGAGCGATTTCGTCAAGCGACAGTCGAAAGATGGCGACAGTCCAACGGCGACAGTCGGAAGGCGGGAGAGTGGGAGAGGCGGCAGTGAAAAGTCAATCCGCCGTTGCAAAGGGCGGAACGGCGATGCCGGCAGGCAGGACGGCAAGCACCTTGAACAGGTCGCCCATGGCTTGCGGGCCGGCGAGGCGTTCGACCTCGCCCGCAATCTTTTCGCGAGCCGCCTCATTGGCATTGGCGCCGAGCTGGCCGGCGCGTTCGAGAAGCCCCATTTCCACCAGGAATTCGCCTTGCGTGGAGAGATGGGCATTGAGGCCATGCCCCCGCACTATCGCGGCAAGGGCGGCGAAATCGACATGGGCGGTGAGGTCGGCTTCGCCCGGATTGGCCAGCACATCTTCGTGATCGTGCTTGCGCAAGGCCTGCAACGTGTCGCCGATCCCTGGCTGGAGGTAGCCATAGTCGAGGAACAGGCCGGCGCCGCCGAGCCCGGCCAAGCGCTCGGCGATGGTCGCCATCAGCGCGGCTCGGGCCGGCGCGACCTCGACGATCGCTCCCTGTGGCGCGTTTTCGGCATCGTCCGGCAACAGTGTTGGATCGACCGAGCCGGCGCCGGCGAAGACGTGCAATTGGTCGGCGCCATCGAGGCCGATCATCCGTTCGCGCCAGCCTGTTCCGGCGCGGACGAACTGGCGGATCGGCACCGCGTCGAACAATTCGTTGCCGACGATGAAAAGCGAGGTCTGCGGCAGCGTGTCGATGCTTTCGTGCCAGCCGATCGCGGCCGGCGTGGCGACAAGCGTTTGCCTTTGGACATCGGCCAGTCGCGGACTGGTCTCGATCATGGCGAACGACGCACCGGCGGTCAGCGCCGGATCGAGCCGCGAAAGCGTGCGCAGGATGTCCTTCATCAGCGTGCCGCGGCCGGGGCCGATCTCGGCGATGGTGACCGGCATCGGCCGGCCGGTCGCCAGCCAGGCTTCGTAGAGCCAGACGGCGATCAGCTCGCCGAACATCTGGCTGATCTCCGGCGCGGTGACGAAGTCGCCGGCAGCCCCGAACGGATCGCGCGTCGTATAATAGCCGTCCAGCGGATCGAACAGGCAGAGCGCCATGTAGTGGTTGACGGGGATCGGCCCCGCCGCACCGATCAGCTCGACGATGCGGGTTTTCAGTCGGGTCATACCGGCTGTGGCTGTGTTACCGGCTTTGCAGTCACCATCGCCCAGATGCCGGCCAGCAGCATCGGCAGCGACAGCACCATGCCCATCGTCAGCCAGTTGGTGCCGAGGAGGTAGCCGAGCTGCTGGTCGGGCTCGCGGAAGAATTCGACGAGGATGCGCGAGAGACCGTAACCGGCGATGAAGGCGCCGCCGACGAAGCGCGGCGTCTTCAGCTTGAGCCTGGAATGGGTGAGGAAGCGCAGGACCAGGAACAGCACCAGGCCTTCGAGCAGCGCCTCGTAGAGCTGGCTCGGATGGCGCGCAAAGGGCCCGCCATTTGGGAATTCGACCGCCCATGGCACGTCGGTCGGCCGGCCCCAGAGTTCGGAGTTGATGAAATTCGCCATGCGGACGAGGCCAAGGCCGACCGGCACGCCGGCCGCCACCACGTCGAACAGCGACCATGTGCGGATGCCGCGCGACCAGGAAAACAGCGTCATGGCGAGAATGACGCCGAGCAGCCCGCCATGGAAGGACATGCCGCCCTGCCAGACGGCAAGGATATCGAAGGGTTGAGCGATGTAGCGCGGCAGGTCGTAGAACAGCACGTAGCCGACACGCCCGCCAAGCACCACGCCGATAGCCGCCCAGACGATGAAGTCGTCGAGATCCTGGGGCTTCATGGGCACGGTGCCGTCGGGCCAGAGCCTTGCATTGGTGACGAGCCGCTTGGCATACCACCAGGCGAAGAGAATGCCGACGATATAGCCGACGCCATACCAATGCACCGCCAGCGGTCCGATCTGGACGATGACCGGGTCGATGTTGGGGAAGGGCAGGGCGGCCAGCGGCAGCATAAGATATTCGCTCAACAGGATCTCCCGGTTGCGATCACGTTCGGGCGCGGACCATGCGGCAGGGTTTTGGCCCGGTCAAGGCGACGCTGGCGCGGCAAATACGGCTTCGGGAAGCAGGCTGATCGTGCCGGTACTGCCGCGTCACAGCTTGGTCCCGGCCAATGCCCTGTATTTGGCCTCCAGGCGGTCAAGCACCTCTTCCGCAGGCTTCACCCGCCCTGCGTCGGCATCGCCGAGGCCCTTGGCGAGCGCGGCGTCGCGTGCGGCAAGACGCTGGTCCAAATTCGCACTGAAAGCCATTGCAGTCCCCGTCAGAATGCTCTTCCTTGGATGGTACCAGCTATGGCTTGCGAGACTAGGTCAAATTGCATCGACTTGATGACGCAGCAGCCTCAACGTTCTTGCATTCCGCGTCGCGCGCCACTACGTCAAATCGAGCAAGCGAGGATTTGCCATGTCGACCGGACCGAACCGCATTCTCGATGAGTTCGCCAAGCTGATGACCGACGCTGCGGGTGCCGCGCAAGGCGTGCGCCGCGAAGTGGAAACCGCCTTCAAGGGGCAGGCCGAGCGTGTTCTCAACTCGATGGACCTGGTGCAGCGCGAAGAATTCGAGGCCGCCCGCGACATGGCGGTAAAAGCCAGGGAAGAAAACACCCGTCTCGCTGCGCGCATCGAGACGCTTGAGGCAAAGCTCGCCGATCTGACCGGGAAGGCCGCGCCTGCGGCTGCGGCAAAGCCCAGGTTAAAAAAATAACGTTAAACTTTTCCACAAAGCACAATCGCAAAAAGCGCTTTGTCGTGAATCGCTTACCGGCATTGCGTGAATCTTTGTGACAGCGGCTTTCCACATGCGAATGACGCAGTGCGAAAAATTGGGCTGGTCACGCGACTCCCGATCAATAGACTGAATTTGTTGCATGATTCGGAGCAGGGTCATGCGCCGGGCGGTGGGGTCCGGTCTGGGGTCTTTGTGCGTTGACGAAGTCCCGGCCGTCCGAGTTCTAGACAAAATTGTTCGTTGTGGGTGCCCCGCCGGCCGAGGCGAAGGAACGACAGGAAGCATTCATGGAACTTCTCGAACTCGAATTCTCGCGCGAAATCCATCCGGTGGATGTTATCGAGCAGGTGGCGCACAACAACGACTGGTCCTTCGAGCGGGCCGGCGACGACGAGATTTCGATTTCGGTTGCCGGAAGCTGGACCGACTACCACGTCTCATTTTCCTGGATGGAGGATTTCGAGGCGCTGCACCTGGCCTGCGCTTTCGACATCAAGGTGCCGGAGACGCGCGCGCTCGAAGTGATGCGGCTGCTTTCGCTGATCAACGAGCAGATGCTGTTCGGCCATTTCGACCTCTGGGAGCAGGAGGGCGCGATCATGTTCCGCCAGTCGCTGCTGCTCGCCGGCGGGGTCGAGCCGTCGAGCCAGCAGGTCGAGGTGCTGCTGTCGTCGGCGCTGGAAGCTTGCGAATGCTACTTCCAGGCGTTCCAGTTCGTCGTCTGGTCGGGAACCTCGGCCAAGGATGCGCTGGCCGGCGTCCTGTTCGAGACCTACGGAAACGCCTGATCCAGGACCTTCCCTCCATGAGTTCGAGCAGCCAGCGCGAGCCCGAGATCAGCTTCGCCGATTTCGACCGTGTCGACATTCGCGCCGGCACGATCGTCGAGGCCGAGCCGTTTCCGGAGGCGCGCAAGCCGTCGATCAAGCTGAAGATCGATTTCGGCGCCGACATCGGAGTGAAGAAATCGTCGGCGCAGATCACCAAATACTATGCGCCCGAGACGCTGATCGGCCGGCAGGTGTTCGCGGTGGTCAATTTTCCGCCGCGGCAGATCGGCCCCTTCATGTCGGAAGTGCTGACGCTTGGCTTTCCCGACGGGGAGGGTGCGGTCGTCCTCGGCGCGATCGAACGCAGGGTGCCTGACGGCGGCCGACTGTTTTAGCTTCGTCATCCACGGGCGGAGCGGGAGCGAAGCCGACGCGCAGACTTTCCTTGGCTGCTCCAGGGTTTGATCTCAAGAAGCGCGTGGTTTCCCCAAAAGTCGTGATCACCAGAAACCTCGGCCGCAGTATCGCGACCACGCCGAATGCCCGCGAAATGAACCAAGGGTGCCCGCAGTCTTGACCTGCACGTGATTGCCGTTCTCGGCGACAACATCGATTTGAGGTTTTCGTTGTGGGCGGCCACCCCAAACGGACTAGTCGACAGCCCAACGGCCCAGGCGTATTGTTTTGACGCGGCATCTGTCGGGCTGTGCCGCCAATTCTCGGGAGGATACGATGGTTCGACTGCTGACTGCGATTTTCGCTGTGCTTTCCCTTTGCCTCTTTTCGTGGTCGCCCGCCAACGCTGACCCCGTCGACGATCAGGTGAAAGCCGCTTACGTGGCCTGGGACGCTGCGTTCAACAAAGCAGACGCAAAGGCGGTTGCGGCGTTCTACACCGACGACGCGATCTTCTTGCCCGCCACCCATGACGTCATCAAGGCACCGGACGGAGTCGAGAAATTCTTTGGCGGCCTCTTCGGCATGGGAGTGACAGGCCACAAGCTCGAACTGATCGAAGCAGGAGGTGACGGCAACCTGCTGTTTGGCACGGCGAAATGGTCGGCCAAGGGTAAAGACGCCAATGGTGCGGATCAGCCGTGGGCCGGGGTGGCAACCCACGTCTTCGAAAAGCAGGCAGATGGCAGCCTGAAACTCCGGCTGCACACCTTCAACTAATCAACGGCGTTCTCTGCTTTCCGACGGGAGGGGTGCGCTCCCGGGTCGCTGCCTCAGCTGCGCAGTCACGATCCAGACGGACGCCATGAGCTGGACCCTGGCTCGCGCAAGTAATTGAAATCGATCAGCGCCTCCGCTTCCCTGTTTTCGGCAACGCGTTCCGGATGAACCTGTGGAGCAAGTGCGGCCCGCCGCCGCCTCAACCCAACAAGTTCTTCACCGAAGGGGCCGCTCGCAGGTCACGAAATGGATCCTCGTGTCTGCGCGCCGGCGTTGCCGCCGCTTCGCCCGTGGATGACGAAAGGTGGTGTCAGTTTTCGCTGGGTGCCCAGCGCCTCTCCAACCGTTTCCAGGAACATCTCCGCGCAGGCCTTCCAGCTATAGCGCATTGCCCGTTGGCGCGCTTCGGCGCGGTCGACATCGAGCGCGGCGAGCGCGGCCTCACGCAAATCGTTCGATACGGCTCCGCCGACGCCGTCGCCGACAATGTCGATCGGCCCGGTCACCGGATAGGCTGCGACCGGCGTGCCGCTGGCCAGCGCCTCGATGATGACATTGCCGAACGTGTCGGTGCGGCTGGGAAAAATGAAGACATCGGCCGAGGCATAGATTTCGGCCAGTTCGTCGTTCGGGCGGTGGCCAAGGAAATGGGCATCGGGATATCTGGCCTTGAGCCTGGCCAACTCAGGTCCCTCGCCGACGACCACCTTGCTGCCGGGCAAATTCAGGTCGAGGAAGGCGGCCAGGTTCTTTTCGATCGCGACGCGGCCGACGCAGAGGAAGATCGGTCGCTTGAGCCCCATATCCTTTTTCTTGTCCGGCCGGAAATGGTCGGTATCGACGCCGCGCGTCCATGGCCTGAGCTTGGTGAAGCCGCGCGCCGCCAGATCGTCCGCTAAAGACTGGGTGGCGACCAGCGTGCCTTGCCCGGAATTGTGGAAATCGCGAAGCCAGCGATAGGCCCAGGCTTCCGGTATTGGCAGCCGCGCGCTCAGATATTCCGGAAAGCGCGTGTGATAGCTTGTGGTGAACGGCCGGCCGGCCTTGCGGCAATAGCGCCGCGCCATGATGCCGAGCGGGCCCTCGGTGACGATATGGATATGATCGGCATTGCGCGCTTCGATCAGGCGCGCCACGCGGCTTGGCGTCGTCAGCGCCAGCCGGATGTCCGGGTAGGTCGGCAGCGGCAAGGTGCGAAAGATATTCGGGGTCAGGAAGTCCGTCTCGACATCGAAGGATTTCAGGGTTTCTGAAAGCCGTTCCAGCGTATGGACAACGCCGTTGACTTGCGGGCGCCAGGCGTCGGTGACCATCAGGATGCGCATAGCAGGCCTTTGCTTGAAAGGTCGTCGGTTTCCTTGATGCGGGGCCGCAAGGCCGAATCTATCAGGATCACGCGCTTCATGCGCGCTCTTCAGCATGGTTTCATGACGGGCCGATGAAGGCATAGCCGATGGCCGTCTACAACACCTGAAAGCACGATGCGTAAGTTCAAAGTGTTAGAGCGTGCTTTGTGCGTCCAATTGGACGCACGTCACTCTAATCAGGCAGGAACCTTGATGACGGCGCGCAAGCCGCCGAGCGGGCTCTTGTCGAGCATGATGTCGCCGCCATGGCTGCGGGCAATGTCGCGTGCGATGGCAAGGCCAAGGCCGGTGCCGCTGGCATCGAGGTTGCGGGCTTCGTCAAGTCGCACGAAAGGCTTGAACACGTGCTCGCGCTTTTCAGGCGGAATGCCCGGACCGTCGTCGTCGATGGTGACGAGCAGCGAGCCGCGGCCGTGGTTGGCGTTGATCTCAACCGTCTTCGCATAACGGAAGGCGTTGCCGACGACATTGGACAACAGCCGGGCAAAGGCGTGGGGCCGCACATGCACATTTGGATCGCCGGCGAGCGAGGTCGACAGTTTGCGCTTGCGCAGCGTCGCCTCCTCGCCGAGCTTGTCGAAATAGGCTTCAAGGTTGAAACGGCCGGCGTCTTCCGTTGCCTCGCCGCGGGCAAAGGCGAGATAGCCTTCCAGCATGGACTGCATGTCGTCGATGTCCTGGCCGAGCGCCTCGGTGTCGGCCTTGGTGCCGGTCAGCGCAAGCTGCAGCTTGAAGCGGGTGAGGATGGTCCTCAAGTCGTGACTGACGCCGCTCAGCATGGCGGTGCGCTGTTCGAGCTGGCGTTCGATGCGTTCGCGCATCTGGATGAAGGCAAAGCCGGCGCGGCGAACCTCCTCGGCGCCGCGCGGACGGAAATCGAGCGGCATCGGCCGGCCCTTGCCGAAACTTTCGGCGGCCTCGGCCAGCGTCAGGATCGGCCGGATCTGGTTGCGCAGGAACGGGATGGCGATCATCAGCAGCACCAGCGAGGTGCCGACCATCCAGATCAGGAAAATGTGCGTGTTCGAGGCATAGGCCTGGCTGCGGCGCACGAAGGCGCGCAGCACCTTGCCCTCGAGCTGGACGCGGACTTCGATGATATTGGAATTGCCGACCGTATCGATCCAGAACGGACGGTTGATCTGATGGGTGATCTCGGACGAGAGAATTTCGTCGAGGATCGAGAAGAACGGCTTTGGACCGGGCGCCGGCAGAGGATCGGGCGGCAGCAAGTCGATCTTCAGCTGCATGCGATCCTGCGCGATGCGGATGAGGTTGGCATAGTCGGCGTCGTGCGGATAGGTTTCCACCAGGTCGACGATCGCGGCAATGTCGCGGACCGTGGCCTGCGACAGGCGCTGCGTCACGGTCTGCCAGTGGCGTTCCATGAAGACAAAGGCGAGGACCGATTGCAGCAGGATCATCGGCGCGATGACGATGATCAGCGAGCGGGCATAGAGCCGCTTCGGCATGTAAAGCGAAACGAGGCGCCAGAACCGTTTCCAGGCAAGCGGCACGGCCTTCAGCGCCCGCCTGGCGCGAGCGCTCAAGCCGCGATCTCCCGGCCGTTCCAGTTGCGTGGTCGCCATTCGCCCTTTTTGCTCATCCGCAGCCACTCGACAAGGGGCTGCGGGCGGCAGTCTATTCCACGCTGAGCCGATACCCAATACCGCGCACGGTCTGCAGCCAGACCGGATTGGACGGATCGCGCTCGATCTTGCGGCGCAGCCTGTTGATCTGGACGTCGATGGTGCGCTCGCCGACTTCGGATTCGTCGCCGACAAGTTCATGACGCGGTATCGTTTCGCCGGCCCGGGCCGCGAAGATCGCCAGGATCTCCTGCTCGCGGTCGGTCAGCTTCAGAGCCTCGCCGCCGCGCTTGAGTTCCCGCCTGGCGATCTGGAACGTGTAAGGCCCGAAAACCAGCTGCTCGACCTTGGGCGTCGTTGCAGGACCGCCGCGGCGCAGGATGTTGTTGATGCGCAGGATCAATTCTCGGGGATCGAAAGGCTTCGGCAGATAGTCGTCGGCGCCGGCCTCGAGCCCGGTGATCCGGCTGTCGGTCTCGGACAGCGCGGTAAGCATCAGGATCGGCACGTTCTTGGTTGCCCGCAATGCCTTGGCGAGATCGACGCCGGTTTCGCCCGGCATCATGATATCGAGCACGAGCAGATCGAAATCGAGGCCGGCGAGCTTGCGCCGCGCTTCGCCGGAATTTCCGGCAACAGTGACGCGAAAGCCGTTTTCGGTCAGATATTGTTTGAGAAGATTGCGGATACGGGTATCGTCATCAATCACCAGCAGATGCGGCGCATCGTCGTCCGGTGCTGCCGGTTGATCAACCCTGTCAATGGTCTCCATGGCTTTTCCCTGACGTTTTTGCGGGCACAATGTCGATCTGCGCCCTTAGTTCCGGATTGACCATCGCTTCCAGGAAGCGCTCGATCAAGGCGCGTTCGGTGGCTCCGGAATCTTCCAATGCAGCATGGATGCGGCGTGACTGTGGCCGTGCCAGCGCCAGCGCCAGGGCGCGACCCTTGGCTGTCGGATAGAGCTCGCGCTGGCGGCGGTCGCGCGGACCCTGCAACTGGACGATGTGGTCGGTATCGATCAGTTGCTTGAGCACGCGCGCCAGGCTCTGCTTGGTGATCTTCAGCACGTCGAGGAGTTCGGCGACCGTCAGGCCCGGCCTGCGATTGACGAAATGCAGGACCCGGTGATGGGCGCGGCCGAAACCATAGTCGGACAGGATCTGGTCCGGATCGGAGGTAAAATCGCGATAGGCGAAGAAGAACAGTTCGATGATGGCAAAGTCGATGCCGTCCTCGTCGGTGATCGCCGTCCTGATCGGTTTTCCGGCTGGGTGGCTGCGATCCGTCATCATTTCTCCGTGCGAAAGGGAAATTATGTCAGTACTATTGACGTAATTTCCCGGCAATGGTAATTTTTGACAAGCTTTTCGGCGGATTGCGAATGAAAAGGCAAGGGAAAGCCATTTTTCCGGAACTTCCTGTGTTTGCCAGACCTTATATATCCGCCTACGCTTCGAGATGCCGGCCGCTCGATGCGGCTGACAGGAAACGCGCAAAGATAATGTGCGGGCGGCCGCCCGCGGGAGGTTACCATGGCATCCGTTCCCTTTGACCAAATGGACGGCTTTATCTGGATGAACGGCGAGTTCGTCCAATGGGCCGACGCCAAGATCCACGTGCTGACCCATGGCCTGCACTACGCCAGCGCGGTGTTCGAGGGCGAACGCGCCTATGGCGGCGAGATTTTCAAGCTGACCGACCACAGCGAGCGCCTGCACGAATCGGCACGCCTGCTCGGCTTCAAGATTCCCTATTCGGTTGCCGAGATCGACGACGCCTGCCGCACGCTGTTGAAGAAGCAGGGTTTTCAGGATGCCTATGTCCGGCCGATCGCCTGGCGCGGCAGCGAACAGATGGGCGTCTCGGCGCAAAACAGCCGGATCAACTGCGCCATCGCCATCTGGCAGTGGCCCAGCTATTTCGATCCGGCACAGAAGCTGAAGGGCATCCGCCTCGATCTGGCCGAATGGCGCCGCCCCG
This sequence comes from Mesorhizobium sp. WSM4846, assembly GCF_055811415.1. Taxonomy (NCBI): domain Bacteria; kingdom Pseudomonadati; phylum Pseudomonadota; class Alphaproteobacteria; order Hyphomicrobiales; family Phyllobacteriaceae; genus Mesorhizobium; species Mesorhizobium sp. WSM4846. The sequence goes on from NZ_JBVVPZ010000001.1 coordinate 189,647, forward strand.
ATCCGCGCACCGCGCCGTCGAAATCGAAGGCTGCCGGCCTCTACATGATCTGCACCATGTCCAAGCATGCCGCCGAAGCCAAAGGCTATGCCGACGCCATGATGCTCGACTGGCGCGGCCAGGTTGCGGAAGCAACCGGCGCCAACATCTTCTTCGTCAAGGACGGCAAGATCCACACACCCACCCCCGATTGCTTCCTCGACGGCATCACCCGCCGTACAGTCATTGGTCTTGCCAAGGATCGCGGCTTCGAGGTGATCGAGCGCACCATCATACCGGAAGAACTCGAAGGCTTCCAGCAGTGCTTCCTCACCGGAACGGCGGCCGAGGTGACGCCCGTTTCAGAGATCGGTCCATACCGATTCGAGGTGGGCGAAATCGCCAAGACTCTGATGAACGACTATTCTGCAGCCGTTCAACCCAAGCATGCGATTGCCGCAGAATAACGAAAGTCACAACTTTTTTTAACAAGTAGGGGCGGTTTTCGGACTGCCCCTTTTATTTAAGCACCTCGGCATTTGACTTTCGTCCAGTTCGGCGTCTCATGATGCTGTCGGCCCGGGAGGCTGGCAGCTATGGAGGGACTGGTAATATGGACATGAACACGCTTCTTCAGATCATTGTTCAGGTGATTATGGGTGTCATTGGTGGCCAGGCGGTGGGCGCCGCGCTCAAGACAGCGGCAATGGGGCAGCTTACCAAAATCCTCGGCGGCGCCCTTGGCGGCGTCGGCGGTGCGGCCATCCTCGGCAGCCTGCTCGGCGGCGGCACGATCGATCCGGCTGCGGCCGCAGCGGCAACGGGCGGATTGGGCAGCGCGCTGAATGTGCAGAACATCCTCGGCGGTGCCGGTGGTGGCGCCATTCTGACGGCCATCATCGGCGCGGTCATGAACGCGACGAAGAAGTAAGCCAAATGCATGTCGCGCAAAAGCATGCCCTGGGGCCTGACCCGAGGGTGCGCAGTGGTTTTGCGATAACGACATGCATAAAAACAATTAACTTAAAGCGCGTCGCATGAATCCATTCAGCCGCGACGCGCTTTAGCGGTTCCGGGTTTTGCGTGGGCGGCTTCGGCCGCCCATTTCATTTTTGCGTTGTCGCGACAGCCGGATGCGGTGGACGACGTTCGCGTGTGTCTCTAAATCAGAAGCGACACAGCGAAAGGACGATCATGGGTCAGCTCAACGCCGGCATCGTGCCGGTCACGGCCTTCCAGCAAAACTGCACCATCCTCTTCGACATGGACGACAGGCAAGGCGTCGTCGTCGATCCCGGCGGCGACATCGACAAGGTGCTGGCAGTGCTCAAGGACAATGCGATCGATGCCGGCGCGATCTGGATCACGCATGGTCACATCGACCACGCCGGCGGCGCCATGGAGCTGAAGGAGGCCCTCGGCATCGAGATCATCGGTCCGCATGAGGCCGACCGCCCGTTGCTCGCCAATCTCGAGAAGCAGGCGAAACATTACGGCATCACCGATCCGGTGCGCAACTGCGTGCCCGACCGCTTTCTCAGCGAAGGCGATACCGTCTCGTTCGGCCAGCACGTGTTCGAAGTCTTTCATTGCCCCGGCCACGCGCCCGGCCATGTCGTCTACTACAATCGTGCTGCGAAGTTCGCCCATGTCGGCGACGTCTTGTTCCGCGGCTCGGTCGGGCGCACCGACCTGCCGGGCGGCGACCACGCCGCGTTGATCGCCTCGATCAAGGACAAGCTCCTGCCGCTCGGCGACGACATCGGCTTCATCTGCGGCCATGGTCCCGGCGGCCGCTTCGGCGAGGAGCGCCGGAGCAATCCCTTCCTGATTTAACGCGTCGTGGCTGCGGAGCTTCACGCGACGCGCATCGGTCTCTTGCCTTGATATGCCGACAACAAAAAAGCGCTGGCCTTGCGGACAGCGCTTTTTTGGGGGGCAGGGAAGCCTCAGTTCGCGGTGCAGAAATGCTGTTCGCCGTCATAGCCGGTGAACGTGCCGGTGCGGGCGTTGAAAGAGCGATAGCGATCCGAACAATAGTCATACCAGCCACGGGTCCATGGCTCGGCATAGCCGTCATTGTAGACGACCCGCGGTTCCGCGTAGTAGCGGCGCAAAGGGGCGGGCCGTGGATAGCGACCATAATCGTCGTAGCCGGGGTCGTAATAGCTGGGCTGCGGGTTGTTGAGCGCACCAACGATCAGAGCGCCGGCCGCGAGGCCAAGGACGCCTGCCGCGATCGCATCGCCATTACCACGATGGTGGTGCCGGTGGCGCCAGTCACCTGCGCTGGCCGCCGGCAAGGTCGCGAGCGTGGTTGCAACAATTGTGGCGGACAGGACGGCGGTCTTGAAATTTCGGTTCATCTCGGTCTCCTTCATGCCGGCCCGGGTAATCTTCGGCCCGGGTAATCTGTGGGTAATCTGGGGGATGCGGTCCGGCTTTACCGAAGATTAATAGGCGACCGTGGCTGAGCGGGGGCTGAACGAAATTGGCGGGCTGGGACCAGTCGATTCATCGATCAGGCATGGCGCAAGGCACAAATATCATACGCTCAACGAGCGGAGCTGCGCCAGCGGACCGTCCGACGCTGTCTCGAACTCGGCTCAGCCGATCGACAGGTTGACGGCTTTCGGACCCTTGCCGCGCTTGTCCGGCTCGGTGTCGAATGTTACCTTCTGCCCATCCTCAAGACCGGGAAGACCCGACGCCTGCACGGCCGAAATATGGACGAAGACATCCTTCGCGCCATCATCCGGCGTGATGAAGCCGAAGCCTTTGGCATGATTGAAGAATTTGACGGTGCCGGTCTGCGGCATGGGAAGCTCCTTTGATCCCATCAAGTCCAGTCTCGGGCCGGCAAATGCCCGAGTGGAAATTTGTCGTTTATTTTAGCGCCATCGGCAAGAGAAAGTTTTGCGAGCAGTGGCTTGCCGCCCTGCCACGAAAAAAGGCGCGACGAAACCGCCGCGCCTTCGAAACTCGGGTCCGGCGCTGAAAGCCGGTTCAAGGCCTTTGGAGGGGCCTCGGGGTCATTCCTGGCACCTCCGGCCTGGCACGTCCGGGCTGGAGTGAGCGCTGACGGTTCAGTCCGCGCGGAGATTGACCGCCTTCGGTCCCTTGCCCATGCGGTCGGGCTCGACATCGAACGTGACCTTCTGGCCATCGACGAGCGTGCGCAGCCCCGAAGCCTCGATCGCGGAGATGTGGACGAACACATCCTTGGCGCCGTCATCTGGCGTGATGAAGCCGAAGCCTTTGGTAGCGTTGAAGAATTTAACGGTGCCGGTCTGGGCCATTGGGGAAACTCCTTCACCCGTGTCAGTCTTTGTGGTTTGCCCGCCGCCTGACGCCGTGGGCAAGTTCCCGGTGGTTGCTTCGGCAGTCATGCATTGGCGCATGATTAGAACCCCCGCCGAAAAACGGGGCCGTCAGAGATTCACAGTATCGGGGAAAGGTCGTCCAAAACGTTCCGCTCTCCGGGTCGCAAATGCCCGAACACAAAATTTATCGCACGGAAACGCGGTGGTTGCAAGGTAGCGCCAACGGTCGCTCATGGGCGCCTTCGCACACATGGTATCGACAAAGCGGGGGTGCTCGCCCGGTAGTCATAAGCCATAGCCCGGCCACGCATGGTCCAGCCGGCCGGGAGCCTGCAAACAGGGGTTGCATTCGGCGGGTGGATGGCGAGGATCGGCTGGGACGCATTTTGCATTTTTGCGCATGCCGTCGTCCCAAACGCCCGCACCGGCTCGGAGCCCCGTGGGCATGCTTTTGGGTGACGTGCATTGGAGCGGGGGCTCGAGGGAGGTCTGGTGATGAAATTTCCTGCGGCAATCTTCTCGCGACAGGGTTTTGCCATCCTGTTGCTGTCGGCGGTTCTTGCAGCCTGTACCGCGGTGGTGGTGGAGGAGGACGGACCGGGGTACCGCCCGCCTCGGCCCGAGCCGCAATTTTGCACCAGACAATATGATCCGGTCTGCGCCCGGCGCGGTGGCGACCGCCAGACCTTCGCCAATGCCTGCCTTGCCGAGCGGGCCGGATATCGCATCATCAGCGGCGGCCGGTGCCGCGACGGTGGCGGTGATGGAGAGCAGACGTTCTGCACGCGCGAATACCGCCCGGTCTGCGCCCGCCGCGGCGGCGAGTTGCGCACCTTCCCCAACGCCTGCGAGGCTCGCGCCGCCGACTATCGCATCGTAGACGATGGTCCCTGCTGAGAGGCTGGTTTACTCCCCGTCTCCGGGCGGGGAGGCTCATCCATCAACTGGGCGCAGCCGCGCGAGCGCAGCTGGCGGCTCTTGCCCCTACGCCGGCAGCCTCGCCTTGCGGCAATAGGCGATGAACTCGGCCGCGGGCATAGGTTTGGCAAACAACCAACCCTGACCATAGTCCACGTCGCGTTCCATCAGGTAGTCGACCTGTGCCTGCGTCTCCACGCCCTCGGCAATGATTTTCAGCTTCAGCGTCTTGGCCATGTCGATGATATGCGGCGTGACGGAACTGGTGGCGGAATCCGTAGCGATCGTGTCGATGAACGACTTGTCGATCTTCAGCGCATCGAGCGGCAGGCCCTCGAGATGGGACAGGCTCGAATAGCCTGTGCCGAAGTCGTCGATTGCGACCGCATGGCCAAGCTCGCGGGCGCGAATGACGGTCGAACGCGCTGAATCGACGTCGACGAAACCGCGCTCCGTCGCCTCCAGCCAGATCTGCCGAGGCTGAATTCCGGTGTGCTGCAGGGCCTTTTCGATGACCGGAAGGACCCTTGCCGTTCTGACGTCCGCCGGGCTGAGATTGATCGCGATGTGGAGCGAACGATTGGCGACAAGAAGTTTTTTCAGGTCCAAAACAACAAGGGCGATGATCTGGTCGGTGATTGCCGCGATCAGGCCGCTCTCTTCGGCCAGCGGGACGAAAAGATCGGGCCGGACCAGCGAGCCGTTGGGTCGTCTCCAGCGCACCAGCGCTTCGGCACCCACGCAATTGCCTGTCCTGAGCGCGACGATCGGCTGATAGTGGACGATAAACTCGTGCTTGCGCACGGCAATCTGCAATTCTCCAAGCGGCCACAGCCGCCGTCGTGACAGCCAGACAACCATGCCGATGATGAAGGCGGCGATGAAAGCGCCGAGGGGAAGCAACAGCAATTGCCGCCTGCGCACGCTGTCGACAATCTGGCTTTCCGGTTCGGTGGCGACGGCGATCCAGTCCGTCCCGCGCACCGCGGCAAACAGATGACCGTCATCCAGGCCTTTGCCCGGGTCGGCGATGATCTTGCCGATGCGGGCAGGATCAGGCCCGTTCAGCGCGCTGAGCAGGACGCCCGTGTTTGTCGCCAGGGCAAGCTGAACGTCGGGATCGACGACGATGTCGACAAAGCGCAGGGGGTCGATAAGGACATTGTGGCGCTTGTACTGCAGGGCCATCAGCGGATGGTCCAGGTTGGCCAGGGGCCGTATCCGGGCAGTGACGGCAACGCCGTCTGCAGCGGTGAAATCGGGTGCGGCTTGCGTAATGCGTCCTTCGGTCGGTCCCCAGGATGTGCATTTGAGCAGGCCGTTTTCGAAATAGCCCATTTCTTCAATCGAGCGCGTGTTGATGGTGAGCCGCCGCATGCGGGCAATGTGGTCCACCGAACAGCGGTCGCCGGTGAACCGGTCGATCTCCCGCAACGCGCCGGCTGCATCCTTGAGGGATATGCTGGCCCTGGCGATCGCGCGGTTGGCGAACAGCTCCAGCCGCTCGTGTTCTTCTTGAACCGCCAGGACCCATGAAAAGTGGAACATCGCCGCGATGGGCACTATCGCGCCGAGCAAGGCCAGCACCACCGCAGTCACGATGATGCGCGACCTGTCCATGTGCGCTCTCCCTGCCTTCGGCTGCGAGCGACAATTTCGCGCGCGGCCCGCCAGGCAGCCAACTGTGATCGGGCCCGGTTCCAGCGGACCTTATAGGGCTTCGAAATTACGTGATCTTTAATCCGGCCCGCGGTGGCTGGATGAATGCAGGGCTGCTCATCCGTTTGCCGCTAGCCCTTGGATTTCGGTTTCAAACCGGCTTCCGCCTGCTTGACAGCCGAGCCGAAGGGCGAGGCCGGCTTTGCTGCCGTCTTGTCCTTCTTGGGCTTGCGTGTCTCGCGGTTGCTGCGCTGTTGACCCTTGGCCATTTCCTGGTCCCTCGTGATTGATGAACATGGTGGCGATGGTTGATGGGCGGCTAGCCGTTTGGATCGTCGGCCACTTCGAGATTGTCTTCCGTGGTGACCCGCTCATGGGTCTCCTCGTTGCTGCGGATGCGGTATTGCGGCGAGCCGTCCTTGACCGGCAGCCTGCTTTTGATCTGGAACAGCTCGGCGGTCTTCTGAACAAGGCCGGTGCGGCTCTTCATGCGAACGGTCTGGCCGATCGCGAAAAGATGCGCAGGCGTGTCGGTGCGCGGGCGCGCGTTCTGCTGGAAGCGGATCATGCGGCATTCTCCTGGTCGCGCCTCAGCGCGGTTTCGAGTTCGGCGAAGTCGATGGCGACCAATTGGCTGGTCTGGCTTCTCACCGTCCTTGCCGGCAGGTGGATGAATGTGCCGACACGGCGCCAGGCAAGCCACGAGATGCCATCGACAAGCTCCTCATCGTGGTCGATGTCGTAGTCGCCGGCCGGCAATTGTCCTTCCAGGCCGCCAATCATGAAGGGTGCCTCGAAATGCGCGATGGAATGGGTAGTTCGGCCAGACATTCTCGTGCCTCGAAGTGTCGTCTTGGATCCGATTGGGTGGTGCCCACTTCGCGGCACCGGGACCTAAGATCGTGGGTCCCTGTTCGGCAATTTGGGTATCGGCAATTTGGGTATCGGCGATCTGGAATGAGTTTGGCGGGTCGAGAACTTCTGACGCCGCGAGATGCCAAGCTTGGCCCAAAAAACGATCTCAATTCACTAATCCCAAAATGCGGTTTATTCAAGAAGATTCCCGCCCGTCGCCGACCTTGTCGTAAATTTACTTTTCTAGGGCTATTTGGGAAATGGTGATACGGTCCGGAAACTTCACAAGAATTGTTTGAGATTGTGCCGGAAAAATTCATCCCGGCATCGATTTTTATTTACATCTGAAAGGAAAAATCATGTTTTCTGTGAAAACACCTGATGGTTCGACCGTAACAATCAAGCCGATTGTCAAGCAGGTCGCCGGGCCTGCGAAAGTCGTGTCGGCACGGCTGACGATACGAAGTGACGAGGCAGCAAGGCGCAAGATCGCCGATACCGACGGCACGCTGCGGCGGGCCAGACAGGTTGCGGAGACCAACCGCTTGATCTGACACGGCCGGCCCATGAACCCAGGATTTCCGGCAAGCTGGCCTGCGAACCCTTGAACCTGCCGCGCCGATGGCCTAGATCGCGGCAGGCGGACAAAACACGGCAGGTTTCCCATCAACAGAGATCCGAGAAGACCGGCAGGCGCGGGCGGCAATTTCGGCTCAGGCGGACAGCCGCCGCTGGGGCTCGACCAGCGCGTGCAGCAGGCACTGCAATTGCATCAGGCGGGGCGCCGGCAGGAAGCCGAGATGCTCTACCGGCAGGTGCTGGCGCAAAAGGCCAATCATGCGGCGGCAGCACATTTCCTCGGTTTGCTTCTGCACCAGACCGGGCGCAGCGCCGAAGGACTTGATCTCCTCGAACAGTCGGTGCGTCTGCAACCCAAGAATCCAGATTTCCTCAACAATCTCGGCACGGTGATGCGCGACCTCGGCCGTGTCGGTGCAGCCGTCGATTTCTTCCGTGGCGCGGTGGCAATCCGGCCGGAGCAACTCGCGGCGCGCGACAATCTCGGCTCCTCGCTGAAGCAACTCGGCCACTTCGAGGGCGCGGAGGAGATCTATCGCGGCACCATCGGCCGCAACCCGTTCCATGTCCGCGCCCGCATCGGGCTTGCCGAAACGCTGCAGGAGGCTGGGCGGCTCGACGAGGCGCTCGCCGTCTTCCGCGAAGCATTGGCAATTCGGCCGAAGGACGCCGACCTGCTGCACGGTCTGGGCGTCGGGCTGATGGAGAAGGGCAGTCTCGGAGAGGCAGCGGAGCATTTCCGGCAGGCGCTGGCGGTCGATCCCGGCATGGCCAGGGCCTGGCTGATGCTCACCCAGGTCAAGCGCCAGCAGGAGCGCGACGCCGAGCTTGCCGGGATGGAGGCGCAGCACGCCAAGGCGCCGGAAGGCAGCCTGGCGCGCATGCAGCTTTCGTTCGGCCTCGGCAAGGCCAATGACGACCTCAAGGATTATGGCCGTGCCTTCGATTATTTCGCCGAAGGCAATGCTATCCGCCGCATGGGCATCGACTATGACGCGGACAAGACACGCGCCGAATTCGAAACGATGAAGGCGGTGTTCGACAAGGCCTTCTTCGATAAGCACAGACCGAGCGGGATTGCCGACGACACGCCGATCTTCGTCGTCGGCATGCCGCGCTCCGGCACCACGCTGGTCGAGCAGATCATCGCCAGCCACCGCCAAGTCTATGGCGCGGGCGAGCTCGGCATATTGAAGACGGCGGTGGGAAAACAGTTTCCGCCTGGTATGAAGGGCGGTTTCCCCAGCGGGATCGCCGACCTGCCCGACAAGGCCTTTGCCGAGGCAGGCCAGGCCTATCTGGACCTGCTGCACGCCCGCTATCCGGGTTTCCGGCATGTCACCGACAAGATGCCCGGCAATTTCCTTTTGGTCGGCTTCATCCATCTGATGCTGCCCAAGGCCAAGATCATCCATTGCGCGCGCGACGCGGCGGCGACCTGCCTGTCGATCTACAAGGTGCATTTCCGCGGCGACAGCCACCGCTACGGCTACGACCTCGGCGAGCTTGCCGATTTCCACAATCTCTACACCGACATCATGGCGCATTGGCGCACCGTTCTGCCTGATGTCGTGCATGATGTGCGCTACGAGGATTTCGTTGCCGACCAGGAAGGGCAGACGCGGGCGCTGATCGCCTATCTCGGCCTGCCATGGGACGATGCAGTGCTGTCGTTCCACGAGACCGACCGGCCGGTGCGCACGGCGTCGGCGGCGCAGGTGCGCCAGCCAATGTACCGGGGCTCGGTCGATCTGTGGAAGCGTTATGGCGACCGGCTCAAGCCGCTGCTCGACCGGCTGGCGTAATGCGGGCCTACAGCTCGAGGAAGGGCTGAAAGCCGCCGAAGATCATGCGCTTGCCGTCGAACGGCATCGCCGACCAGTCGGACTTCAGTCGCTCATCGGCCATCACCTTGGCCATCACCGCATCGCGGCTCTGCCGCGATTCATAGACGACCCACGAGAAGACGACGATCTCGTCGTCCTTGGCCTGCACGGCGCGCGGGAACGAGGTCATTTCGCCATAGGGCACGTCGTCGCCAATGCACTCGACATAGGCAAGCGCGCCATGCTCCATCCAGACAGTGCCGCCCAGCCGCGCCATTTCCTTGTAGGCATCGAGATTCGCCTTGGGCACGGCGAGTACGAAACCATCGACATAGGACATTGTGGTTCTCCTTGGGTTGGGTAGGGTTTTCCTTCTCCCCTTGTTGTGGGAGAAGGTGGATTGGCGCGCAGCGCCAAGACGTATGAGGGGTGTTGGACGGAGTGCCGTCATCGCAATCTTGAACACCCCTCATCCGACCGAGCTTCGCTCGGCCACCTTCTCCCGCAAGGGGAGAAGGAAAGGAGGCTACGTCGCCTTCACGGGCGCGTTCATTGCCCACTCGACACCGAAGGGATCAGTAAGCTGGCCCCAGCTGTCGCCCCAGAACATCACCTGCAGCGGCGTGCCGACCGTGCAGCCTGCGTCGACTGCGCGCTGCCACCAGGCGTCGATGTCGTCGCTGCCGAGATGCAGTTGAATGGTGAAGCCCTGCGGCTTCACAGGGGCCATTCCGTGCTCGGGATAGAAGTCGGAAATCATCAAGGTCGAACCGTTGATGTGGAGATGGATGTGCATCGTCCGGCCCTGCTCGTCCGGCGGGTAGAAGAAGACCTGCTCGGCGCCGAACGCCTTCTGATAGAATTCCGAAGCCTTGAAGGCGCCGTCCAGCTGAAGGTAGGGCGTCAATCCGCCGAGGACTTTCGCTTTAGGCTGGGTTTGGGGCTGATCGTTCATCTCTTTGCTCCTCTCTGCGTTTGGTTTGACCTTGCGGACCCACAGGACGAATGAAGCGGCCGCGCTCCTACACGTCAGACGCATTTTTTTAATGCCGGGACCAGATGCGCCGGGCCGCCGGCGGAGTGACCCTGGGCGACGCGCAAGGCTTATGACGGCGCCGCTGCGGCCGGTTGGTCTCTTCAACTTATCATCTTGCCTCGGACAAGGAGATTGCAATCCGACGGCTGTTTTGCGCGTCGACGACGATCTCCGGCCAGCCGATGTCCTTGCGCAGTTCGATCGGCAATGAAAGCAGGGCGCGCTCGCTGCGGTAACGGGCGCGAGCCGCCGAGTAACGGGTCGCGATGCGACCAACGGATGACAGAATGGACATGATGCTCTCTCCTCGATTGGCGCCGGCATCACGGTGTCGGCATCCCAAGGACGTGGCACGCGGCCATGATCCGACAGCGCGTCGGATTTTTTTGCCGCAAAGCTTCAACCGTCCGCTTCTGCCACCGATCGGAAGAAGTCTTCCGGGCTGTCGATCTCGGCCAGCCGCCGCTTCTCGATCAGCCAGAAACGGTTGCCGATCGCCCTGATGAAGGAGCGGTCGTGCGATGCCAGCACGCAGCTCGCCTGATGGCCGAGCAATTCCGCCTCCAGCGCCTCCTGGCCGTCGATGTCGAGATGGTTGGTCGGCTCATCGAGCAGGTAGAAGTTGGGATTGGCAAGCCTGAGCGCCAGCATCATCAGCCGCGCCTTCTGCCCGCCCGACAGCACGCCGATCCTGCGCTCCTGCATGTCGATGCCGACGCCTGCGCCCGCCAGCAGCGAGCGGGCGCGCTGCTCGCCGACATCGAATCTGCGCGAGAGCATCGCCAGCGGCGTGTCGTCGCCGCTGAGGCCCGACAATGCCTGGTCGCTGTAGCCGAGCACCGTCGACGGCGTCACCTTCACGCCTTGTGTTGCCGTCTCTAGCTCGACGACGGCATTTCTGATCAGGCTGATCAGCCGCGACTTGCCGACGCCGTTGCGGCCGAGCAGCACGATGCGGTCGCCCTGGCAGATGTGGCGCTTGCCGGTCCTGAACAGCAGCGTGCCGTCAGGCGTTTCGACCGCCACGTCGTCGATCGTGATCAGCACCTTGGCATGGGTGCCGCGATTGGCGAGCTTTATCGCGCCCGCCGATTTTTCGCGGTGCGCCGGTGCTGCGACCTCTTCGAGGCGCTGGGCGCGCTGGTTGAGCTGCTTGGTCTTGACCGTCAAAACGTCGCTGCCCGAATTGATGCCGATGTTGTTGAGCTTGGCCGCCTGCCGGCGCAATTGCTGCGCCACCTTCATGTCGCGCTGGAATTTGCGCTCGGTCGAGGCGTCGACTTCGCTCAACGCATCGCGTGCCCTGGAATAGGGCAGCGAGAATACCGGCGACTGTTCGGGGCGCAGGAACAGCGTCCGGTTGGTCGTCGCGTCGAGGAATGCCCGGTCGTGGCTGGCGATCACCACCGGCACCTCGGGCGGCAGCGCGTTCAGCCAGGTTTCGAGCTGGCTGATCTTGGCGAGGTCGAGGTGGTTGGTCGGCTCGTCGAGAAGCAGCACATCGGGATCGGTGACCCAGACGCGGGCGATCAGCGCCAGCCTTTGCCAGCCGCCGCTCAAGGCCCGCATCGGCCGCTCGCGCATCGGCTGCGGCACGTCGAGTGAATCGAGAACGACGTCGACGCGCCATTGCTCGCTTTCGGCCTGCTCGACCGGCAAGGCGTCGGCCACCACCTGCTGAAAGCCGTGCTCCGCCAATGCTGCGGGAATGGCTTGCTCGACATAGCCGACGCGCAGGCCGCGCGTGCGGGTGATGTCGCCGGATGTCGGCTCCATCTCGCCGGTCAGGCACTTCAGCAAGGTGGACTTGCCGCGGCCGTTGGCGGCGACGATGCCGAGCCGGTCGCCGGTGCCGATGCTGAGGTCAAGGTTGGAAAAGAGCGGCGCACTCATGGTGACGCCGAGGGACTTGAGGCTGATCAGGGCCATGTTGGTTTCTCTGGTCTGCCCGGAATGAATTCCGGTTCGATGCACTTTGACGGCGCGCAGGCAGGCCATCAGGCTCGGCGTTGCAGCACCACGAAGGGCAGACCAAGAAAATCGAAGCGGGAGATCCCGGACCGTCTCTGGTCAGCCCTGCAAGCGAGCTCGCAGGGCAGGGACAAGGCCGCGCTGACGGTGGTGGTCGAAAGACACGCAGCCCTCCTTTCAAGACGTTCGAGTTATGGAAACTGGCTACACCAGGGGAGGGGCCGATGGCAAGTGGGCGTGTAAAAGTGAGCTAAGCGCTGAAGTTGCCAATCTCCCCCCATGCGGGGGAGATGTCCGGCAGGACAGAGGGGGGCGCGAAGGAACGCTACCGTCCCGGCCGGCCGGTCTTGCCGGGTCGACGCTTTTCGCGGCGAGCGTCGGCCGGATCCTCGTAGGAGCCGATACCACTGCGCTGGCGGACGATTGGCTTACCGGAATCGTTGCGTTCCTTCGCGCCCCCCTCTGCCCTGCCGGGCATCTCCCCCGTTTGGCGGGAGATCGGCTGTGGCTTGGCCGGCACTTTTCCCTCAACAGGCTTTTCAGTCCGTCGCACCGTCATTTCGTCGAGCGAGTTCTTCTTGAACAGCGGCTTGATCGGCTCGCCGGGAATGCCGAAATCGGAGCCGTGCGCCTCTTCGGCCGACTGTTTCTTGAACAGCGAGCGGGACACCGCACCGGCGGGAGTCGGCATGTCAGTGCCCGGACCCATGGCGTCGAGCGAGGGTTTTGCGAAGAGCGGCTTCTTGACCGGCACGGCGCCGTCGGCGCCCATCTCGTCGAGCGCGGGCTTGCGGAACAGACCCTTGCCGTCATCGTCGACCGTGCGGTGGATGGCGCGGCCCTTGTTGTGCTTGCCCTTTTCGCGGCCCGAAACCGGGCTTTCCATGTCGGCATATTTGGCCAGCGGATCGTCGGAGATGGACAGCTCCATCTCGCGCAGCCGCTTGATCTCGTCGCGGATGCGGGCCGCCTTCTCGAAATCGAGATTGGCGGCTGCGTCGCGCATCTGCTTGTCCATGGCATCGAGATGGGCTTTCAGATTGTTGCCCATCATCGCGCCGGCGCTGTCGGTGAACTGCGAGATGTCGGCGCGGACGTGGTCCTTCTCGTAGACCGAGTCCAGGATGTCGGAGATGCGCGACTTGACCGATTCCGGGGTGATGCCGTTGGCCGCGTTCCACTCCATCTGCTTTTCGCGCCGGCGGTTGGTCTCGGCCATCGCCCGCTCCATCGAGCCGGTGATCTGGTCGGCGTAGAGAATGACCTTGCCGTCGACGTTTCGGGCGGCGCGGCCAATGGTCTGGATCAGCGAGGTTTCGGAGCGCAAAAAACCCTCCTTGTCGGCATCGAGAATGGCGACGAAGCCGCATTCGGGGATGTCGAGGCCTTCGCGCAAAAGGTTGATGCCGACCAGTACGTCGAAGGCGCCGAGGCGCAGGTCGCGCAGGATCTCGATGCGCTCCAGCGTGTCGATGTCGGAGTGCATGTAGCGGACGCGAATGCCCTGCTCGTGCAAATATTCGGTCAGGTCCTCGGCCATGCGCTTGGTCAGCACGGTGACCAGCGTGCGGTAGCCGGCCTTCGTCGTTTCGCGGATTTCGCCGACGACGTCGTCGACCTGGGTCTTGGCCGGGCGCACCTCGACCGGCGGATCGATCAGGCCGGTCGGGCGGATGACCTGCTCGGCAAAGACGCCGCCGGACTGCTCCATCTCCCAGGCGCCGGGCGTCGCCGAAACCGCGACCGAAAGCGGGCGCATCGCGTCCCATTCCTCGAAACGCAACGGCCGGTTGTCCATGCAGGACGGCAGACGGAAACCGTACTCGGCCAGCGTCGCCTTGCGGCGAAAGTCGCCGCGATACATGCCGCCGATCTGCGGGATGGTGACGTGGCTTTCGTCGATGAAGACCAGCGCATTGTCGGGGATGTACTCGAACAGGGTCGGCGGCGGATCGCCCGGCTGGCGGCCGGTGAGATAGCGCGAATAGTTCTCGATGCCAGCGCAGGAGCCGGTGGCTTCCAGCATCTCGAGGTCGAAGCGGCTGCGCTGCTCCAGCCGCTGCGCCTCGAGCAGGCGTCCGGCGCGCTCGAGTTCGACCAGCCGCTGCTTGAGCTCTTCCTTGATCGACTTGATAGCCTGATTCAAGGTCGGGCGCGGCGTCACATAGTGCGAATTGGCGTAGATCTTGACGCTCTTCAATTCGCCGGTCTTCTGGCCGGTCAGCGGGTCGAATTCGGTGATCGCCTCGATCTCGTCGCCGAACAGCGAAATACGCCAGGCGCGGTCTTCCAAGTGGGCCGGAAAAATCTCGATCGTGTCGCCGCGCACGCGGAACGAGCCGCGCACGAAATTGACATCCTGCCGCTTGTATTGCTGCGCGACGAGATCGGCGAGCAGCGCGCGCTGGTCGAGCCGGTCGCCGATCTGCATCTGGAAGGTCATCGCCGTGTAGGTCTCGACCGAGCCGATACCGTAGATGCAGGACACCGAGGCGACGATGATGACGTCGTCGCGCTCCAGCAGCGAGCGCGTCGCCGAATGGCGCATGCGATCGATCTGCTCGTTGATCGACGATTCCTTTTCGATGAAGGTATCCGTCCGCGGCACATAGGCTTCCGGCTGGTAGTAGTCGTAGTAGGAAACGAAATACTCGACAGCATTCTCCGGGAAGAATTTCTTGAACTCGGAATAAAGCTGCGCGGCCAGCGTCTTGTTGGGGGCGAGGATCAAGGCAGGGCGCTGCGTCTCCTCGATCACCTTGGCCATGGTAAAAGTCTTTCCCGAGCCGGTGACGCCGAGCAGCACCTGGGTGCGGTCGTTGTCGTTGACGCCCTCGACAAGGTCCTTGATCGCCGTCGGCTGGTCGCCGGCCGGCTCGAAATCCGACACCATCTTGATGGCAATGCCGCCTTCGGATTTTTCGGGCCGGGCCGGGCGGTGCGGCGTCCACAGCACGCCGTCCTTGTGCAGCGGGTTGCCGGACTCGATCAGCGCCGACAGCGCCGCCACCGTGGCGGTGACACCGCCGGAGGCCATGGTCTCGGCTTCCTCCAGAGAAACATCGAGGCCGGCAACCGGATTGAGGCCGGCCGCGGTTCGCTCCCGCGCCGAAGCCGCGCCGCCCATCGAGGTGCCGCGCGCCGTGCGGCCAGGGGAAGAGGAGCGTTCAGGGATCTTTTTCGCCTTGGGGACTTCCCTCCCCCTTGAGGGGAGGGTGGCGGCGGAGCCGCCGGGTGGGGTCGGTGCGGCCGGGCTCGACGTGCCCTCATGTTGAGCGCCTCCTTTGCCGACCCCCTCTGTCGCCTTCGGCGACATCTCTCCCTCAAGGGGGGAGACTTGGCGCCCTTCCTTTTCGGCTTCCTGCTCGATCTGCTCGGCCCAATCGGCGATCGAGCCGGTCAGCGGCGTGCCTGACAATTCAGCCTGCGGCGCCTCGGCAAAACCGCGCTTGTGCAGCGGCTCGGACGCATCGAGGAAATCGGTCAACGGGCTGCGCCGCTTGGGCGGCGAAGCACGATCGTCACGCGCCGGCGGCGGCGTCTTTTTGTCGGGAAGTTTGGCCATGCCCCAAATATGGGAGGTATCGGCCAAAATGGAAAGAGCGGAGTGGCCAGGGGCGCGAGAGGAAACCAGGCTGCTGACACAAGGGTGTCAGGAGCGATGTCGAACGCGCCCTCAGTTGAACCACAGCGCAAAGGTCAAAAACCCGGCGCCGCCGAACTGGCGCCGGATCTGGTCGAACTCTTCGCTGGTGAGGATCTTTCCGCTGTCGAGATAGGGCGCGATGGCCGGGCCGGTGATCGACAGCACCAGGTCGAAGGGCTTTGGCTCGTCGAAGAAGCGCTTCATGTTGATGCCTTTGTCGGCGAAGCGGAAATGCGGCAGCAAGGTGCGGCCTTCGAGCAGGTCCTCAGCCATATCAAGCGCGGCGTGCCAGGCCTGGACCTGCTCCTCGCCGACCTCCAGGCCGGTGAGCGGGCTGGCGCCTTTCTGTTGCGGGCCGGGCAGCCATTCACGGTCGTTGTCGGTCTCGGCGCGGATCGCCTTCCAGTCTTCGCGGGACAGCCGGATCATTTCCATGAGGTGGCGGCGCGCCGCCTGGCGGCGCTCCGGCTCGACCACCGGCCAATTGACCAGATGAACCAGCGAGATGAAGTCGGCGATGCGCCACTCGGCCGAAAACATGCCGCCGCTCATGCCGCCGTCCGGCGGCACGAGCGTGTCCTGCAGCGGCAGTTTTGCGCGCGGAAACAGCATGTGGAACGAGCCGTCGAAGGCGTTGCTGAAGTCATGCGCCAGCCAGAAATCCGCCTGCGCCATCAGGAATTCGGCATAGCCCTGCAGCCAGTAGCCGTCGGCGCGGTCGAAGCGGAAGGTGAGGGCGGGTGCGGCCGGGTCTGGCGCACCGCCGCGTGACAGGGACGCCATAATTGCGGCGGCACTTTCGTCCGGCGCGATCTGGCCGTCCTCGTTGAGGTCGATGCCGAGACGGGTGAGGTCGACCTCGATGCCGATGTCGGCATCGGCAGGCACGGATCCAAGCGTGGCTGCGGACTTTTCCAGCCGATCGCGGAAGGCGACCAGGATGGCGCGGAAGCCGTCGTAGGTCAGTGGCTCGGGATTGGGATTGTCCGGCACCGGCAGCCGCATCAGCGGCAGCATGAACGATTGCGGGCTTTCGAAACCGTGGCGGTGCAGGCCGCCGGCCAGGATCTCCAGCGCGGTGAAGAATTGGCCGGCGCCGGCGGCGTAGGCCGACGCAGGATCAGTGGGCGCAGCGGCTTCCAGCGCAGCAAGCGTGCTGTCGCGGTCGGCTACGGTTTTTGCCTCGAACAGGGCGGCCGGTTCGGGGGCCGCGGCACCGGCGGAAGCAACCGGCAGCAGCAGAAGAAGGGCGGATGCGAGCAGGCTCGAAAATCGCGTCATTTTGGTCCTCCGGTATGCCGTTCGGCGGCAACAATATACTCATCCTGTGTGTTGCGCCTACTGCGGGCATCTGGCCGCTCGATTGCGAACGGAGGCGCTTCGCTATATCGGCCGCATCGTTTACCGTGGTCATTCATCCCGGTGCAGGCTGCGCGTGTCGAATTATCCGCTTCCCTACAAATTGTCCTGGCTGCCACGCTTCTTGAAGCCTTCGCTCAGCGGCGATCGCCAAGGCTTTGCGCCGGCGGCAGGAATCATGATCGAGCCGCCACCGGCGCGGACGGTGCGGTTCGCCTTTGTCGGCGATATCTCGGCGGTGGCCAATCGCATCGCGCCGCAATGCGACCCGGCGATCGCCACGCTGCTCGGCTCTGCCGATCTGGTGATCGGCAATTGCGAAAGCCCGGTGTTGGAGCGACCGAGCGCGGCGATGGGCACAAAGCTTGGCACTCGTCATGCCATGACCGAGCGGTTTCTTGCCGAGGCGCTGGCCGCCGTCGGCATCTCGCGCGATAAACTGGTGCTGTCGCTCGCCAACAACCATGCGCTCGACCAGGGCGTCGAGGGTTTTGACGAGACCGTGGCAGCGCTGGAACGGCTTGGCATCCGCAGCATCGGTACCGCGGCCGCCGGTCCGGTCGAACGCCTCGCTGTCGGGCCGCTGACAATAGGCTTTGCCGCCTTCACGCTGTGGCGTAATGCCGGCGCGGCGGCGTTCGCCGGCCGTGTGTCGATGCAAGGCGACCCGGCACGATGGCCGCGCCGCGACGCCGTCGACCTTACCTGCGCCGTGCCACATTGGGATTGGGAATTCCGGCATTTTCCGCAGGCTGAAACGCGGGCGCTGAGCCGGCGTCTGGCCGCGCAGGGCGTCGGGCTGATCGCTGGCCACCATGCCCATGTCGTGCAGCCGGTGGAGCGGATCGGCAAGGCGCTCGTCGCCTATGGGCTCGGCGATTTCCTCGGCACCGCCTTTGCCCGCCAGCCATGGCCCGGCCGCATCGGGGGCATCCTGACCGTCGATATCAGCGCCGACGCCGACACGCGTGGCGCCATTGCCGCCTACCGGCTGCATCCCTTCATGCGGCTGCGCGCCGGCGACCATGAGCGGCTGGTTCCCATTGAGGCGCTGGAGGGCGCATTAAGGCAAAACGTTACGGACCGTTTCGTTGCGGTTTTTGGTAACGGGAATTGATGGCCACAGTTGACTGATGGCTCGGATAAATCGTGTGGGCTCACCACCATCCCAACGCTGTAGTCGCGCGACTTTCCGCAAAACCGGCTATTGTCCGAGCTGGGTGTTCGATCATTTCGACGGTGGGATGGCGATGGAAGCAGCGGATTTCATGCCTGATGAAACTGACATCGCCGGCATCAGGAGCAATCTCGCGGCCTATGACGCCGAAAGGGCTTCGGCCTACCGGCAAGTCCGCTGGCGGGTGCCGCTGTTCATCGGCCTGGTGCTGGTGTTCGTGGCGCTTGTCGCCTGGCTTTTTAACAGGATCGCCGATCCCTACGAGCAATGGTTCTCGACGCCGCATGTGTTGCTCTATGTCGTCGGGTTGGTGGCGGCGATCCTGCTCTATTTCCAGGTGATCAAGCCGACGAGCAGGTTGCAGCACCGCAAGACACTGCTGCCGATCATCTTCGGCTTCATCAGGGACCTGCGCTACGAGCATGAGGTGACACCGAATTCGTTCGACCGGCTGCCGCGCGAGACGATCGGCACGTTCAACGCCAAGCGCTTCGACGACATCGTATCCGGCCGCTACGAGGGATTTCCGTTCGAGCTTTACGAAGCCGATCTCCGGCAAGGCACGGGCGGCACGATAGCATTCAAGGGGATCGTCGTTGCCTTCGAGACCCTGGTGCCGTTCCCCGGCATATTGGTGGCCGCCCGCCGGAGTGACATGGCCGTCGGGTTCTTCCGCGGCATGTTCGCCAGCAAGATGCAGGAATTGTCATGCGGGGTGCCCGAACTCGATGCCGCCTACGACTTCCGCAGCGACAATGTCGAAGCGGCGCAGCCGCTGGTGAGCGGCCGGCTGGCGCAGGCACTGACATGGCTCAAGGAGACATGGCCTGATGATCCGGCGCGGGTCGCGCTCAATGGCAGCGACGGCTTTTTACTCCTGCCGCAGACGAGGAATTTTTTCGAGCTGCCTGATATCTCGGTGCCGCTCGACTACGCCAAGCATGTTGCGCCGATGATATCAGACATGGGGGCGATGCTGGCGACGGCGGCGCTGGTGCGCAAGATCGGCGCAACGGACGCGGCGGCGGGTTAGCCCGAACTTGAGGTCTGCTGCCAGTTTCTGAATCAACACCAGGAAGCTTCGCTCCGGGCGAACCGCGAGAGACAGGCGGTCAAATCGCGAGAGCAGCCCCAAAAACAGTCGGCGCCGGGATTTCTCCCAGCGCCTCCCTGTCAGATCAGGACACGGTCGCGGCAGCAACTTCCGTAAAGACGTCGCGCCATGCCGGCCTTGATGTTGACGGTCCTGCCAGCCACCGCCCGAGGGCAGCGTCCGTTCGGGACCTCGCCAGTCTCCACCTTTGCAAGCTTCGTCCAGCGCGCCATCGAAGGTTTTTGCCGTCCTTCATGGCAGCATCGGTCCGCCGTAGGCGTTCGCACGCTTTCCGCGGCCCCGTAGTCTCGGTCCTCAAAACAGGCAAGCCTGCGTTCGGGGCTGTACGGGCCTCAGGAAATCTTCCGTTTCGCTTCGCCTTTCGACTTGGCAATCGGTAGCCGCCTGAGATGGGTTTAATGTACGGGAGGTAAGCGTTTGGCGAAACGGCTGCGAGCCTGTGGATTGCGGGATTATCGGGGATCAGCGCCTGCATCGGCGCGTTTATTTTGCCGAGATGCGGGGCGGGACACGCCCATCCTGCGGCGAGCTGCAGGATTCTGCTCTTGCCCCACACTACGGCGCGGGCTTCAATGCCGGCGAAGGATTTTAGGACAGCAGTGTCGTTGCTATCCTATGGGGAGGCATTCTTGAAGGTCGGGGTGGTTCTCAATCCGATTGCCGGCGGCGGCTGGCTCAAGCGGCATTGGCCCGAGGTCAGCGCTTCGCTCAGGAAACATTTCGGCGATTTCGAGCTGCGCGAGACGCAGGCGACCGGCGACGGCGAAAGGCTGGCGTTGGTCCTTGCCGCCAGCGGCTGCGACCTGGTGATCGCGGCGGGCGGCGACGGCACCGCCAGCGAAGTCGCCGACGGGCTGCTGCAGGCGTTTGCGGAAAGCGGCCGGACGGCCGAACTCGGCCTGCTGCCTTGCGGCGCCGGCATCGATTTCGCCCGCGGGCTCGGCCTTTCGGACGAGGTCGACCTGACGCTGAAGCGCATCGCCGAGGCCAAGGCCCGCCGGGTCGATGCCGGCCGCATCTCCTATGTCGACGACCATGGCGCGCTGGCCAGCCGCCATTTCATCAACATCGCCAGCCTCGGCCTGTCGGGCGCCACCGACCGCGCGGTCAACGCCGACAAGCGCAAGGGCAATGTGTCGGCCAAGGCGCTGTTCTACTGGCGCACCCTGTGGGAATTCATGCGCTACCGGTTCCAGGACGTCGTGATCACCGTCGACGACGGCGTCCCGGTCGAGGCGCGCGTCGCGCTGGTGGCGGTGGCCAACGGAAAATTCTTCGGCGCCGGCATGATGATCGCGCCGGATGCCCAACTGGACGACGGCCAGTTCGACATCGTCATCCTGCGCGCGGCTGGCAAGCTGAAGCTGATCTGGGACATCCGTCTGCTCTATGGCGGCCGGCATCGCAACCATCCGGCAATCACCATTTTGCGCGGCAGGAAAGTCGTCGTCGAACCGCTCGGCGATGTGAAAAAGAACGGCGCGCTGGTCGACATAGACGGCGAGTCGCCGGGGCGCATACCGGCGACCTTCGAGATCCTGCCCGGCGCGCTGACGCTGAGGTATTGAATCAAGCTGTTGAGACCTTGGTTCCGGTCGCTTCGATCGTGATTTAGGCGGCCAGGACAACATGCTGGAATCGCATGACAATTACCTGACGGCATAGCTTGAGCCTGGCCGGGAGACCCCGCGGCCGATGAACGCGTGACTCTCGCGCGCGTTCACGGCGTCAACGGCGTCTGCATCATTTGCAAATGCAGCTCCGTGCCGGTCCAGGGATGCGCTTCGCATACGGCTTCGTCGAGCTCGACGCCAAGGCCCGGCTCCTTCGACGGAACGACGTTGCCGTCCTGCCACTCGATCTTCTTCTTCAGCAGTTTTTCGTGAAAACCGTCCCACTGCTTCAGCGATTCCAGGATGAGGAAATTGGGCAAGGTCACGGCAAGCTGGATGTTGGCCGCGCCGACGATCGGCCCGCAATAGCAGTGCGGGGCGATCTGGATGTGATAGGCCTCGGCCATGGCGGCGATCTTCTTGGTTTCGAGAATGCCGCCGGAGCGGCCAAGGTCGGGCTGCAGGATGGTCGCGGCGCGGTTCTCGATGACACGGGCAAACTCGAATTTCGTTGTCAGCCGTTCGCCGGTGGCGATCGGGATCGACGTGCCGCGCGCCACCTGCGCCATCACTTCGGGCATGTCGGGCGGCACCGGTTCCTCGAACCACAGCGGATCGTAAGGTTCGATGGCGCGGGCCATGCGCAGCGCGCCCGATGCGGTGAACTGGCCATGCGTGCCGAACAGGATGTCGGCCCTTGTGCCGACCGCCTCGCGGATCGCCTTGACCATGCGGGCGGAGAGATCGATGTCGACGAGACGCGGCTGGTGACCGTCAAAGGCGGTGTAGGGTCCGGCCGGATCGAGCTTGACGGCATTAAAACCCTGCTCGACATATTCGAGCGCGCATTCGGCCGCCAGGTCGGGGTCGTTGTAGACGTTGTTGCCGCGGGCATCTTCCGAATGGACGCTGCCGCTGTGCGGATAGAGGTAGGTATAGGAACGCAGCGTTTCGTTAACCTGGCCGCCGAGCAGCTTGTAGACCGGCTTGCCGGCCTCCTTGCCGATGATGTCCCAGCAGGCGATTTCGAGCGCCGAAAAACAGCCCATGCCGGACACGTCCGGGCGCTGGGTAAAGCCGGACGAATAGGCGCGGCGGAAGAAGTTCTCGATGTCGTGCGGATCGCGGCCGATCAGATAGCGCTCGGCCATGTCCTCGATCATTCTTGCGGTGACATGGGCCGAGAAGGTGGCGTTGTAGGCCTCGCCATAGCCGACCACGCCGCCGTCGGTGGTGAGCTTGACGAAGATGAAATACTTGCCGCCGATGCCGGGCGGCGGATTGCCGACAACCCAGGTTTTGACGTCGGTGATTTTCATTTTTGATCCTCCAGAACCAGTTCGGCGCCCTTCCATCCGGTCATGATCGCGGCGGCGTTGGTGTTGCCGGTGATGTTATCGGGAAAGATCGAGGCGTCGATAACCCGCAAGCCGGCGAGGCCGTGAACCCGCAGGCGCGGGTCGACGACAGCGGCGGTGGCGTCCGGCCCCATGCGGCAGGTCGAGACCGGGTGGTAGACAGTGCCCGAGCGCTTTCTGAAATCCTGGATGATATCCGCGTCGGAGGTGATTGACAGGCCCGGCAACACCTCTTCCTCGATGATCTCGGCCATTGCCGGCATTGCGGCGATCTTCCGGATGAACTTCACCGCCGCCAGCATCTCGGCGACATCAGCCTCGGTCGAAAAGGCGTTGGCGACGATCTTCGGATAGTCGCGCGGATTGGCGGAGCGGATCATGATCTCGCCACGGCTCGATGGACGGCAGTTGGACAGGCCGATGGAAAAGCCCGGCCACGGATCGGGCGTCAGGATCGGGCGCTCGCCGCTCTTCGGAATGACGGTCGAGAACGCCTGGAAATAGAGCTGCATGTTGGGCCGTGCCGTCGCCGGATCGGTGCGGAAGAAGCCGCCGGCATTGTTCATCGACAGCGACAGCGGGCCGGAGCGCATCAGCATGTATTGCATGCCGACCATGAGCTTGCCCCACCACGGGCGCAGGATCTGGTTGAGCGTCGGCAGCCTGCCCCTGAAAGTGTAGTTGATGCCGACATGGTCCTGCAGGTTCGCGCCGACATTCTCATTGGCGTGGACGACGGCAATGCCGAGCGCGCCGAGCAGCGCCGACGGGCCGACCCCGGAGAGCTGCAGCAATTGCGGCGAATTGATCGAGCCGCCGGACAGGATGACCTCGCGGCCGGCGCGGGCCTTTTTCGTCTCACCGTTCTGCAGGTACTCGATGCCAACGGCGCGCTTGCCCTCGAACAGGATCCTGGTCGCCAGCGCATTGATCTCGACGCGGAGGTTTTTGCGCTTCATCGCCGGGCGCAGGAAGGCGCGGGCCGCCGACATGCGGCGGCCGTTCTTGGTGGTGATCTGATAGATGCCGGCGCCCTCCTGGGAGGCGCCGTTGAAATCCGGATTGAACGGCAGGCCGGCGTGATTGGCGGCCGCCAGATAGCGCTTGGTCAGCGGATGGACCGAGGTCGAGCAGTCGGTGATATGCAGCGGACCGCCAACGCCGCGCCATTGATCGGCGCCGGCCTGATTATCCTCCAGCGCCTTGAAGACGGGCAGCAGATCGTCGAAGCCCCAGCCGGGATTGCCGGCCGCTGCCCAAGCGTCGAAATCCTCGCGCGCGCCCCTAATCCAGACCATGGCGTTGATCGAGCTCGAGCCGCCGAGCAACCTGCCGCGCGGCCAGTGGTCGACATTGCCGGCAAGGCCGGGGTCCGGCTCGGTCTTGTAGTTCCAGTTGACCGCCGGATCGAAGAAGGTCTTGCCGTAGCCGAGCGGCATCTGGACGTAGAAACGCCGGTCGCTGCCGCCGGCCTCGAGCACCAGAACCGAGAAGCGGCCGGAAGCCGACAGTCTTTCGGCCACGACCGAGCCGGCCGAGCCGGAGCCAACGATGATGAAATCATAGGTCTGCATGATGGCTGCGGCCAGCTCCGAATTCTCGCTCAACCTAGACGCCGCAAGCCGCCGCGATCACCGGAGCTTCCGGCATCGCCTGTGAAAAAAGCGACCGGCACTTCATTTGCAGTTGGTGTCCTGCCCGAAGCGGCCTTTGCCGCGTGACCAAGCGGTCCAGCATTACACGCCATCATCAGCATTTTGCGTGAAATCATAACGCATGATCGGGCGGGCTGGCACCCTGCGGGCGACGGCCCTGAACCCGGCGCGAGCGAAGGTGGAGGCGTATCCGCTGCCGGAAGCGCTCGGCGATACGCCGGCATCAAAAGGATAGGCCTCGAGTGCAGGGGCGTTTGCGCGCCTTGCAGCTTGCAGCGCCGCTGCGATCAGGTGAGACGTGATGCCTTGCAGGCGGTATTTTTTTCGCACGTAGAGGCAGGACAAGGACCAGACCGGCGCATCATCCACCCGCTTCAACTGCCACAGCCGATCGAGCCAGGGCACGGCATCGCGCGGTGTCACCTGGCACCAGCCGACAGCAGTAACGCCGTCGAAAGCAAGTACGCCTGGAGGCGGACCATGCTCGACGGCTTGTCGAAACGCCGCCTTGTTTTCCTCGCCTGGTCGCATTCGATAAGAACTGCCGATACGCCCGTACATACACCAACAGCGACTGCAGACGGCGCTCTCACCGAACAGCTCCTCGAGCGTGGGCCATCGATCTGATGTCAGAGGGCGAGAGGCTAGTTCCATGTCAGCTGCCTTTCTCAACTCACTGTGCGCAGTCTAGCACTTGGCAGTGCGCGTTGACGCATCGGTGCCATCCCGATACGGGAGAAGATCGATATCGAGGGGATTTTGGCGCATGGTGCATTACGCGGACGGGCGGCCGATCGGCGATCTGACGCTGAGGACCTTGGCCATGCCTTCGGACGCCAATGCGGCGGGCGACATTTTTGGCGGCTGGGTGATGGCGCAAATGGACCTGGCCTGCGGCATCCGCGCCGCCGAGCGCGCCAAGGGCCGCGTGGTGACGGCAGCGGTGAAGGAAATGTCGTTCGCCAAGGCGATGAAGATCGGCGACACGCTGTGCATCTATACGCATGTCGAGCGCGTCGGCCGCACCTCGATGACGCTCAAGGTCGAGGCATGGGCGCAGCGCTACCTCTCCGACCTGATGGAGAAGGTCACCCACGCCGACTTCGTCATGGTGGCGCTGGACGGCGAAGGCAAGCCGAAGGCCGTTCCGGCGGAAAGCTGACCGGCTGGACGCAGTCAGCTTAATCGGCGCGCCGCTGCCAGCCTCCTGCATGCGAATGGCGATGCGTCGCGTTTGCACATTGCCGTGACCATATCCGGCAGCGCATGGACAATGCGTCAATGATTGCTGAACGGCGCATTGGCAGGCGCGCTTCGCCTTGTTCTGTTTGATGGCCGCGACCGCCTGAGCGAGGTCAAACGAGACGAGGCCGCAGCCAGTTGCGGTCCGAAAACCGCACCCTCAAGCGGCAAGTGCCGAGCTGCGAAATCTGCCTGCGACGCGACGTAAGACACCGGCGCGAGGAGCGTAAGCAATTGCGGCGAGGGGCGCCATCGACGGCAAGGTGGTCAACCGAGCCCGAAATCGAAACGGGACAGAAGCCGTGCGGGCCGGAATGCAGATGCAGCCGTAGAATTCGTCTACGCTACGCGCCTGCGCAAACCCTTGCAGCGCAAGAGTTTCAGGCATGAAGCCCATCGAACCTCGCGCGAGCGGCCTTGACCCGCTCGGTGTTCTTGCGCGCCCATTCGCCGAGCGCGCCGACCGGCACAAGCAGCTCGTAGCCAAGGTCGGTCAGCTCATAGTCGACGCGTGGCGGAATGGTCGGAAACACGGTGCGGGTGACGAAGCCGTCGCGCTCCAGCCCGCGCAACGTGGTGGTCAGCATCTTTTGCGAAATGCCGCCGACGGCGCTGCGCAATTCGTTGAAGCGCAGCGGCCCGTCACCGAGCTTGCCGACGACGAGCACGGTCCATTTGTCGCCGACGCGCTGCAGGATTTCCGAGATGGCGCGGCAGTCCTCGGTGCGGTGCGGGTGCCTTGGTATCAAAAAGGTGCCTCCTTGCGCCTCGTCGGCGCAGTCACTCATATAGCTCAGGTATCTAAACGATACCAGAAATTCGCCTGAAGGAGAGCCCCTCTATGTCCAAACCCAAAATCGCCATTGTCGTCGGTTCGACCCGCGCCGCTCGCTTCGCCGACGTTCCGACCCAGTGGATCGCCAAGATCGCCAAGTCGCATGCCGACATCGACGTGGAAGTGGTCGACCTGCGCGACTTCCCGCTGCCGTTCTTCGACGAGGTCGCCTCGTCCGCCTGGGCGCCGTCGCAGAATGAAGTGGCAAAGCGCTGGCAGAAGAAGGTCGCCGAGTTCGACGGCTTCATCTTCACCGCCGCCGAATACAACCATGGCCCGACCGCCGTGCTGAAGAACGCGATCGACTACGCCGCCAATGAATGGAACAAGAAGCCGGCCGGTTTCGTCGGCTATGGCAGCGTCGGCGGCGCGCGTGCCGTCGAGCAGCTGAGGCTGCATGCGGTCGAGCTGCAGATGGCGCCGGTCAAGTCGGCAGTCCATATTGCCTGGGGCGATTTCCTTGCCGTCCGGCAAGGTGAAAAGAAGCTCGAGGAGCTCGAGCACCTGAACCAGGCGGCGACCGCGCTGGTCAACGACGTTGCATGGTGGGCCAAAGTGCTGAAGGCGGCGCGCCAGGCCGACGCGGTGGCCGAGGAAGTCAAGGCGGCCTGAACCGCAGACCAGGACAATCCTCACAAGGATTCATGCCTAGAAGGATTTCGGGGGCGGCGCTTGCGTCGCCCCTTTTGATTCAGGCAGTGGCTGGTATTCAGGCGATGGCTGACGGGCGCGCCTGCCGAGGCCTGATGATGCAATCGGTAACGCGGTCCATTTCGTTCAGCTCATCCGCATAGTGCTGGCCCCACTCACAGAGCGCCAGAAGGACAGGCTCGAGGCTGAGGCCGAGGCGCGTCGCCGAATATTCGACGCGTGAGGGGATCTCGGCAAAGATCTCGCGTCTGACAAGGCCGTGTTCCTCCATTTCGCGAAGCTGCTGGATCAGCACTTTCTGGGTGATATCAGGCACCAGCGTCTTCAGCGCCGACAGCCGCCGGGGGCCGTCGAAGAGATGGTAGAGAATGACAGCCTTCCATCGGCCCGAGATCACCTTTAGCGCGCGTTCCGCCGGCAGCAGCGGCAGTCTCTTGGTTGGCAGCTTCTTGGTCGGCTCCCTTTTGGTCGGCCCCGTTTTGGTCGGCATTGCCATGGTCACCTCCTGGTCAGCAGGGGACAAATGAGTGTGTAGTCGCGATCAGGCAGATAGTGGCAAACAGCAGCCGATGCCATAGCGATGGATGCATGCCATGAGAGCCATTCAGCTGAACCGTTTCGGCGGTCCCGACGTCCTGGACGTCGTCGAGATGCCGAAGCCAGAGCCGCAAACAGGCGAGGTGCTGATCCGCGTTCATGCGGCCGGCGTGAATTTCTTCGAAGTGTTGATGCGCGGGGATCGCTACGCGGTGACGCCGCAATTGCCGATGGTTCTCGGCGTCGAGGCTGCCGGCATCGTGGAGGCGCTTGGTCACGGGGTCGACATCTCGCTGGCCGAGACACGCATAGCTGCGCCGCTGTTCGCTTCAACGCACCCGTATGGCGGCTATGCCGACTATGTGACGATCGACGCAACGCTGGCCGTTCCACTGCCGGACGCGCTCTCGTTCGAAGATGCGACGGCTTTGATGGTGCAGGGGCTGACGGCCTTTCATCTGCTGCGGCAAAGCCCGCCCGCCGACAAGTCCGTGCTGGTCACTGCAGCTGCAGGCGGTGTCGGGTCCCTGCTGGTCCAACTCGCCAAACGCCAGGGCGCAAGCGCCGTGATCGCGGTCGCCGGCAGCAGGGCCAAGCTCGATCTTGCCCTGTCGCTTGGAGCCGATGCCGCGGTCGATTACAGCACGTCGGATTGGCCCGCGCGAGTGCGGGAGGCGGCTGGCGGCGCCGGCGTCGATGTCGTCTACGACATTGTCGGCGGCGCGATGACGGCGGCATCGCTGGAGGTTCTCGCGCCAGGTGGAGAGCTGGTCTTTGCGGCGCTGGGCAGATACGCGATCGGCGCTGCGGAACTGGAAGCGATGATCACCCGAAACCAGTCACTTCGAGGTTTTTCCCTGCTTCCGCTGCACTCCGCCGACGGCCTCAGGGCCAGCCTGTCGGAGCTTTTCCAACTGGCCGCCGGCGGCCAGGTTGCCGTGACGCAAGGCGGCCGCTATCCGCTTGACCGGGCCAACGAAGCGCACCGCCTGCTGGAGGAGCGCCGCTCGACCGGCAAGGTCGTGCTGATACCTTGAGTGGTGTGGTCGATTAACTGCGCACTGGCTGATCGTGGAACCTGTCCGCTTAGCGCCTGATATCGGCCGTTGAGGCAAACTTTGCTTTCCCCTGGAAGCGGACATTCCGGCTAGCGTAGTCTGAGGTCGGGTTTACGCCTCCTCCCGGTCGTAGAAGTCAGCTTCCGTCTCCGGCTCCGGGGAGTTCTGAGTACGCTCGAATGTTCAGCTTCCTGAATGCATTCCGCCGCCCCGATGGGTCGTCGCTTCGCGGACGGTCCGATCATCCATGTCGCTCGCGCGACGACAATCGGTCGGATCTTTCAAAAACGCCATTAAAGAGGGCCTTCAGTGGACTTTCCCGTAGGCGATGTTCCGGGCCAGCCAGCAGCCAACGACGAGGCCGCGAATGCGTTCTGCAGAGTCCTGTACGATCTGGATGGTCCAGTCGCCAGGCGCGGGAGCGTCCATCGAACGCTGGCAAGACAGGACGAAGACATCCCGCCCCACCGGGTAGATCGTGTGCATGGGGCCGCGACCCAACAGGCCTTCGAAGCGGCCAAACAGCGCGGTGCCGGCCCTGTCGATTTCCAGCCAAGCGTCCAGTTCGCTGGAGAAGTATTTTCCTTCAAGCCCCGGGCTGGCCTCCCCAGTGACGCGGACCGCACGGGCGCTGAGATTTTCACCTGCGCGGTTCAACCGGACGGCGTCGCCATCACGCGTCAACGTCATCGAGGGCGCCTCGGCACTGTTCTTGGAGTTGAGACGCAGTCGGTCGGACGCGGTGGCATAGTGTGCATCGAGCGATGCGCCATCCGTCTTTACACTGAGCAGAAGGCCGTTCGTCTTGTCCAAATAGTGGCCGTTCCAGGTCGGATCGGCTGGGTGGTCGGAAGCCGGGATCTCATCATGACCAAGGACCGCGCGGAGCACCATGCGCGCCGCCCCATGGGCATCGGCTTCATGGTTGAGCAGGACGACCACCGACAACCGCTTCGACGCCGCATGCATGCGCTGCAGGCGGAAGCCGCGCAAGGCACCCCCGTGCCCCGTCACGGCGACGCCGTCCACCGTCTCGTGCGCAAGGCCATTGCCATAGCGCGCAGGTGCGCCGTCGCTGAACGTCTGCGGCAGCGACAAACGCCGATAGAGGCCGTCATCCTCGTCGCGGGTGTCATCGATATGGCGCTCCCACGCCAGCATGTCGTCCAGCGAAGCCGAGATGCCGGCATCGCCGGTCCAGAAGATGCGATTCGTGGCGGGAAAGAAGCCGACCTGGTCGGTGCCTTCGTAGCCAATCACGCCATCCACAGGCTTGCTGGTGTCGGCAGTCAGAAGCGCGGTTTCCATGCCCGCAGGTCCAAACAACCGGTCGGCGTAAAGCTCAGCCAGCGAACGGCCCGCGAAATTTTCCAGCAGGTCGGATAGGATGCGGAAATTGCTGTTGGAATAGGAATAGCTGCTGCGGGGCTCGAAGTGGGTGGTACGCATGCGGGCGAGAAGCGGCTTGGCGTCGTCGCGGCCGAAGACGCCTTCGGGCTGCGCGCCATGCACGACGGTCAGCGCCCAGTAGTCCCGCAGGCCCGATTGCATGTTGCAGAAGTCCGCCACACGCGGCAACCGGCCCTCGAGGCGCGGCAGGAACTCCCTCACACGGTCGTCGAAGCGAGCAGGGTCGCCCACAAGATCCAGAAGCACGCCGCACGTGAACTGCTTGCTGATCGAGCAGATCGGCAGCCGGGTGGCCGTCGTCATTGCTCGGCCGCTCGCCAGGTCGGCATATCCCCATGCCTGCCGGGCCAGCACCTCGCCGTCGGCCACGACGCCCACGACGCCGCCCGGACCCTTGAACCTTTCAGGCAGGGCGTCGAGCGACCGCTTCAGGGATGAAAGATGGACCTTGCTCGCCACCGCGGGACTCCTGTTGCCTGAGACGGAGCGTATAGTCGATACCGGGCGCCGGAAGTCAACTTCTCGTCTTGGCGACCGTCGCGTAGTCGCTAGCGGCCTGGGACTCGCTCAGCAGGCCAAGGCGGACCGCCATGGCTGCCGCCTGGGTGCGGTTTCGGGCCCCCAGCTTTTTTGCCGCCGTGCTCAAGTGAAGCACGACCGTTGGGCCGAACGACCAATGAGACGCGAGATTTCCTTCGCCGAGTAGCCGTTTGCACAGTGGCCGAGACACTGCCTTTTCCGGCGCGGTGAGGTGGACCGATGCCAGATCCTGCACCGTAGCCGCATAAGCTTGGTACGCCACCTCGTGGAAGACCTGCGCCAGCAGGCCAAAATCGGCGATGTTTTGCATGGTCTCGCGCGGTGGCGCCGGGCGCCAGCGTCCCCGTCACGGTGACGTAGCCGCCTGCGGCATATGGATCGGGACCGTCACGCCGGCCGGCATGTCATGGTCGAGCAGATAGCCACCGGTTCGGCTTCCGACGTCAGGAAATGGCTGATGCGTGTTTCGGCTCCTGGTTGGTAGTTCCAGAAGAAGGGCACCGAGGTGCGTGCGGCCAGCAGTTAGACCGGGTCATGGCGCCGAAGTTCTTCACGGCTTCAAAGGCGTGATCAATGCGCCCGTCGAGGGTCTCATGCCGTGTGAATTGGTGCCTCATCGTTTCAATCCGGCATGCCTGTTGCCAGTCTCATTTGTCTCTGACGAGATGACCTCGAACCTTATAGTTGCGAAAGGATGGCTTAGGAATAAACTGCCGAGGGTGGCGGACCGTCGGCGGATACACTGCGTCTTTCATGAAATGGGGATAAACCATGTGGCGTGATATCAGCCCCGACAATCAGGTCGACATCCGTGTCGATGGCCATAGGATCAGGGCTTACTTCGGCAAGGGTGAGAACACTGCCATCCCAAAGCGGAAGTGAGCATGATGCGCGAATCCAGCCACATGCCCTTCTATGAGAACCCTGAGGACTACTACCGCGTGCTGATCGACTTCCTGTCGCGTCACGGGGCGAAGACATGAAGCACTGAACATTGGAACGGTGAGACATGCATCGGTACAAGTTTGTCCTCTATCGCCCGATCCAGCTTCTTCCGGTCCTGTTCGGCGTCAGCGTGGTTACCTTTGTCCTGGTCCGGCTCATTCCTGGCGACCCCGCCCGCGTTCTGCTCGGCGCCCGCGCCACCCCCGAAGCGATCGCCCGCATCCGCGCCCAGTACGGCCTCGATGAGCCCATGCTCGCCCAGTATTTCTACTTCCTGCGCAACCTCGCGGACGGCGAGATGGGGCGCTCGATCCTCTACAAGATCGATGTGCTGAAGCTGATCGCCACGCGCATCGAGCCCACTATGACGCTGGTGCTTTGCAGCGTTGTGCTGTCGGTATTGATCGCCGTGCCGGTGGCGGCGATCGCGGCGCGCAATCAGGGCAGGCTGGCCGACCAAGTTATCCGCATCGTTTCCACCTTCGGCATCGGCTTCCCGCCCTTCTGGCTCGGCCTGATGCTGATCATCCTGTTCAGCGTCGAACTCGCCATTCTCCCGGTGTCCGGTTACGGCAACACGCTTTCTGAAAAGCTTGCACATCTCGTGCTGCCGAGCCTCACTGTCTCGCTGTCGCTGTCGACCGTTCTGGCGCGCAGCTTGCGTGCGGCGATGGTCGAAGGCTTGAAGTCCGACGTGGCGACTGCCGCGCGCGCGCGCGGCATGCCGGAGAGCATCGTGTTCTGGCGCCACGTGCTGCCAAATTCGTTGGTGCCGACCGTCAACCTTCTCGCCGTAAACATAGGTTGGCTGCTAGGCGGCACCGTCGTGGTAGAGACCGTCTTCGCGCTGCCCGGCATGGGCCAGCTGCTGGTGCGCGCCATCTTCTCGCGCGACTACATGGTCGTGCAGGGCGTGGCGATGGTCTTCGCCTGCGCCACCGTGCTGATCAACTTCCTGGCTGACATCGTCACGGTGGCTCTCGATCCGAGGGTGAAGCTGTGAGCGAGCCCTTGGCCGCGCCCGCGCTCGGCAGGAAGGGCCGCTTTCGCCGCCGCGGTACGCTGGCGGCCGGCGTCTTCCTGCTTGGGGCGTTCGTCGTCCTCGCGCTCGGCGCGCCGCTGATCGCGCCCTACGATCCGATCGCCCAGGACGCGACAGCACGGCTCCAGGGGCCGTCCTGGCTGCACCCGTTCGGGGCCGACAATTTCGGCCGCGACATCCTCTCGCGCGTCATCTGGGGTACGCGCATCGACCTCAAGATCGCCGTCATCGGCGTTATCTTCCCCTTTCTCATCGGCACCACGCTGGGCACGGTAGCCGGCTTCTTCGGCGGGATTGTCGACGCCATCTTCATGCGGCTGGTCGACGTCATCTTGGCCTTCCCGTTCCTGGTATTGATGCTGTCGATCATTGCGATCCTCGGGCCTGGCCTGGCCAGTTTTTACATCGCCATGGCCCTCGTCGGCTGGGTTTCCTACGCGCGGCTCATCCGCGCCCAGATGCTCGTGCTCAAGAACCACGACTACGCGGTTGCGGCGGTCAGCCTCGGCTTCAGCCGCATGCGCATCATGTTCCGTCACCTCCTGCCCAATGCCGCTGCCGGCTCGGTCGTCTTCGCGATGTCCGACGCGGTCCTCGTCCTGCTGAGTGGCGCGGCCATTAGCTATCTCGGGCTGGGCGTGCAGCCGCCAGTCGCTGAGTGGGGCGTGATGGTGGCGGAAGGCCAAGCCTTCGTCACCACCGCTTGGTGGATTACACTGTTCCCGGGGCTTGCGATCGTGACGCTCGCCTTCGCCTTCAGCATGATCGGCGACGGGCTGGCCGATTTGTTCGGGGTTCACGAGTGATCGCGGCGCTGCTCAAGGTCACCGACCTGACGGTCGTCCATGACGGTGACGGCGGGGAGCGTACCCTGCTTGATGCCGTATCGCTCGATCTCGCCCCGGGAGAAGTGCTCGGGCTGGTCGGCGAGAGCGGGTCGGGCAAGAGCCTGCTCTGCCGCTCACTCGTTAGGCTGCTGCCATCGAGCCGGCTCAGGATCAGCGGTGGCTCGATCACACTTTCCGGGCGTGAGCTGACGACCGCGCCGGAAGCCGAGATGCTCGCGGTGCGCGGCGGTGAAATCGGCATGATCTTTCAGAATCCGAGCAGCCATCTCGACCCGGTCATGAGGATCGGCGACCAGATTACCGAGGGCATCCGCTTTCACCAGCGGCTGGACGCCAAGGCGGCGCGCGCCGCGGCGGTGGATATCCTCGCCCAGGTCGGGTTTTCGGATCCGGCTCGGCAATACGATAGCTACCCGCACGAATTCTCCGGCGGCATGCGCCAGCGCGCCATGATCGGCGCGGCGTTATCGAGCAATCCCCGGATCCTGATCGCCGACGAGCCGACGACGGCACTCGACGTGACGATACAGGCGCAGATCCTGCGACTTCTGATGGACATCCGCGCCAGGCGTGGACTCTCGGTGATCCTGGTCAGCCACGATCTCGGCATCGTCGCCCAAGTCTGCGACCGCATCGCGGTGATGTGGCAAGGTCGACTGGTGGAGATTGGAGAGAAGCGCGGTCTGCTTGCGACGCCGGCGCATGCCTACACCCGTTCGCTGATCGCCAGTCATCCCTCGCTGCCGGAGGAGGACATGCCGGCAAAGGCTGAGAAGCTCCGGACACCCGGAGCGGTGCCGGTGGTCGACATCGAGAAGCTGCACGTGCGCTTCGCCACGGGCGGCCTGTTCCGGCGAGGCGCGGTTGATGCCGTCAATGGGATCACACTCCGTGTCATGCCGGGCGAAACGGTCGGCATTGTCGGCGAATCCGGAAGCGGCAAGAGTACTCTGGGGCGCGCCGTCCTTGGACTTACGCCGGTCTCGTCAGGCACGATACGGTTCGATGGTACGGACATCGCGTCGGGTCGCGCAGTCCTCGGCATGCTGCGACGTCAAACCGCCATGGTTTTCCAGGACCCCTACAACGCCCTCAATCCTCATCTCACCGTTGGCAAGATGCTGGCCGAGGTCCTGCGGGTACAGGGCAAGATCGAGACCGCGCAAATTCCGGCACGCTGCAGCGAACTGCTCGACCTGGTCGGCTTGGGGCGCGCGTTCCTCGACCGCAAGCCGCGCTCGATGAGCGGCGGCCAATGCCAGCGGGCCGGCATAGCTCGCGCGCTCGCCGTCGACCCGAAACTTATCATTGCGGACGAGTGCGTGGCCGCCCTCGACGTCACCATCCAGGCGCAGATCGTGGCGTTGTTCCGCGAATTGGTGGAACGTATGTCGCTCACGCTGATATTTATCGCCCACGATCTCGCAATCGTTCGCAATCTCTGCCAGCGTGTTGTGGTGATGCACCGTGGCGTGATCGTCGAGGAAGGTCGGTCGGAGGAAGTGTTCTCCCGGCCGAAGCATGACTACACCGCCGCGCTGATTGCCGCCGTTCCGCATATCGATCCGGACAAGCCGCTGCTTGCTCCCTCGAAGATGGCGACCCCGCAGGCCGACGGGGTCGCAAACTGAAACCAAAGGCAAACCAGAAGGGGAATACCGATGTTAAGAAGCAAATGGATGCGCATCGGCTTGGTCACCGTTATGACCAGCCTGTCCCTGGGGGCGACGCTCGCAGAAGCCGCCGGCGTACTCACGATTGGCCGGCGCGAAGACTCGACCACCTTCGATCCGATCAAGACCGCCCAGAACATCGACCTATGGGTGTTCGCCAACGTCTATGACGTGCTGATCCGCGTCGACAAGACGGGCACCAAGCTGGAGCCCGGTCTCGCCGAGAGTTGGGAGGTCAGCCCGGACGGCCTCACCTATACGCTCAAGCTGCGCGACGCGAAGTTCTCGGACGGCTCCGACCTGACGGCCGACGACGTGGTGTTCAGCCTCACCCGCATCAGGGATGACGAGGGCTCGCTGTGGGCGGATCCTTTCAAGGTGATGGACACGGTCGAGGCAACCGATCCAAAGACCGTCACGATCAAACTCAAGCAGGCGACCGCGCCGTTCCTGGCGACGCTGGCTTTCCCGATCGCCTCGGTTCTTTCCAAGAAGGGCTTCGAGACGCTCGGTCCGGAGAAATACGCCGAAACACCCATCGGCTCTGGCGCCTTCACCATCACGGAATGGAGGCGCGGCGACCGTGTCATCCTGGCGAAAAACCCGCATTTCTGGGAGGCCGATCGTGTCAGCCTCGACGGCATCGAGTGGATCTCCGTGCCGGACGATAACACCCGCATGCTGAACGTGCAGGCCGGCCAGCTCGACACCGCGATCTTTGTGCCGTTCTCACGCGTCGCCGAACTGCAGAAGGATTCCAACCTCACCGTCCATCTCGACCCGTCGACCCGCGAGGATCACCTGCTGATCAACCACGAGCATGGCGCGCTGGCGAAGAAGGAGGTTCGGCAGGCCCTCGACATGGCCATCGACGAGCAGGCTGTGGTCGACACGGTGACGTTCGGCTACGGCGAGGTCGCAAACTCCTACGTCCCGAAGGGCGCGCTCTATTACTACGCCGACAATCTGAAGCGGCCCTACGATCCGGAAAAGGCCAAGCAGATGCTGGCCGACGCCGGGGCCTCGGACCTGACGCTCAACTACGTCGTGCGGGCCGGCGACGAGATCGTCGAGCAGACGGCCGTGCTGCTGCAGCAGCAACTCGCCAAAGCCGGAGTCACCGTCAACATCCAGAAGGTCGACCCGAGCCAGGAATGGGACATGCTGGTGGCCGGCGACTATGACGTCTGTGTCAACTACTGGACCAACGACATCCTCGACCCAGACCAGAAGACCACCTTCGTTCTCGGCCACGACGCGAACATGAATTACATGACCCGCTACAACAACGAGAAGGTCAAGGAACTGGTCGCGGCGGCGCGCGTCGAGATGGATCCGGCCAAGCGCGAGCAAATGTACACCGATCTGCAGAAGATGGCCAAAGAGGACGTCAACTGGATCGATCTGTACTACAGCCCGTTCATCAACGTCTCGCGTAATAACATCGAGAACTTCTACCAGAATCCGCTCGGCCGGTTTTTTCTGGAAGACACGGTCAAGAACTGAGATTGCACCCTGCTGCGCGGCGGTTTCATTCCGAGCGCCGCTGGGTGCTGGCCAGAGGCGGTAGAAATTGCAGCGGACCTTTAGCCTGCCATTGGTCCGTACAAGCGTGAGCTTTTCAAGGCTGCGTGACGCCTGCAAAGATAAGCAAGTCGGCGAACGTAAACGTCCCTGACACCTTCGACGGCAGGATTGGCGTGAATCCGTCATTCACATTCAGGAACGAGTTGCCGTCCCGCTTCAGCATACGGACGAATGTCCGGGCAACGATGCGGCCGCCGACTGGTCCGAGGCGGTCGCCGCCGCCAAGCACTGCGGCCTCACGCAGGACGTAGTACCAGAGCGGCGTCTTCTTGAGCAGCACTTGGCCGCCCGCGTTCAACGCGGCGATTTCGTTGGCCGGTAGACCTTGCGTGAGCTGCGCCGATGTCATTGGTTGAACTCGGAAGTGCTTCGCCATGCCCTGACCGCTCGGCAAGCCGAGCGCTAGTCCGCGCTGCAGGTTGCGACGTGCGAGGACCTTCATGATCCCGGTAAAGCTGGGCAGGTTCTCGAGTTCGGACGCGAGCACGCTGTCGATGCGGCGGGCCTTATTGTTCATCGGCACGGGTACCCCCGTGTCGAAGAACGCGTTGAAGTCCACGACCCAACTTGACAGCACCGGCAAGTTCGGATTTCGAGCAAACTTAAACACTTGCGCCATGGTGGCGTTCTGGAATCGAAAGCTCACCCAATAATTGTCACGGACCATGCTGTGGCCGAATCGGTAGGCGGCCACGGCAAACTCGACGGGCATGCGGAACGGGCTGTTGATCGGCGCGCTCACAGCGTTGATTGCGTTGGTCACCGTCGCGCTGCCGCAAATCCGCGTCAGGAAGTCGTAAACTACAGCCCACTGATAGTGATGTGTCACGAGCCGCTTGGCTTCGGTGAAGATATCGCCGGCGAAGTTCGCGGCGACGAGCAGATCGACGACTTGATTGTGGAATCGAAGCATTGCGTGATGGAACTGCGTAACGATGAGGTTCTCATCGTTACGGGGATCGCCGATGATCGCCGTGTTGGAGGACCCCCCGGGATTCAGCGGGTTGTGGACACGTGGCACGTCGAAGTCCGTTTGCACTTGCATGCCGCTTTCATGGCCTATGTTGCCGGCCGGGCCGCCGGGCCCGGCGTTGCGGTTTGTGCCGAGTTCAAATCTGATTGCTGTCGGGGGGGGACCCGACGAGGGAAAGACGTAGAGGAATGGCTGCAACGCTGGTCCGTCTCCGTACAGCGAATCGAGGTCCAGCGCCGGCGTCCGCATATTGTGAATGGTCTCGGCGTCGGTCGCTGCGTCGAGGGGCGAAGACACGTCGCGCGTGATGTCGTGATCCACGAACTGCCCGACGTATGTGAAGCCTGCCGGATTGACCGAATCCGGCGATGTCTCGCGGCCGGGATCGGCCATCAAGTCGCCCAGGGTGTCGAGAAGCGCCTGGTTCGCCGGCGTAAATTGCAACCGCGTCGCCGCCCTCGTCAGCCAGGACGACATATAACCGAATTTGTCCGCACACGGCGAGGCAAGTGGCAGAAGCGGGAACCAGGCAAGCGACATCTTCGCGCCGTGGAAGCTGCGTATTGCCGGCTTGAGGGTGGCGATGGTCTCGCGGATGTCTTCCGGCAATTTGGCGATCGGGACCGCCGCGTCGCTGATGCGGTTCACCGCGGCATACAGTTGCGCCTCGCTGACCGTCGGCTTCAGGTTGAACTCGCGGACGCGCGCCGACACTTCCTCGGGCGACATCGCGGCCTTTCTCGCGGCGCCGGACGGAGAGGCTGAGTCCGAGAGCTGAGCCGCGAGAAACGGCTGCGGACTCTCGATGCCGTTCACCGTAAAGGCCTGAACACCCTTTGGTTTTGCAGCGCGCGGTGTTTTGCTGGGGACTCGAGACTTGTTCGCTATCTGACCCTCCTGTCCGACGGAGCGACGTATCAAGCGTGCGGTCGTAAGCCAACCCAGTTAGCTTCGACAGCGCCTGGGACGAGACTGCATCTTCGATAGCCGATGCCCCGGAACTCCTCAAAGCTCATGTCGCAGCCGACGCATGAGCAACTGCCTCTCAACTAAGATACCACAATTAGCGTACCGAGCCATCTTCCGCGGCTCTCCTGAAAATAGAGGCGGCTTTCCTCCGAATGGAGGATGCGTGGGCCTCTGAATATGCACCGGAGTGCCTCCGGCACCGTGCGAACGCGGCCCCTGTTTGAGCCACCCGGCAGAGGCAGGTGTGCCATTTGCCAAACTGCGGACTGAACCAGGGTTCCTTTGGGCACTAGGTCGCGGAGAACGACGGTGATCAGAATCCCTATGTCAGCCTGCGCTCGATCAGATACCAGGTGACCATCCGGCCTTTTCCTTTGATTTCGAGCGTTCCGCGCAGTTCGAGAACAAACCCGTCCTTGAGCCGCTCATAGAGTCCTGTGACACCTGGATCCTGCCCCCTTCACGGGTCGATCACCAGCGGCCTTCTGCAATGTCCCTCTCAAAACGCCGGAACAGGTCGACGGCTTCGAAGGAGAGGGCGTCGGTTGCCTTCTGAGCCGCCTCCGCCTGCAGCTCGGCAACACGGGTCATTACTATGGTATTCGTTGCCAAGCGAGACGCGAGCGCCACTGATGGCTTGTAGCCCGCTTCGGCGTAGGCTTTGGCCTGTGACTTACCCTTACTAAGCGCTTGGGCAAACACCTCGTGTCGCGCGTTTTCAGGACGCATTCCTTACCACCTAACAAACAGTGCTGAGTACGCATGAAGCATGCAGTTGTGTTGTCATGACGTTGCCAGGAATGGCATCATGTGACTGCGTATGCGAAGAATCCTTTAATAACTGCACACAGCAGAGCTAGCCCAAGCGGTTTACTAGGCGAGTTGGACAAGATGAGACATAGTTAGCGAGCGGTGAGATCTGCTGCCGCCCATTGAACCGTGAGCCGCGGGCAGCGATTGGAGGGATATCATGGCAGGAGGCAATTGGGACCCCATACAGAATATAACTAGTGGACGCGTGGACTTTTCAACAGGGCCGTTGGATCTTTCTGGCCTTCCTGGCAACCCGACGCCGAGGTGGGTCGACGCTTGGATTGTCCAGTCGAGCACGGGTAGCGCCCAGACCTACCACGGATCGAGAGGCAGCGGCGCTTTTGCGGTGGCGGGCCACTGGATTGCGAACGTCCGACTCTACAACCGGGGAACATTCCTGCCGGGACCAGCAGTGGGAATAGCTCTTGTTTATTGGAAAGACACCAATAGCAGTAGTAAAGGGTACCTCTGGTGGTCTGAAGATCCAATTGAACTGCAGTAGGCACAGGTGTCGGTGTAGGACGAGTCGCGGCTTCGGATAGGCGGCTCAGTGACTTTAATCCGCTCGTCACCAGCCGCATGTCTGCCCAGTCTCCGACATGGAAGAGGAGGATGCATAATGAAAGATGTAACGATTACAATGGTGAAGTCGGAAAAAGGCGGCTATCGTATGATAGTCAACGATGACACTGAGACCGAGGAAAATGCCAAGGGGTCGAAAGGCAATGACTCCTTCTTTACTTTCGACAACAAGAACGACGTCAAAGAGAAGCTCGACGAAATCTTCGGAAATCTCGAATAGCTGGCTCGCGGCAATCGTTCTAACGAGAACGATATGCCGAGGGCAGTCGAATGGTGCTTTCCGAAGGCTCCAGCCTGAGCAATTATCCCTCTAACCATAACCGAGTCGCGGATGCGGAGACGAGGTTTCTCTTGAGTTGGTAGAGACGCAGCGCCTCGGAGGCGGAATTGACCGCCTCGTCCCGGCGTCCTGAAGCCTTGAACACATGCGACAGGTCCATCAGCGCGTCCGCCCGGTGGTTGATGAAGTCGGTCGCTTCGGCGAGCACCACAGCCTCGCTAGCGAGCGCCTCGGCCTCCTCGAGCTGCGCACGCCTCGCAAGCACTCGAGCACGAACGCCGCGCCAAAGGATCTGCGAGAGCAGGTCGCCCTTCGCGGCCAGTTCAGCGCTCTGCTTCGCCAGGTCCTCGGCCTCCTCGTCGCGCCCCTGTTCCAGGACGGCCCGCGCGAGGAACGCAGCGGTTGTCGGCAGAAACATGCGGTCGCCCATCTCCTGAAGCGCCAGATATCCCTTGCGCAGGCTCTCCTCGGCCGCATCTGGATTCCCGGCGAGCAGCTCGACGACGGCTTCGTTCTGGGATGTTGCCGCGTCGAGCGTGACCTCGAGGTCAGCGTAAACGGCATTGCTCGTTGCAAGCAGCTGCCGGGCGAGGTCGAAGCGGCCAACCATCGCTTGCAGACCACCCAGGTGACGGAGGATCGCCGCCTCGGACTCTGGGCTCTCACGGACGTCCTCGCGCATTAGCTCGCAGCGCCGAATTCCTTCGTCGGCCGGTGTCGGACCGAACCACAGCGAGGACGCGATCCACGTCAGGATCTCGTTGTAGAGATGCCTATTGCCTGCAACCATAGCGTGCACGGCCGCGCGTTTCCACGCTTCCGCTGCCGCCTCGGCGCGTGCCTCGTTCCAATAGAACAATGCTTCGAGCCGCCGCGCATGGCACAAGCCAAGGCTGTCCTTGAAGCGCTCGAATTCCGGAATCACCAAGCCCGTTGCCCGCGCAGCTTCCTCTATCCCGCCCTTCTCGACGTGGAGGAGCCGGAGTAAGTGCTGCTGGACGAGCACGTGCGACGCTGCGCGCTCATCGTTTGCGACAGCAGCCAGCTTCTCCGCCTTCCCGAGCACGTCCTCAGCTTCGGCCAGCCGCCCGCACTCGATCAGTGCTGCGGCTAGTTCGGGAAGAACCATTCTTTGCCGTGAATCCTCGCTGAGCAGTTCGCACACTCGCTGCAGTAGGGCAATCGCGGCGGACCGGTGGCCGCGGGCGAATGCCCGCCGGGCCGCGGCCTCGAACCGCGCGGCTGCCTGGGCCCGGAGCGAAGCAACGCGCGAGTCGCGCGGTTTAAGCGCGGAGCGGCACTCAATGGCCTTCTCGAGGTGATAGCCAACAATCTCGTCAGATTCCCGCAGATGCTCCCTTGGCTCCATCTCAAGCCAGGCGGCGAAGCGTTCGTGCAGGTCGGCCCTCACGTTCTTCGACAGTGAGTTATACGCAGCATCACGTATCAGAACATGACGGAAGCGGTAGGCCTCCTCACCGGAGGGGTCCGAAGCGTCTTGGCGGATTAAATCGCGATGGACAAGCGCGAGCAAGCCATCATCAAGCACCGGATCGAGAGCCGGGCGAGCGAGCTCGGCGACTGCACTCCGATGAAACACCGCGCCTTCGACAGCTGCCGTCGTCAAGATCGCTCGTTCATCGACTGGGAGGCCCTCGAGACGGACGGCTAAGAGCGCGCTAATTGTCGACGGGACTGGCAGCTCGGAGAGATCCGAGCGAGCGACCCAGCAGTTCTCCTTGCGTGTGATCAGCTCCTCATCAACGAGCATTGCCACGAGTTCTTCTACAAAGAACGGGTTACCCTCGGCGGCGCTTGTGATCTTCAACTCGACTGCGGGTGATAGCGGCACATGGTCGAGTAGATTTGAGATCATTTCGTGGCATTCCGCTTCACTCAACGGTTCAAGCTTGATTGTCGTCGCGTTCGGCTTCCCGGCACCCCAACCTTTGCGCTTTTTGCCGTTGCGCTTTTTGAGCAATTCTTCTCGTGCCATGCCGACGATCATTATGGGGAAATCGACTGAGATATCGACGACATACTCGATCAAGTCTAGGAACGTCGACTCGGCCCAGTGGAGGTCGTCCACCACGATCACCAGCGGTCGTTCTCCCGCTAGCACCTCGAATAGTCGTCGGACGGCCCAGAAAGTCTCCTCACTGAACGCTGGTTCTTGGCCGCCGAACCCGAGCAACTCAGCTACGCGCTCGGCGATGAGCTCGGCCTCGTCGCCCCCACCGAGGCTCTCTGCAATCCTCGCCGCAGACTGCTTGCGAGGGTCCACACCCTCAGCTCCCGTGATATCCCGAATAATATCTGCAAGCGGCCAATAGGTGATGCCTTCGCCGTAGGGCAGGCAGCGGCCGCGCGCGACAATCACATCGTCCGAAAGACTTCCGGCGAATTCCGAAACAAGCCGCGACTTTCCTACGCCCTTCTCGCCCAGCACGGTCAACAGACGGCAGGTTTTATTTTCGAACACGTCCCGACGAAAAATGGTCTCGATCCTCGCACGCTGGCGCTTGCGTCCGACGAACGGCGCCTCGAAGCGGCGTTGAAAGCCGGCGGCGCGGGCGATGACATTTACCACGACAATGGCAGGGAACTTCTCGCCGTGCTTGAGCGCGCGCGGGCTGCTAGACTTTACAACAACGGCGTGGCCTACCAGCTTATGGGTTGCCTCTCCAATCAGGATTTCGTTGGGCGCCGCGGCCTCCTGCAGACGCTTGGCAATACGCACAGCCTCGCCAGTGAGAAATCGATGTCCCTGCCTGTCGGCGCCAGTAAAGACCTCCCCGGTGTTGAGGCCAATCCGATGAGCCAGCTGAACGCCCCAAACCGTCTCAAGCTCGTGGTTGAGTGTCGCAAGTGTGTCGCGCATCTCGACAGCGGCGGATACCGCCCGTAGGGCGTCATCCTCGTGAAGCATCGGCACGCCAAACGCGGCCATGATCTCGTCACCGACGTACCGCTCCACGATTCCACCGTGCCGCTGGATAATGGAGCTCATCTCGTCAAAGTATCGGGCGAGCAGGTTCTGGAGCGCCTCCGGATCGAGGGTGAGGCTAAGGCGTGACGAATCTACGATGTCGGCGAAGAGAATTGTTATCGTCTTCCGAACGTCTTGTGCCGGCTTTTGCTCAGGCTCAGGCCCGGCCATCACTATGGCCTTCGGCTTGGTAAGATTTCGCGCTCGGCTGTCTGATCGCTAGCCATTCCACCAACTCGCGCACTTCCGCCTCGGCGGATTTCAAGCTTATCATAAGCTCCGGGATGTTAAACTCCAT
Organism: Mesorhizobium sp. WSM4846; assembly: GCF_055811415.1. Classification (NCBI taxonomy): domain Bacteria; kingdom Pseudomonadati; phylum Pseudomonadota; class Alphaproteobacteria; order Hyphomicrobiales; family Phyllobacteriaceae; genus Mesorhizobium; species Mesorhizobium sp. WSM4846. The sequence continues at coordinate 232,987 of NZ_JBVVPZ010000001.1, forward strand.
GTGAGCCTTCGATCTGTTCGAGGGCTCGTGGGGTACGCTAGCACCCGTTCCCCTAGCATTCCAGCGGCGTGCACCCTGACCGTTTCATCCCGTGAGTATAGCGTTGCAATATGACTGAGCCTTTCCAAACCTTTTTGCAGCGTTGCGTTTCGGTCGATCTGGAAGTGGATCCTGCAACCGCTACCATTTTCGCTTTTGCGGCGGTGCGTGATGACGCTCGTCCCTCAATCCTCGCAAAGAAACGCGATCTCGATGCGGCCCTTGACCGTCTGGAAGCAGGGTCTGCCGCGGCCGAGCATCTGCTCGGCCACAACATCATTCGACATGACTTGCCTCATCTGGTCGCATTGCGGCCTGGTCTCGCGAATATTTTTCGATCGCCGATCGACACCCTATGGCTCAATCCGCTCGCATTTCCGCGCAATCCCTACCACCACCTGGTCAAGCACTACCATGACGGGCGCCTGCAAGCGGGCCACGTCAACGATCCGGAAATGGATGCGCGACTGGTGTTTCAGGTGCTGCGCAATCAACTGGCGGCTTTGACGCAGCAGAATGCCGACCAGCCCGATGCCGTAGCAGCCTTTCATTTCCTTACGACGAGAATGGAACACCCAGGTGGGTTCGACGCAGTGTTCCAGGAGGTTCGGGGAGCTCCTGCGCCGGGTCCTCTTGCGGCGAGAGAAGCGATTTCCCGGCTGCTGGCGGGGCGTGCCTGCGAGAGGCGGGTCGAGCAGACGCTGAGCCGCCTTTCGAACCCGCTTCTCGGATGGCCCATGGCCTATGCTTTGTCCTGGATCCTGGTTGCGGGCGGGGATTCCGTCATGCCGCCCTGGGTGCGGGCGCAATTCCGCGAGGCCGCACTGATCGTGCGGCACCTGCGCGATACCAATTGCGAAAGCCCGGATTGCGCCTGGTGTGCGAGAAAAACGACCCGGTCCGCGCGCTGTCGCGCTGGTTCGGGTTCAATGCCTTCCGCGCGGAGCCGGTGGACGATATGGGCCGCCCCCTGCAGGAGCGAATCGTCGATGAGGCGATACGCGGGGCGAGCGTCCTCGGGATTCTGCCGACCGGCACCGGCAAATCGGTCTGCTACCAGATCCCCGCCCTGTCGAAATTCGACAAGACTGGGGCGCTGACAGTGGTGATCTCGCCGCTGGTCGCGCTGATGGCCGATCAGGTGCAGGGCATGGCGCGGGCGGGCATTTCCTCGGCCGTAACCGTCAACGGAATGCTGTCGATGCCCGAGCGGCAGGATGCGCTGGACCGTGTGCGTATGGGCGAGGCGGCAATGCTGCTGATCTCGCCCGAGCAATTGCGCAGCAACTCGGTCCGCTCGGTTCTGGCACAGCGTGAAATCGGACTCTGGGTGCTGGACGAGGCGCATTGCGTGTCGAAATGGGGCCACGATTTTCGGCCCGACTACCGCTATATCAGCCGCTTCATCAAGGAATCCGCAGGGGATGAAGCTGCTGCCCCGGTGCTTTGTCTGACCGCCACCGCCAAGCCCGAAGTGGTGCGCGACATCCGTCACCATTTCCAGTCACGTCTGGAGCGCGAACTAATGCTGCTGGACGGCGGCGCGGTGCGCACCAATCTGAGCTTCGAGGTCCGGCCGACGCAGCGCGGCACCAAGCTGGCCGATATCCTCGACGTGATCGAGGCCAAGCTGCCACAGGACGGCGCTTCGGGCGCGGTGGTCTACTGTGCCACCCGCAGCGATACGCAACGCGTCGCCGATTTCCTCAAACAGCAGGGTCTGTCGGCGGAACGGTTCCACGCCGGTCTGGCGCCCGAGGAAAAGCGTGACACTCAGGAACGCTTCCGCATCGGCGAACTGCGCATCATCGCCGCGACCAACGCTTTCGGCATGGGGATCGACAAGCCCGATATTCGGCTGGTGGTGCATGGCGATATTCCCGGGTCATTGGAGAATTACCTGCAGGAAGCCGGGCGAGCGGGCCGCGATCGCGCGCATGCCAATTGCGTGCTGCTGTTCGCCGCTGAGGATGTCGAGCGCCAGTTCTCGCTTTCGGCGCGCTCGCGCCTGGCCCGGCACGAGATCGGCGCCATCCTCAAGGCCCTGCGGCGGCTGGACGAGCGGATGAAGAAGACCGGCACCGTGGTCGCCACCTCGGGCGAAGTCGTGCGAGCCGAACGCGATCAGGAGTTCGAGCGCGACAGCACCACCGACGATACCAGGGTGAAAACCGCGGTGTCCTGGCTGGAAGAGGCCACGCTACTGAGCCGCGAGGAGAACCGGGTTCAGGTCTTCCCCTCATCCCTCAGGATCCGCAACCTGGAAGAAGTCGAGGCGATCCTGGCCAAGGCCGCGATCACCGGCACCCGTCGCAAGCAGCTTCTGGACATCACCCGCCACCTGATGAACGCGCCCCCCGATCATGGCATTTCCACAGATGAGCTGGCCGGGATTAGCGGATTGACAGGGGGAATGCTGAACAAGGCGATGGCGGATCTCGAGGCGCTCGGGATCGCCCGCAACGACGTCGTGGTCACGGTCTTTGTCCATGTCGCCGTCGAGGGGCATTCGCAGCAGCGGCTGGCGCAGGTCGCACGGCTTGAAACCGCGCTGATCACCCTGATGCGCGAGGCCGCCCCCGATGCCGAAGGTGCCGGAGGCATTCCCCTGCATCTGGCCGAAACCTGTCAGGCGCTCCGCAATCAGGGGCACAGCGCAGTGCGACCAGACATCGTGGAAAAGCTGCTGCGCAGCATGGGCCGTGACGGGCGCGATCAGGATGGTGGCAAGGGCAACCTGCGGCTGCGCAAGGCTTCGCGCAACACATTGATGGTGACACTGCAACGGACCTGGCAGGCACTGAAACAGACGGCAAGCCTGCGGCAGCAGGGCGCCGAACTTTTGCTGGGGCATCTTCTGGGCAAGCTGCCGAATGGCAGCCGCGGCAAGGACATCCAGGTCGAAATCACGATGGGCGATCTGCTCGCCACCCTGACCGGAGACGCCCTGCTGCGCGGCGGCGGCATTCAGGACATGACCAAGCTGATGGACCGCGCACTTCTGTGGCTGCACGAGCAGGAGGTGGTGACGCTAGGCAAGGGGCTGACGATCTTTCGGCCGGCGATGACGGTCCATCTGAACCCTTCGGGCGGCCAGTTCACCGCGAAGGATTTTGTGCCCCTCGAGGAACACTACGCCGAGCAGACGATCCAGACCCATGTGATGGCGGCCTATGCCGAAAAAGGCCTTGCCGCGATGGATCAGGCGCTGCGGCTGTCCGAGGACTACTTCGTGCTCGAGCGCGACGCGTTCCTGCGCCGCTGGATGCCCGGCAAGGGCGGCGAGATCCGGCGTCAAACCACCGGCACCTCGTGGAAAGCGATCGTTGAGGCACTGAAGAACCCAGTTCAGCAAGAGATCGTCGCCGACGACCGCGAAAAGACCAGCGTCCTGGTCCTGGCAGGACCAGGTTCGGGCAAGACGCGCGTTCTGGTGCACCGCATCGCCTATCTCATCCGGGTCCGTCGCGAGGATCCGCGCGGCATCCTCGTGCTGACCTACAACCGTCATGCCGCCGCCGAGATACGCATCCGGCTCCGCCACCTGATCGGCGATGACGCGAATGCGGTGACAATATCCACATGCCACGCCCTCGCCATGCGGCTGGTGGGGGCGAGCTTTGCCGGAAGTGCGAACGAGACGACGCACGACTTCGACGGGATCGTCATGGAGGCCGTGCGTCAGTTGAACGGCGAAGGGCTCAGCAAGCCCGAGGCGGAGGCACAACGCGACACCCTGATCCAGGGTTATCGCTGGATTCTGGTGGACGAGTATCAGGACATCGGCCCTGAGGAATACGCGCTGATCTCGGCCGTTGCGGGCCGCTCCCTGGACGATCCGGAGCTTCGGCTCAGCCTTTTTGCGGTGGGCGATGACGATCAGAACATCTACGCCTTCGCCGGTGCGTCCATCCGCTTCATCCGGCAGTTCGAGGCCGACTATCGTGCACGACCGCAATTCCTGGTCGAGAATTACCGTTCAACGGGACATATCATTGCGGCGGCCAACGCAGTCATTGCGCCCGCCGCTGACCGCATGAAAGCGGGACACGACATTGCCATAGATCGCAAGCGCAGCGTAGCGCCGCCCGGCGGAGACATGGCGGCGCTCGATCCGGTTGCGCAAGGGCGAGTGCATGTGCTGGACTGCCGGGCCGGTGACGTGGCGCAGGCCATGGCCGCGGTGGATGAACTCGTCCGGCTTTCGCGCCTTGATCCGGAGTGGAACTGGTCGCGCGCCGCGATCATCGCGCGCGACTGGCGGCGGCTGGCTCCGGTGCGGGCCTATGCCGAAACGCTTGGCATCCCAGTGGAGATGGCAAACGAGAGCCTGCCCAGCATCTGGCGCCTGCGCGAGATGCAGCAGTTCATCGACACACTGCGCCGCGACAGCACCCGTCTGCTGGCCGTCCATGACCTGGTGGATATGCTGAACGCGATACCGTCCAACCACTGGACGGATCTGATCGCCGAAGGCATCGCCGCGCTTGCAAAGGAGCTTGCGAGCAAGACCATGCCCGTGCCGGACCTTGTCGAGTGGTTCGCTGAGTGGGCCTATGATGCCCGCAGCGATCAGCGCGCGCTGCTGCTGCTGACGGCGCATCGATCGAAAGGCCTGGAATTCGAGGCCGTCATCATCCTGAATGGCGGTTGGGACAATCCGTCCAAGGGCGAGGACCCCGATGCGCCGCGCCGCCTGTTCTATGTCGCCATGACCCGGGCGCGACGCAGCCTCGCGATCATTGCTCAAGGGCAGCATCCGTTCGTCCAGCAGGACAAAGAGCATGTGCTGCGCCGAGCCGCGCCGGCTGTCGCCGACGGCGTCGCTCTTCCGACAGTGCTTTACCAGGTGCCGAACCTTAAGACCGTGGACCTGTCATGGGCAGGGCGTCTCAGGCCGGGCGATCCCTCCCTCGCCGCCATCTCGGCGGCGAAGGTAGGAGATCCGATTCAGATCGTGCGCGATGCCCCGCTCTGGATGATACAGGACAAACAAGGGCAGGCCCTCGGACGCATGGCCAGAAGCTGGTCGCCTCCCGAAGGCCTCAGCTTCCTGCGCGGCGAGGTCGGCGCCATTGTGCGCTGGCGCAAGTCCGATAATCAGGAAGAGTTCCGGGTGCACCTTCACCGAGATGTCTGGGAAGCGGTTCTGCCGGAGCTTGTATTCGGCTGACGGTTTGCCCGCAGGGACGGTGGGTCGAAAGTCGGCCTGGTCCGCGCCGCGACTTGCAGCGTCGCCGTTGGCGAAGTCTGCACATGGGCAGCGGCAAGGGCACCCTCCACGGCAAAGCCACCCTTGGCAGACAGCCCGCTTCCTACGTATTGCGAAACCACTGCTGGCGACGTTCGCTTTGGGATGCGCCGGACTTCTTCAACAAAATCACGTCCAAAGCGGACGTTGGCCGGCGGCGAGGTGTCTGCATAGGGTCACGGAGCGACGCTTCATCAGCGTCGCCCCGAGTCGTCTATAGTTCGACTAGCTCGGAAATCGCCAGCGCGTCATCGACCTCCATCCCGACGTAGCGGACGGTGCTCTCCAACTTCGTGTGACCGAGTAGCAACTGGACGGCGCGGATGTTGCCCGTCGTAGTGGGTGCACGAAGGAGCGTGTTATCGCAATGTCAGTGTGATAAACTTGTTCCCCGCCGAAGGAGGGCCGATGGCCGTGAGGGGCCAAATGAATATTGCAGTTTGGCTCAAGAGCTTGGGCCTGGAGCAATATGTCCCGGTTTTCGATGACAACGCAATCGATGCCGAAATCCTGCCCCGCCTCACCGCCGAAGACCTGAAAGAAATTGGGGTTGGCGCGCTTGGCCATCGCAAGCGAATACTTGAGGCGATTGCCGCGATGGAAGGCCAGCCGGAGGTAGTGTCGGCCAAACCGGCTTCTGCCTCACCAGTTCCGATGTCGGCTTCGGTTGAGCGGTTCGGCGAACCCGGTCGCCCCCGGGAGGCGGAACGGCGGCAACTGACGGTCATGTTTGTGGATCTCGTCGGTTCTACGGCGCTCGCGACGAGGCTTGACCCCGAGGAGATGCGCGACCTCCTGAGGCAGTTCCAGAATACCACGGCTGGCGAAGTCCTTCGCTTCCAGGGGCACGTCGCGAAGCTCATGGGCGACGGAGCGTTGGCCTATTTCGGTTGGCCGCAGGCGCATGAAGACGAAGCCGAACGCGCCGTCCGTGCGGCGCTCGCGGTAGTGAGCGCTATCAGCGGTCTGTCCGTCACGGGCGGTCAGCAACTCTCAGTCCGTGTCGGGATCGCGACCGGGGTGGTGGTCGTAGGTGACCTCATTGGCATCGGCTCAGCGCAGGAGAACGCGGTCGTGGGAGAGACTCCCAATCTTGCCGCGCGGCTCCAGGCCATCGCCGAGCCGGGAACGGTAGTCATCTCTGAGCTCACCTATCGACTTATCGGAAACCTGTTCGAGGTGACCAGCATTCCGCCGCAGAAGCTGGCAGGGTTCGACACGCCCGTCAGCGCATTCAAAGTGATTGGAGAGGGCCCCGCAGAGAGTCGGTTCGAAGCACTTCATGCAGACGAATCTGCGCCGCTTGCCGGGCGCGAACACGATGTCGCCTTGCTGCTCGACCGGTGGCGGCTCGCGGCGTCCGGTGAAGGACAAGTCGTCGAGCTGTTCGGCGAGGCTGGCATTGGCAAGTCCCGTATTCTGCAAGAGCTGCGGGAGCACTTGAAAGACGAGGCACACACGCGACTGCGGTACTACTGCTCCCCCTATCACGTAGAAACCGCCCTTTATCCTGTCACGGATCAGTTACTCCGAGCCGGGGACATAAGGCGGACCGACCCGCCCGACCGTCAGCTTGACTGTCTCGAGCAACTTCTCGCCGGTTCGACCAAGTATCCAAACGAGGCAATACCGCTGATCGCCGCATTGCTGTCCATCCCGACTGAGGGGCGCTATCCCAAGGTTGATCTTATGGCGCAAAAACAGAAGACGCGCACGTTCGAGTTGCTGATCGAGCAACTAGAGGCTCTTGCCCGCAGCCAACCAGTGCTGATGCTGCTTGAGGACGCGCATTTTCTGGATCCGACCTCGGCCGAGCTATTCGACCAAATCGCAGGCCGGATTCAGCAACTACCTGTACTGCTGATTGCAACTTCGCGTCCGGAAGGCGCAGTCCGCTGGAGTGGTCTCCCGCACGCGACATTTTTGACGCTCAATCGGCTCAGCCGCGCCCAGGCGGCCTCTATCATTGCAGCGATGACAGGGGGCAAGCAGTTGCCGACCGAAGTGCTGGACCAGATTCTGTCCAAGACCGAGGGCGTTCCGCTGTTTGTCGAAGAACTGACCAAGGTCGTCCTTGAATCAGGCCTGCTTCAAATGCGCGATGGAGAGCTGGTTCTGGCTGGCCCGCTACCTCCGCTGGCGGTTCCAGCGACGCTCCACGACTCGCTGATGGCCCGCCTCGACCGTTTGGATTCTATCAGGGACGTGGCGCAGGTCGGAGCAGTGATCGGGCGCGAATTCACGCACGAGCTGCTTGCCGCAGCCACGGGCCTTCCTGAATTGGAACTTGAGCGCGCAACGAACCAGCTGGTCACGTCGGGCCTTGTTTTCCGCCGTGGCAGTGACACTCAAGCGAGCTATGCCTTCAAACATGCACTCGTGCAGGATGCGGCGTACAGCAGTCTGCTGCACAGCCGCCGTCAGCAGTTGCATGCTCGGATCGCCTTGATTCTCGAGGAGCGCTTCCCCGAAATCGTAGCCACGGAGCCCGAACTGCTTGCCCACCACTTTGGTCAGGCGGGCCTTTTGGAAAAGGCTGTCGAGTACAATGAACTGGCCGGTCGCCGAGCGCTTTCGCGCTCGGTCCTGACGGAGGCGCTCGCCCGATTCGACAACGCCTTAAGCGGGCTTTCGGCGATGCCCCCGTCCGAGGAACGTTCGCGCAGAGAACTATCAATCCGGCTGGCGCTCGGCAGCGCGCATGTTGCGGCACATGGCTTCGCCGCACCTCCAACCGCGGAGGCCTACGGTCGGGCTCGCGAACTTTGTGAAGAGCTGGGCGAGACGCGTCAGCTCTTTCCGGTGCTGTACGGCCTGTGCCTTTACCACCTCTATGCAGCCGAATTGGCGGAAGCACGTAGCGCAGCAGACCGCCTGCTTGAATTGGCGGAAGCTAACAACGATATCGGGCTCGCCTTCTTTGCTCATCGGGCCGCCGGCGTCAGCGCGTTGCCTGCCGGCGAGTTCTCCCGCGCCCGGATACATCTGGAGGAGGCGCTTGCCCTTTACGATCCCCGAGCGCACAGATCGCCGGCGTTTGTTTACGCCTTCGATCCGCGCGTCGTGTGCCTGGACTATCTCGCCCGCACATTACTGCCGCTTGGGTTTCCCGATCAGGCTCTGGCGGCCAACGACGAGGCGGTTGCTGAAGCGCATCGTGTGGGTCATCGCAACAGCCTGGCTCTGCCACTATTCTTCGGCGGCGTCATCCGCCAGATCATTGGCGATCGCGAAGGCGTCCAGGAGCGGTGCGCAGAATTAACCCGCGTTGCCAGCGAAGCCGGATTTCGCTTCTGGCTTGCCGGCGCCACAATCTTAAGCGCCTGGGCGATCGCCGAGGCGGGCGATTTCGATCGTGGCCGCCTGGAACTCCAACGAGGTCTTACTGAGTGGCGCGCGACCGGCGCAGAATTCATGGTTCCTTATTTCATTGCCCTTCAGGCGCAAATCGAGGTCAGAGCCGGCGATCCTGATGCTGCACGCCTTCTGCTCGAAGCAGCGCAAGCAGGGATTGAGCGCACCAAAGAGCGTTGGTTTGCGGCCGAGATACTGCGTCTGCAGGGGGAGGTACTGCTGCAACTTGGGGAGGACAAGGCCGGAGATTCGAGGGATCGCCTCCTGGACGCACTGGCGACGGCCCGGGCTCAGGGCGCGCGTTTCTGGGAACTGCGTGCTGCACTGAGCCTCGTGCGAGCCGACTGTACCGCGCCTGGCGCGCGCGAGCAGCTCGCACTGATTTATTCCGGGTTCACTGAGGGCCTGACGTTGCCTGACCTGCAAGCTGCACAGACGCTCGCAACAACGAAGGAAGGCCTTCGGGCCGCGAACTGATTGAAAAGGCGATAAACAAGGAGGACGCCATGACACAATCAACTGACAATATCAGCGACGAAATTCAGCGGGCAAACGACCACTGGAATTCGGCCTTCAACAGCGGCAATGCCGACGCAGTAGCTGCACTGTATACACAGGACGCGGTCGTGTTGCCATCCACTCACGCAGTCGTCAGGGGAACGAGCGCAATCAAAGACTTCTGGAATGGATTGATCTCGGCTGGAGTGAAGGATCATCGCATCGAGATGATCGATACGCAGGCTGTCGGCGACATTGCCTATGCAACAGGGAAATGGTCGGCCAACGCTTTGGGCGAAGGCGGTAAAACGCAGCGCTATGAGGGAACTATCGTCACGATCTTCAGGCGCCAGGGCGATGAATCCTGGAGAGCCTGCCTCCACACTTGGAACTGAGGCTGCGCCGTCGCGCATCCGGACCGTCGCGGTTTTGCGGCCTGACGGCCGCAGCCGGTTTTTGTCCCCTTTCGGTGACGCCCGCCTCCGCACTTCACTTCGACGGCCGAAGATGCGTTTTCCAGGCAGGTGCACGAAAGGGCCTGGCAGCGGGGACCACCGCTCCCTGCCGCAAACTGACACAGCAGGCCGCTCCGACCACGATCTTCCGAGCCGTCAATTGACAGATGCTTGATGTTCGTCGCTTTGCTATCTGTTCAGGGCGGCGGTGTCGAAAGCGCCGATCATGTTGACAGGACTGTTCGGTTCCGCGAACACGAACGCCTGCTCAGGTGTCAGCCAGAAACTTCCGCGCTCGTGCTGGACGTAGCCGGAGGCCGCCTGCGCAGCGAGCCATTCGCGCACATAGCGGGACGCGCAATCTGCCGCAGCGGCGAGTTCTTCGGCCGTAGCGGGTCCGATCCGGTTCAAGGTTTCGTATAGCCCAAGGGAATCGCCGATCCGTACCAGCGGCACGCTGACAGCGCCGCCGAGGTCTCCAAGCACGCGCCCGACCAGTTCATTCAGCTTCGTTTCGTCAACCTGGGTCATGTCGATTTCTCCTCGCCTCCAGCAGCATCCCGCGCCAGTCAGTTCGAGGATGAGGCCAAGTTTGCCTGCTGGCATGAGGCAACTGTCCCTCACGGCAGCCGAAATCCGGCTTTCGTCGAGGGACATCTGTCCCGCACCGGCAGATGTGAGACGACCTAGCGGGACAGCGACTTGACGATCGCCTGTGAGCGGCTGCGCACGCCCAGCTTGCTGAAGATCACCGACAACTGGTTGCGGACCGTCTTTGTGCTCTTGCCGAGCCGCTCAGCTATCGAACGGTTGTCCAGCCCCTCCGCGACGAGGTTCAGAATCGTAGTTTCGGCGGGCGTCAGGCCGGCATCGCGGACGGCGCCGCTGGGTTGCGCGGCCCGATCCTGCCCGAGGAACCTGCCGAGTTCAGAGTAGAAGACGGGCCAGGCAGGTTCGTCCGGCAACAGCACGTGGTTCTTGCTTTCCAGCGGAACGAAGCGGGCGCCAGGAATCGTGGCAGCAAGCCTGCAGGCTTCGTCGAATGGAACACGCATATCGCCACGGCTGTGTGCTATCAAGGTTGGGACACGCAGGGCGGCGGCAAGGTCCATCACGTCGATCCCCTGCATCTGCCATAGCAGTTGCGCGGCGACCTCGGCTGTCGCCGTCTCCCGCTCCAGATCACCCCACCAGCGGTGCTGCTCCGGCTTCCCGTCCGGAATGAAGAGGTTCGTGAAGAACTGGCAGAACGCAGGATTGTCACGGCCCCAGCCGATGCGGATGAAATTGACCAGTGTCTCGGCCTCCAGACGATCGGTGTCGGTTTGGGCGCGAGCCCGCGCGCCCAGACCGTAGGCGTTCATGAGCACCAGATGCGATACGCGCTCGGGATGCTTCAGGGCGTAGGCAATGGCCAACGCACCGCCTTGCGACAGGGCGAGCAGGACAAAGCGCGGCTCCTTGATTGATGCGGCCACGGCCTCCAGGTCCGCGTGCCACGCGTCGACGGACAGGTCTGCGACGTGCCGCTCCGACAGCCCACAACCGCGCGGATCGTAGCGCGCGAAACAATTGCGCGCTGACAGTTCGCTGAGCCACGGCCGCCACACTGGACTTTCAAGATCATAGTCGACATGGCTTAGCCAGTGCGCTGTCCGCAAGATAACCGGCCCCTCGCCGCATGACGCCGTGGCGATGCGGGTGCCGTCTGCAGAGGTACAGAACCGTATGCGCTGACTAAGCTTCACGGCGCCATGATAGCGCGACGCAAGGTCACGCGACAGGCCGGAGTCTGGTGTCGTCGATTGACTGCGCACCGGCCAATCGTGGAACGCGTCCGCTTTGCGCCGCATGGCAGTCATTTCTGTCGTCCAGCCCATTCGCCAAAAGCGGACATGGCTACTGCAGCGGCGCAGGCAGCCCTTGCGCCAGGTGGACCGCCCACCGTGGCACCTTGCTGGTACTGTCACGCTGGGAGTCGTCGCAAGACACTCCGATGCAGAATGATTTGCGATTGCAGCGCCGCTCGTACGCTTCCACTTGATGGCCGCAAGATTGCGACGGTCCGGCTTAAGCCGTTTAGGGTCAGCCTATAGCGCGCAGCCGGTGCGCGGCAGGCCGCGCCGGCCTATGCGGTGCCCAGATCACTCCGGCGTGGCCGCGAACGGCAAGATATTCTGATTGAGGCGGAACAGGTTGGAGGGATCGAGCCGAGTTTTCAAGTGTCTGAGCCGATCATACTTGATGGCTCCATAGGCACCCGAAGCAATGGCAGTATCGGATTGCTCGTTGACATAGTTGGCGGCTATGGACCGATCGGCCACGCGCCCTGCTGCGAACCTGCCCCATTCGATGCAACGCTCGTCGACTGCCGGATCGTCCCATACGGGCTCCGCAATCCAGTAATAGCCGGCCTGCCTTCCGGAATAGGCGGTGTCTTCGTCCCGCACGTCGGCAACGGCGCCTCCAAGCTGCGTTATGTAGAACTCGCAATCCTTGGTTGGTGCCGAGGCAATCTGCTGCAGCATAGCGTCCACTACGTCACCGGTGATATCCGACCAGAAACCACCTTTCGCGTAATACCGGCGTGACCAGGCGAAATGAGCGTCGTTGCGACTTTGCAGGTGAAGAAACGGCATGGCGCCCATCTCTCCTTCACCCACACCTGCAAAGTCTCCGAAGGGCGAGAGCATCTGATCCGCCCGCCTGATGTCGCCCACCCACACCGCAGTCACGCTCAAGCCTCCTCGCGTGAGAGTGAAAGCGACGGAGAATTCTCGCGGGCGTTGTCGGGCCAAATCGCCGAGGCCCGTGATTGCACGTTGCGCGTTGGCCATCGGGTACGTCCAATGGCCGACAGCCACCGGGCCGAGCTTATGCAGCCGGAACCTGAAGCGGGTTATGACACCGAAATTCCCACCGCCACCGCGGATACCCCAAAAAAGCTCAGGATCTATTGTCGCATCGATCCAGTTCACGCTGCCGTCGGCCGTTACGATCTCGACGCCGATCAAGCTGTCGATCGTCAGCCCGTAGGCGCGGCTGACGCGGCCCATGCCACCGCCGAGGGTGAGACCGGCAACGCCCGTGTGAGAAACGACGCCCGCCGGAACCACGAACCCGGTTGGAACCGTCGCTGCATCCAGATCGCGAAGAAGCGCGCCGCCGCCGGCTTCCACGGTTCCGGCGGATATGTCCAGCCGGGCTGAATTGAGCTGCGAGAGATCGAGCAAAAGTCCGCCGTCGCACGTCGAAAGGCCGGGCAGGCTGTGTCCGCCGCCTCGGATCGCCAGGACCGCATTGCAATTGGCCGCTACGTCGATCGCCTTCCGCACGTCATCGACATCCGCCGCACGCAATACCGCGGCCGGCCTGCGATCGGAGACACCGTTCCATACCTGCCGGGCTCGATCATAATCCGCGCTGCCGGGCGTGATCACAGGTCCGCGACACCCGATCGAGGCGAGTTGCTTCAATAGCAAGTCGGACATATGAGCCCCTCGTCGCAAGCGACCGCCGAACCTATCACCGCGGCGCATGCTACCCGCAATCGTTGCAGTTAGCACCTCAGAAAGCGTTCGAGACCACCGATCAGCGTTCTCACAAGCCTCCGACAAGACCCTACACCTTGTGTCGGTCGGCCCTGCGCCTAATTCAGGTCGTTGAGATCAGTTTTGCCGTTTCCTGAAAGCAGACATAGCCAACGACCACGCTGGAGATCATGGTTGCGGCAGTAACCAACGATCCCGCCATCGCGGACAAGGGCTGAATCAAACCATTGACGTTACTCTGCGCTGAGATTCTGCCTCTGAGCGGCGGCACACTCTTCCAAAAAGCAGGATGTTTCGAAGCACGATCAATCGCTTGAACGATTAGGCCGAAATAGCGGAATCCGCATGCAATAAATTGGCGAGGTTCTCGTCCCGCTTCGGCGATCAATCCCGGCGCGGATCGTAAGGCCTGGCGGCTCGTTTAGCGACGCGCTCGCGGTACCGCGCGTCGGTTCCACTTCGGTTTTCCGGCTTGGTAAGCGTTTCGACAGGCGTCCCAAGGACGACCAGCAGCGCGTCCCATTCTTCCGGGCCGAGCGTCTTGTAGCGGTACTCCAGACCCGGCGAAGCCAGGAGCTGCTCGATCTCAGGCCGCACGAAAGAGGCCGCAGGGCCAATGCGGCGAAAGCCGCTTCGCACGGCATCGGTAGCCGCGGTCAGGTCGCTGAAGCCATACTTGCCCGGATCGTAGACGGAGTACTCGCGCAGCAGCCGCAACAGGTCGGGGACGGCATCGACGCCGCGGTCGCCCTGGCGCTTGATCAGGCCGGTGGCAAAGCGGCTGACCGCCGGATCTGCGAGAATCGCGCGCTCTTCCGGCAGAGGATCGGCGTATGCACCTACAGGGAGGCCGGCCAGGGCATTGATCCAGTGGCGCGCCTCCTTCTTGTCGGTGGCCGCGAGGTAGCGGCTGGCGGCGAGCCGCCGCAGATCGGCGGAGTCGCCATCGACCTGTTTGATGATCGCCCACAGCCCGTCTGAGGATCGCACCCGCGGGTCCTCCAAGATGCGAACCAGCAGACGCCGGTCGCTCTCGCCGAGCGGCTGGTCGTTCGCGCGGAACGAGTCCATCCACTGATTGGCGAGCGCGAACGCGGGATCGCTCACCGGCTTAAGCGGATCGTCGAGCGCTCTGGCAAGTTCCTCGCGCGTTCTCGTTTTCGCCGCTTCGATATCCACGCCGCGCGAAACGCTGGTGTGGTCGAGTAGCAGCCGGTTGACCCGGAACCTCGGCGTACATCCTTCCGTCACCGAGCCGCCGACGCGCCCAGCCGAACCGGAAGTTCTCGATCCCGCCCGAAGTCCCGATCAGCAACGGCGCCGCCGGGGCAAAGATCGACAGGATCGACTGCCGCAGCAGCACCTGTTCACCGGCGTCGGTGATGGTGAGCGCCTTGCGGTGGGGTGCGGAGGGTTCGAGCGACCAATCCACCCGTCCCGACCGGGGCTTGGAATCGGGCACGGCAGGGCCGTCCTCGATCGCGATGGTGAAGCCGGGTTCGGGGGAGTCGTCGCTTTGCAGCAGCGCCTTGCCCTCTGACATCATCAGGTTCCATTCGGCTTCCAGCGCGCGCTGAGGGGCGAGTGGATCGGAGGCATCGTAGCGCCGCTCTTCCAGCAGGCCATGCCCGATAACGGTGCTTCGTTTGCCGGGCGTCGAGTCCGGCACGACGCGATAAGTATTGGAATGACCGCGAAGGGTCTGGACGCGGACCGAATTGACGCCCGGGGTCTTGAGCAAGGCCGCGCACAATGCATCGCAACGGCCCTCGAACGGGCGGGCGAGGAGAATGTCGCCCTTGAGCGCAATCGGTGCGCTCGACTGAATGTCCGGCTCCTCCAGGCTGGCCAGCATGCCTCTCGCCCAGGTGAGGCCTGGCTGGGGGATGGTCCAGAACAATGCCAGCGTCGCGGCGCCCGATATGCCGTTCAGAGGAACGCCTGAAACGAAACTTCCGAGCAGCAAGCGGAAGAGCGCGAAGGCGACGCCATACATGAAGGCCGTTGGCATCGACGCGAGGATGAGCCCCGGGATAATCAGGAAACTGCCGATGATGACCAGCCATGGCATTGTCAGCGCCACAAACGCGCCGACGCCGGTGATGATCAAGTAAGTCTTCAACCACATGCGCGGAACCTTACCGCGCAGGACTCAAAAAATGATAAAGCCACTGGTCTCGGGTCGGTGCCGCTTTTGGGGATCCGCCCGTTGACGAATCTCGTTACGCTCACCTCAAAAAGCTGTCGATCGTCCGCCTTTGGAGGCTCTGGCGCCTCCATCAACTACGCCCGGTCCCAAACAGTCGCACCAATTTGATTGAGGTCCTGGATGAGGTTTAGGTTAGATGTTCGTCCTCGGCAAGATCGTCACAATTCGGTCACTCGCCGCCAAATTGCCGAATGTCCGGCGGACTGAAGCAACGCAGCATTTTCCACTTTGAGGCGAAGTAATTCTCAACTATGGTCCGCCAGGCTTTTGTCATGGGGGGATATTGCCGATGGTTTTATCACGCAGGGATGTCGTGCTCGGCGGCCTGGCGCTGGCCGCGGTGGGTGCAACCAGCAATATTTCTCAAGCCGCGGCGGCAAAATCCTTTTTCGCCGGTACCGCCAGCGACAACAATTTTGTCTATCGCAAGACCAACTTCGCCAAGATCGACAAGAGATGGCATCGCCAGATCGTCAAGTATTTCAGCAGCGAGCCGGTCGGCACCGTCGTGGTCGATACCCGCCACCACTTCCTCTACGTCATCATGGAAAACAAGACCGCCATCCGCTACGGCGTCGGCGTCGGCAAGGACGGCTTCAAATGGTACGGCCGCGCGACGATCGACCGCCGGGCGCTGTGGCCGCAATGGGTCCCGCCCCCCGAAATGCGTAAGCGCAAGCCGGACCTACCGCACATGGTCGCAGGCGGCGCCTCCAACAATCCGCTCGGGCCGCGCGCGCTCTATCTGCACCGCAACGGCGCCGACACCGGCTACCGCCTGCATGGCACGCTGGAGCCATGGAGCATCGGCACCGACGCTTCCAGCGGCTGCATCCGCATGTTCCCGGAAGACATCATCGACCTCTACCAGCGCTGCCCGATCGGCACCGCGGTGCAGGTCCTGCCGCACATCGCCGACCAGGCGCCCGCTTCCACCACTGTCGAATGATTGGCGCCTCATGAACCGCATGATTGAAAACATGCGCCGGCTGCTCGCCGCCGGCCTGCTGGTGCTGGCCGCATCCTGCTCGACCAGCAACACACCGGCCCCTTCCACGCCCGACATCACCAACACCGAGGTTGCCGGCTTCCAGAACGTGCAGCCGGGCAGCGAGGAGGATTTTATCCTCAATGTCGGCCGCCGCACCTATTTCACGCAAGGTTCGGCCGCGCTCGATTCTGTCGCCAAGGCCACCCTCGACACCCAGATCGCCTGGTTAGCAAAGCATCCGCGCTGGCTGCTCAAGCTGCAGGGTTTCGCCGACGATCCCGGCGCGAGTGAAACGGCGCTGTCGCAGCAGCGCGCCGATGCGGTGATGGACTACCTCGCCGCCGGCGGCATAGGCCGCAACCGCATGTGGGCCAAGGGCTACGGCAAGGCCAGGCTCGTCCGCGACTGCCCCGACACCGCCTGCAGGTCGCAGAACCGCCGCGTTGTGTCTAATTTGCGCGATTTGAGGGACGAGCCGTAGGGGGCTGCTGTTCTGCAGGCTGCCCCGGATGGGTCGCTACGTCGGCATTGGGAGGAGACTTCTGAAGTCCGATCCCTCTCCGCCCCCAGATCGGTATTGATGTACCGACACCGGGCAGTCATACTTGCGGGGCAAGTAACGAGAAACGAGCCACAATGCGTCTGCTGCCAAATCTGCTCTCCCGTTTTGTAAAAAACGGGCGCCTGACTGTCATATTCGAGGACGGTTTCAGGCAAGCCTTCGGCAATGGACAGGATGGGCCCGACGTGACGATCCGCCTAACCGACAAAGCGGTCGAACGCGAGATCTTCTTCAATCCGGAACTGAAGGCGGCCGAAGCCTACATGGATGGCCGCTTGGTGATCGAGAACGGTGGCCAAGCATTTGACCTCTTGTCACTTTTTTCCGTCAACCGCACCGGGTTGGCAGCCCACCCTGTTCAGAAGGCGCTGCGGAAAGTCTGGCGTGCGTTGCGCCGGCGCCAGCAGAACAACAAGCTCGGTCTCGCCGCCAAAAACGTTCAGCATCACTACGACATCCCGACGAAATTTTATGAGCTATGGCTCGACGAGACAATGACCTATTCGTGCGCCTATTATACGGCACCGGATAACAATCTGCAGCAAGCGCAGATGGACAAGCATCGCCACATTGCCGCGAAGCTCAAGCTAGAGCCGGGCATGCATGTGATGGAAATCGGCTCAGGCTGGGGCACTCTCGCCATCTATCTCGCCAAGTATTGCGACGTGAAGGTCACGGCGATCAACGTTTCGACGGAGCAATTGGCGGCGTCTCGGCTTCGAGCGATCGAGGCCGGGGTCGCTCATCAGATCGATTTTCGCGAGGTCGACTATCGCGAGGTCAGCGGACAGTACGACCGTGTTGTCTCGATCGGAATGATGGAGCACGTGGGCGTCGTTCATTTCGACAGCTATTTCACAATCATCAGTAGATTGTTGAAGGAGGGCGGCTTCGCATTGGTTCATGCGATCGGACGCATGTCACCGCCTGGTACGACGGCGCCGTTCATCCGCAAGTATATCTTTCCAGGTGGGTATGTGCCGGCTTTGTCAGAGGTGTTTGCCTCGTTGGAGCGCACGGGGATCTGGTGCGCCGACTGCGAAAATTTGCGGCTGCACTATTACTGGACGATCCACGATTGGCGTCTCGGTTATGAGGCCAGGCGCGAGGAGGCAGTCGCCATGATGGGCGAACGCTTCTGCCGTATGTGGGATTTCTATCTGGCGTCGGCCGAACTCGGCTTCCTAAACGGTTCAAATTTTGTCTTCCAGATTCTGATCTCGGCTCGCCGTGACGATGTCCCAATCATCCGCGATTATATTGTCGAAGAAGAGCGACGCCTACTGAGCTCGATGCAGACGAATGCGTAGTTTCCCTATCTACACGGGCCGGTCCGCTGGTTAGCTAACGATTCTGACTACTGGCGAACCGCTCTTTTGGTGGAAAAAACGTCGAGAGTCCGGCTGCCGATTTTCCTCGCTGCGAATGGGGGACGAATCGCTCGACTGCCGGTGACCTAGTATTTTTAGTGTTATTCTGCCTATGGTTTTGCGTCTCGACCTAGAGGGCAGCGCTGCGACCGAGGGCTAGAACCTGCACATGCGGGAATTACACTGCGAACTCGAAGCTAGGATCGGGCTTCTCACGCGCGAGCTCAACGAAGCGCGCGAACGCGAGACGGCGACCGGCGAGCTGCTTCGCGTCATCGCCTCGTCGCCGACCGATATCAAGCCGGTCCTCGACGCCGTGGCGGCGAGCGCCGCCCGTCTTTGCGACGCCTATGACGTGATCATCCGGCTCAAGAAGGACGATATGCTCCATCTCGGTGCCCATTCGGGTCCGATCGCGGTCGATGAGGCGCCGTGGCCGCTGGAGCGCGACCGGGTAATGGCGCGGTCGGTGATCGATGCGGGAACCGTGCAGGTCGAAGATCTGTCCGAGGCCGGGGCCGAATTTGCGGCAGGCCGGGAAATGGCCATTCAGTTCGGCTTTCGCACCATTCTGGCGACACCTCTTGTGTGCGATGGAAGAGCGATCGGTGCGATTAGCCTGCGGCGAAGAGAGGTGAGACCGTTCAGCGACAGGCAGATCGAGCTTCTGAAGACCTTCGCCGACCAGGCCGTGATCGCCATCTCGAACGTGCGGCTATTCGAAGAAGTGCAGGCGCGGACGGCCGAACTCAGCGAAGCGCTGGCTCAGCAGACCGCGACGGCCGACGTGCTCAAGGTGATCAGCCGGTCAGCCTTCAACCTGCAAACGGTGCTCAATACGCTGACCGTGTCGGCGGCTCGTCTCTGCGACGCCGACATGTCCGGAATTTGCCGAAGCGAGGATAATGGCTTTTACTTCGCCAGCAGCCATGGCTTCCCGTCCGGCTGGGTCGAATACAACAGAGTGAACCGCCTGGATATCGGGCGCGGCAGCGTCGTCGGACGCGTTCTCCTCGACGCCACCTACGTCCATGTCGCAGACGTCCTCGCGGACCCTGAATATGCGTTCCTTGAAAACCAGCGGCGCGCGGGTTTTCGCACGATGATGGGCGTGCCCATGCTCAGGGAAAACACGCCAATCGGCGTTCTCCTGGTGGCGCGCAAGTCGGTCGCGCCGTTCACCGACAAGCAGATCGAGCTGCTCCAGACCTTCGCCGACCAGGCCGTCATCGCGATCGAGAATGTGCGCCTGTTCGATGAGGTTCAGGCGCGCACGGCCGAGCTCAGCGAGGCCTTGCGGCAGCAGACCGCGACCTCGGAGGTGCTCGACGTCATCAGCCGTTCGATCGTCGAGCTTGAGCCGGTTTTCGAGGTAATCCTGGAAAATGCCGCTCGCATCTGCGACGCCAACTTCGGCAATCTTGCGCTCCGGGAGGGCGATGGCTTCCGCCATGTCGCCGCCTACGGCGCGACCGAGGAGTGGGAAGAATTCAAGAAGGGCGGGAGCCTGATGCAGCCCGGCCCGAACACCGCGCTCGGCCAGGCGCTCGCGACCAGGCGCTACGCCCATATCGACGACGTCACGAACGATCCGGCCTTTGCCGAAGGTGATCCGCTGAGAACGCGCGTGGTCCCGCTGTTCAAGGCGCGCACCATGCTCTCCGTTCCGTTGGTCAAGGACGATGTCGTGATCGGCGCGATCACGCTGCACCGCCAGGAGGTGCGGCCCTTCACCGACAAGCAGATCGCGCTGGTCACCAGCTTCGCCAGCCAGGCGGTGATCGCGATCGAGAACGCCCGGCTGTTCAAGCAGGTTCAGGCACGCACGGCAGAACTCACCGAAGCGTTGGAACAGCAGACCGCGACGGCGGACGTGCTCAAGGTTATCAGTGCCTCGACATTCGATCTCAAGGCGGTGCTTCAGACGCTGATAGAATCCGCGGTGAAGTTAGGGGGCGCCGAATTGGGTGGCATATATATGCTCGACGGCGACGTTTACCACATATCCGCTTCGCATGGGCACTCGCCTGAGTTAAGAGCCCATGAGGAAGCCCATCCCAATCGCGTTGGCCGTGATTCCTGGGTTGGTCGCGCCGCATTGGAAAGGGCGGTCGTTCATGTCCCCGACGTGACCCTGGACTTCGAGTATGATACTCTAGATGTGCCAAAAATAGGCGAGTTCGCAGCTGGGTTATCGGTGCCGTTGTTGCGCGAAGGCATCCCGATTGGTGTCTTCTCGATGGCGCGTGCAAAGCCAGGCCCGTTTTCCGAGCGCCAGATCGAACTCGTCCAGACTTTCGCCGACCAGGCCGTCATCGCGATCGAGAACGTCCGCCTGTTCGAGGAAGTGCAGCAGCGGACGCGGGAGGCCACCGAGGCGCTAGAGTACCAGACGGCAACCAGCGATGTGCTTGGCGTCATCAGCCGCTCGCCCACTGATGTGCAGCCGGTGTTCAACATGATCGCGCAAAGTGCCGCCCGCCTGTGCGAAGCGCAGTTCTGCTTTGTCTACAGATATGATGGCCAGCTTCTGCATTTCGTCGCGCATCACGGCATCACCGAAGAAAGCGTTGAGATCGTGCGCAACACTTTTCCCGTGGCACCTACTCGCGGCAGCGCCGCCGAACGGGCAATTCTCTATCTTGACGTGGCGCAGATCCCGGACCTCACCTTGGATAGTGAATTCACGCATCGCGCCGCTGCGGCTTTTTCGGGCCTGCGCAGCGCTGTCGCCGTGCCGATGCTGCGTGACGGCCTGCCCATCGGTTGCATAGCAGTCGGGCGTGCTGAGACGGGCTTTCTTGCCGCCAAGCAAGTCGAACTTCTGAAGACCTTCGCCGACCAGGCCGTGATCGCCATCGAGAATGTCCGCTTGTTCGACGAGGTGCAGGCGCGCACGGCGGAGCTCAGCGAGTCGCTCCAGCAGCAGACGGCGACAGCGGACGTGTTAAAAGTGATCAGCCGCTCGGCCTTCAACCTGCAGAACGTGCTCGACACCCTGGCAGAGTCCGCCGCGCACCTCTGCGAGGCGGACATCGCCGATTTCTATCGCCTGGTCGACGACGGATTTCAGTGGACCACGACATTCAGCCGCGATCCGGAAGCGGCCCCTGCCCATACCAAGATCATGCGTCAGCCGGGGCGCGGATCGGTGTCGGGGCGCGTTCTCCTGGAACAGAAGACCGTTCTCGTACCGGATTTCGAAGCCGATCCCGAATTCACCTTCACCGAGGTGGCGCGGCAGCGCGGCGTTCGCTGCATCCTCGGTGTTCCGCTCCTGCGCGGCACGGAACTGATGGGGTTGCTTCTGGTTATGCGCAAGGCGCCCGGGCCCTTCTCGCCAAAGCAGATCGAGCTGGTCGAGACTTTCGCCGATCAGGCCGTCATTGCGATCGAGAACGTCCGGCTGTTCGATGAAGTGCAGGCGCGCACCGAGGAACTGTCGCGCTCGCTGGACGACCTGCGCAAAGCCCAGGATCGGCTCGTGCAGACCGAAAAGCTCGCCTCGCTCGGCCAGCTGACCGCGGGAATAGCGCACGAGATCAAGAATCCGCTCAACTTCGTCAACAATTTTTCCTCGCTCTCCGGCGACCTGATTACGGAACTGCGTGAGACACTGCAAGGCGCCGTGCTGGACGACAAGACACGTGCGGAAGTGGACGAACTATCGGAGATGTTGAAAGGCAATCTCGACAAGGTGGTTCAACACGGCAAGCGCGCCGATTCGATCGTCAGGAACATGCTGCTCCACTCGCGCTCGGGCTCGGGCGAGCACCGGCCGGTCGACATCAACGCGGTCGTGGAGGAGAGCCTGAACCTCGCCTATCATGGCGCGCGCGCCGATGGGAAAGGCTTCAACATCACGCTGGAAAGGAATTTCGACCCGAGCGCAGGCGAGGTCGATCTCTTTCCGCAGGAAATCACGCGCGTGCTGTTGAACCTGATCTCGAACGGCTTTTACGCGACGACGAAACGGCCGGCGGCTGAAGGCGAAACCGGCTACGAGCCGGTGCTGGCGGCATCGACGAAAAGCCTGGGCGATGCGGTCGAGATCAGGATCCGCGACAACGGCACCGGCATCCCGCCGGACGTGAAGGAAAAAATGTTCAACCCGTTCTTCACCACCAAGCCGGCGGGCGAGGGCACGGGGCTTGGCCTGTCCTTGAGCTACGACATCATCGTGAAACAGCACGCCGGCACGATAGAGGTGGAGACCGAGCCGGGCGCCTTCACCGAGTTCCGCATCGTTTTGCCGCGCGGCGCCGCGACGCTCGCCAAAGCAGGAGGCAACGCTTGAGCCTGCTCATCCTGGTCGTCGACGACGAGCCCGACATCGAGGTGCTGTTCCGGCAGCAGTTCCGGCGAGATCTTAGAACCGGGCGCTTCGAGATGGCGTTCGCGCTTTCGGCGCCGCAGGCGCTGGCGCTGATCGAGGCTGCGGAAAGCGCTTCGCTGATCCTCATCCTGTCGGACATCAACATGCCGGGCATGAGCGGCCTGGAGCTTCTGCCGAAAGCGAAGGCGTTGCGTCCCGATGTGCCCGTGATCATGATCACCGCCTATAGCGACGCAGAGACCAATAGGAACGCACTCGAAAACGGCGCCGAGGCGCTATTGACGAAGCCGCTCGATTTCGTCGCGCTACGCGGCGAGATTGACGTTCGCGTCGGGCTCGCGGCATGACGGCGCTGATCCTGGTCGTCGACGACGAGCCGGACCTGGAGCCGCTGGTCCTGCAGAAATTCCGCCACCAAATCCGCGACGGCGCCGTGAGCTTTATCTTCGCCCGCGACGGCGTCGAGGCGCTCGACCTGATCGCCGCCAATCCCGACATCGAAATGGTCGTTACCGACATCAACATGCCGCGCATGGACGGGCTGTCGCTTCTTGCGAAGCTCCAGGACGCCGAGGAGCGGCTGTCGACCATCATCGTGTCGGCCTATGGCGACCTGGCCAATATCCGGACCGCAATGAACCGCGGCGCCTTCGATTTCCTGATGAAGCCGATCGATTTCGCCGACCTCGAGACGACTATCGCCAAGACGCTGAGGCACCTTTCCCTTCTGCGCGACGCGCGGGGCAAGCAGGTGGCGGCCGAGCGCGCGCACGCCTCGCTGTCGCGCTACTTCTCGCCCAACCTCGCCGAGCGGCTCGCCGGCGACGCTGGCGAGCTTGCCGGGCAACGACGCGAGGTGGCGTCGCTCTTCACTGACATCGCCGGCTTCACTGCGCTGGCGGAAACGCTCGACCCGGCGGTACTGGGTGAACTCCTCAACGCGTACCTCGCCGGCATGACCGACATCGTTTTCCACCACGAGGGCACGGTGGCCAAGATCGTCGGGGACGCACTGCATGTGCTCTTCGGCGCGCCGGGCGAGCAGCCCGACCATGCCGCCCGCGCGGTCGCCTGCGCGCTTGACCTCGACGACTTTTCGGAAGACTTCCGCGCCGGCTGGCGCGCCAGGGGCGTGGCGCTCGGTCCCACCCGCATTGGCGTCCACGCCGGGCCGGCGATCGTCGGCAATTTCGGCGGCGCCCGCTTCTTCGACTACTCCGCCTATGGCGACACCATCAACATCGCGGCGCGGCTGGAAGCCGCCAACAAGCAACTCGGCACCCGTATTTGCGTGAGCGAGAGCGTCGCGAGACAGGTTGCGAATTTCCGAGGGCGGCCGGTGGGTGACCTCGTGTTGAGAGGACGAACGGAGTCGCTGCGCGCTTTCGAGCCACTGCGGCCTGAACAATGCGATGACCTCGCGACGAAGGATTACCTCGCGGCTTTC
This sequence comes from Mesorhizobium sp. WSM4846, assembly GCF_055811415.1. Lineage (NCBI taxonomy): Bacteria > Pseudomonadati > Pseudomonadota > Alphaproteobacteria > Hyphomicrobiales > Phyllobacteriaceae > Mesorhizobium > Mesorhizobium sp. WSM4846. The sequence goes on from NZ_JBVVPZ010000001.1 coordinate 257,050, forward strand.
GCCAAGCTGGAAGCCGGCGACCCTAGTGCGGTCACCTCGTTCGCTGCTGAGGTAGGCAGGCGCGCAGAGGACCAGCTTGCGAGCTTCCACTTGAAGCGATTGCTGAACGGCGCGACAGGTCCGCGGATCAACATGGATTGATCGAGCCTACGTTCAAATGTCCACTTCCGCTCACTTCGATCTCCTTGAGGCTCGTTCCGAAATTCTTCAATACATGACGGCATCGGCTGGCGCGCCGATCGTGGCGATGGCGCGCACCTTGGGAACATCCTTGGCCATCGCGGACTGCCGCACCTCCGATCGAATAGCCGATCAGCAAGGACCGTGCGCGGTAATGATCGCTCAGATAGTCGACGGCCGAAAGGAGGTCGGCCACATTCGAGGAGAAATTCGTCGGCGCGAATTCGCCCTCGCTCGATCCCAAACCCGTGAAGTCGAAGCGTATGACAGCGACACCTTGCGAGCGAGCCCGGGTTTAGAAGCACCGTCCGGAGGACCGGGCAATCTCCATCGAAGGATTTCGCAAATCCGGCCTCGGATGAGGCGAAGCGTCAATCGTTGCCCATTCCGAATTAGCAGCGCTCGTTGAACGAGTGCCGCCGCCCTCTCTCTATCGTTTCTCGGGGCTTTTTCTTCCAGCGCGTCCGACTTGGGTCAGATCCGGGCGGCCGCCTCGTCCAGGCGAATATCTGCTATTCCACCTTGGCTGCGCAAAGCGGACTGGCAGCCTTCGGCCGCTTTGCCGTCATCGGCTTTGCGCCAAACCAGTCATTCCCGTGTTTCTCAATAGCCGCCGCTCATGCTCGACTGCCGGGGCGGACCGAGGTGGACATTCACTCATTCGGGAAGACCTGCCTTCAGCAAGCCTTCACGTAGGTGCTCGGCATCGGCAGGGTATCTGTAGTGCGGCATCTCCGCCCGAATGCTGAAACCGGGCTTGCGGCGGACCACCTCCGCGGCCCGGGCGCGGGCTTCGTCGAGACGCCCAAGCTGCGCCAGGCACGCTGCTTCGCGCGCCATCATCCACGGGGACAACTCGTGCCCGAGCTTCCGGTTTGCCGCCAAAGCTTCTTCATAGCGCCTCACGGCGTATAAGCAAAAGGCAAGGGTACCCCAGGCGAACTTGACGTAAGGATCAAGTCTGATGGCCCGGCGAGCCAGCTCAATGCCCTCTTCGGCGCGACCGGACACGCCAAACGCCGCGCTCAAGTGGACAATGCCGACCACGTCGTTGGGGTTGAGCGCGACACCATTCTCGAGGTGCGATATCGCCAGATCGTACTCATCGCGGAATCGGTGGATCTGCCCGAGGAACGTGTGGCATCGGCTTTCGCGCGGTTCCAGCCGGACCGCAGTCATGGCCACCTCCAATGCCCGTTGTTTGATCGCATCTGACGCGGCGCCGTAGTTATTTTCGACCAGAAGCGACAACGCCAGATAGGCGTGGGCCATAGCGTATTGCGGATCGAGAGAAACGGCCTGCTCGAACAACTCGCGAGCACGATGGTTGTTTTCCATGCCGAACCCACGCAATTGCTGAATACCGCGCAGCAGACAGTCATAGGCCGGCAGGCTGTCGGTCCGCCTGTTTGACGCTATCCTGATTTCGGCGTCCTCCAGCCGGCCCACCACGGTTGCGACGACGGTATGTGTCAACTCGTCCTGAACTTTGAATAGGTCCTCGATGCTGCGGTCGAAACGCTCGCTCCACAGATGATTACCTGGAACGGCGTCAATCAGCTGCGCCGTGATGCGAATCCGGCCGCCCATTTTGCGGACACTGCCCTCGACGATGTAGCGCACGCCAAGGTCGCGCGCGACCCGGCGCACGTCGACGGCTTTGTCGCGATACTGAAACGACGAGTTCCGGGCAATGACAAACAGCGCGCGGGAGCGTGATAGTTCGGTGATGATATCCTCGGTGATGCCGTCGGAGAAATATTGCTGCTCAGGATCGCCGCTCATGTTCGTGAAAGGCAGGACCGCGATCGACGGCTTGTCGGGAAGCGGCAGCGCAGGCCCGGCGTGCGCCGGCGCCACACCGTTCACGATTCTGAACACGCGCACCGGATTGGAAATGTTCTTGAGTTCGACCTCTCCCATGTCATCGAAGACATGAGTGCCCTTGCCCCGTAGGGCGCATCATTAATATCGGCTCGATTCTGGGATTGGTGCCGGCGCCATACTCAGCTCATTACTCTGCGGTCAAGCACGCGCTTGAAGGCTATTCGGAATCGCTCGATCACGAGGTTCGTGCTTTCGATATTCGCGTCTCGGTCATCGAGCCGGCATTCGTGCGTACCGTTTTCGACCAGAACGGGATCGAGCCGGATTCGGTGTTGAAAGAATACGATCGGGCGCGCGCCGGGCTCAAGGCGCTGCTGGGCGATGTGATGCCCAAAGCCGATCCGCCGGAAGTGGTGGCGGATGTGGTGGTCAAGGCGGCGACCGATCTCCGCCCGCGGCGTCGCTATACCGCCGGCAAGGCAGCGCGCCAGGTCAGCATTCTGCGCCGCTTTGCCCCCGCAAAGATGTTCGACAAGAGCTTGCGCAAACAGTTCCGCCTGCCGGTCTGAACCCGGTTAGCAGTGCTCCACCGCCAACGGCTTCGCATCGAAGTGAACAGGGGGGTTCAGCAAGAACTGTCGAGCGCGCTGTCTCGCAAGCTGGCAGATTGCTCTCGCACAGGAGAGCATGATGACGACGCGGCAAGATCCCTACCACGCGCGCATGAAACGGGTGTTGAGCTACATCGACCGGCATCTTGAGGATGATCTTGGCCTGGACACGCTTAGTGCCGTTGCGGCCTTGTCCAAGTACCATTTCCACCGCCAATTCAGAGGATATTTCGGCATATAATTCATCGCTACGTCCAACTCATTCGCATGAAACGGGCGGGACAGGTGCTTGCCTTCAAGGACGAGGCGAGCGTGACCGAAACCGCGCTGGACGTCGGTTACGATGCGCCCGACGCCTCGCCCGCGCGTTTCGGAAAAGCTTTGGGCAATTGCCTTCCGCATTTCGGGACACGCCCGACTGGGAGGTGTGGTTTGCCAGCCTGTGGCCATTGACCAACGCGAGGAGCAAGCTCATGAAAACGGCGTATTCATTGGCTGACGTCAACATCATCGACGTGCCGGAAACACCCGTCGCCGTCCTGCAGCACCGAGGCAATCCGGCCCTGGTCGCCGAGACTATCCAGAAATTCATCGCCTGGCGAAGGGCTGCAGGTTTGAGCGCGGCGTCCAGTGCAACCTACAATGTGTTTCATTCGGATTCCGACATAACGCCGCCGGACGAATTTCGCCTCGACATCTGTGCTGCGACCGATCGGAAAATCGAGATGAACGACCAGGGCGTGGAAGCCGGTGTTCTTCCGGCCGGACGATGTGCCGTGCTTCGCGCAATCGACGCAGAAAATGTCGAGCCGGCGATCGAATTCCTGTATCGCGACTGGTTGCCGGCAAGCGGTGAGGCCCTTCGGGATTTTCCCCTCTACTGTCAGCGGGTGAGTTTTGTTCCGATGGTTGCCGAGCACGAAGCCATCACCGACATCTTCCTGCCATTGGTGTGATTGCTGACCTTCCAATGGCGGTCATCTCCGCTACAGTCGAACGTGGGTCAAATCACCACTGGAGACAGCTAAATTCCGCGCCGAGCTGATGTCTGCTTGGTCCGCACCGCGACCTCCAGAATGGTTCGCCAACAAACACGAGCGGTTGCACAGTGCAGACAGGCGCCTTCAGGACTCCAAAGAGCGGCATTGTCAGTCGTTTTGAACCAAGAAGCCCGGCAGCGCCTGACATCGCGTATATGGATTGGGCCGGTCATCACCGCGACCGAGTCGGTAAGGAGATACAATGGAAAAGGTGCTCGGCATCGGTGGCTTCTTCTTCAGAGCGAAGGAGCCCGATGCGCTCGCTCGATGGTATGCCGACCATCTCGGCGTGGCGCTGCCGCCAGAAAGCTACGATCAACGCTCGTGGGAGCAACAGCAGGGCGCAACCGTCTTCGCACCGTTTGCTGCGGATAGTGACTATTTCGGTCGCGCCGACCAGCCGTGGATGATCAATTTCCGCGTGCGCGACCTCCAGGCCATGGTCGCACAGCTCACGGCAGCCGGAATTGCGGTTGAGGTCGACACCGAACATTACCCTAATGGTTGGTTCGCCCGGCTTGCAGATCCGGAGGGCAACCCGATCCAGCTCTGGCAGGCGGAGGGGGCCGACCGTGACTAAAGGCACCCGAGCAGGCGGAAACGCAAGCGCTGAACCTGGGCTTCGGTTGAGATCCTTCTAGAGCATCTTTCCTGAACGCGGGTCGGCTCGAGGCGTTGTGCTCCAGAGAGCCGCCTTGCGGCCTCAGTTTCCAACGTCGATCGCCGACGACATGTCCGCCGCCGCCGCGACAATGGCACGTCTCAACCATATGTGCCTGGGCGCGTCCTGCTGGCGCGCGTGCCAGACAAGGCTCATCGTGAAGCTGCCAAGATCGAGGGGCGGCGGCAACGATACGAAGCGCTTCAAGTTGGCGGCCGCTCGCGCCAGGCTCGAAGGCAGGGTCATGATGAGGTCGGAGCGGGCGGCGATCTCGAGCGCCGCGAAGAAGTTCGGCACGCGCAGCTTCACCCGCCGCGTTCGCCCGATGCGGGCAAGCACCTCGTCGACAGGCGCAGGCCCGACGCCGGTGACGCTCACCACGATATGCTCAAGCGCCAGGAAACGCTCGAGCGTCAGCTTTCGGGCGAGCGCCGGGTGCTCCGCGCGCATCAGCGTCACGAGCGTCTCGTCATAGAGGCCGCGCCGACGGATGCCGGCCGGGGCTTCGTCGACCAGCGCCACCATCGCATCGGCGCTACCCTGCTCCAGCGCTTCGATCGCGTCCGTGCCCGGCGCGACGATATCGAGATCGAGGGACGGCGCCTCGCGTCCAAGGCGGGCGAGCAGGTGCGGCGCCAGCACGGCGGCCTGGAGATCGGGCATCAGCAGCCGGATTCGGCCGGTGGCGGTGGCGGGATCGAACGCGTTGGCCTCGACCATCTCTCGCACACCCGCCAGGATGCCGCGCAGCACCGGGCGCACCTCTTCCGCACGGGCGCTGAGGACGTAGCCGCCCGGTCCATCGACCAGCAGCGCATCCGAAAACAGCGCGCGCAATCGGCCGAGCGCTCGGCTCGCGGCGGGCTGGCTCATGCCGAGCCGGCTTGCGGCACGGGTGACGTTCTTCTCGTCCAGCAGCGCTTCGAGCGCCACCAGCAGGTTCAGGTCGATCCGGCGTAAATCCACTTCGTGCATGGCAACTATATATACCATGCATTGGACGCATGGAAAGCCTGCGCCTATCGTTCCCCCGTCACGCGAGATGAAGGTCAAGCGGGATGAAGGTCAGGCGAGATGAAGGAGAAGAAGAATGTATGTCGTGCTTGGAGCAAACGGACGGGCCGGCGGCGAGGTCGCGCGCGCCCTGATCGCAGGCGGCGAAGCCGTGCGCGTCGTCCTGCGTCGCAAGGAACAGGGCGAAAAATGGACGGCCCTCGGCGCCGAGGTGGCCGTCGCAAGCATGGAGGATGCCGGCGCCATGGCCGCTGCGCTGACCGGCGCGCGGGCCGCGTTCCTGCTCAACCCGCCGCCGGTGAGCGGTGATCCCTATCAGCGCACGGAAGAAATCGGCGCCGCGCTTGCCGATGCGGCACGTCGTGCGGGTCTGCCAAAGGCCGTCGTCCTGTCGTCCATCGGCGCGCAGCATGCCTCCGGCACCGGCGTCATCGCCACCCTCAACCGCTTCGAGGCGCTGCTCGACGGCGTGGCGCCGGCCACCGCCTTCCTGCGGTCGGGGTATTTTGTCGAAACCTGGAGCGAGGTGGCGCAACCGGTCCTGTCGCAAAGCATACTGCCGACCTTTATCGAGCCGTCGCAGAAAATCCCGATGGTGAGCACGATCGATGTCGGGCGCGCGGCAGCGACCGTGCTGTGCGAGGAGTGGACTGGAAAGCGGGTCGTGGAGCTGGGCGGACCGGAAGACTGGAGCGCCGGCGAGGTGGCATCGGCCTTCGCGGACGTTCTCGGCCGGCCGGTGACGCCTGTGCTTGTTGCGCCGGAGGAGCGTGCCGCGCTGCTTGCCGAGGAAGGCGTGCCGGGCGAGGTGGCAGATGCATTGCTCGGTATGTATGAGGGAATCGCCAACGGCCTGTTTATGCGCCAGGACAGCAGCGAGCACCGGCGCGGCACGACCTTCCTGGCGACGGCGATAGAGCGCGTTGTCGCAACACCAGCCGGCCGCTGATCCTCGGCCGAGTAGCGACGGCCGAAACGGATCACGGGCTTCCAGCCACTTGCAGGGAACGTTTTCGGCCGCAATACCCCCGCATCTCGCCGACCAACGCTGTCGGCGACGTGCGGAACTCGCGCCACTCGTTTGGACTTAACTCTATTCCGGACGGCAAAAAGGGAATCCTGAACATGAGACTGCCTGCCTCACGCCAAATGCGTCACTCCGGTGGAACCGAGCTTGCCTACGTCACTGCGGGCGATCCATCCAACCCCGCTTTGCTCCTCCTGCATGGGTTTCCCAGCTCCGCAAATGCATTCCGCGATGTGATTCCAGGTCTGGCGGGCGCAGCCTATGTGGTCGCGCCCGACCTCCCGGGCCATGGCCAGTCCGGTGTCCCGCCGACACCATCCTTCGCCGCAATCAGCGAGGCGATTTCCGAATTGCTGACCCACCTCGCGATTGGGCGCCGCTTCATCCATATTCATGACTGGGGCGCCGCCGTGGGTCTGCAGATCGCCACACAGGCGCCCGAGCTGGTTTCGGGTCTCATCATCCAGAACGCAAACGCGCATCGAACCGGCTTCGGTCCTGTCTGGGACGCCGTGTTGAAATTCTGGTCAGAACCGACAAAGGAGAACGAAGCGGCCGCGACCCCCGACCTGACCTTTGAGTTCACGCGCGAGCAATATACCGGCGGCCTGCCAGAGGATGTCGCCGCCACGATCAGGGGCGACCCCTGGGTCGAGGACTGGAGGGTGATGAATCTTCCCGGCCGCATGGAGACCCACCGCGCGCTTATCCGCGACTACAAAAGCCATGCCGGGCGTTTCGATACGATCGCCGCTTATTTGAAGCAATGGCAACCGCCGGCCCTCATGCTGTGGGGCCGTCACGACCCCTATTTCGATATCGCCGAAACGCTGTCCTGGATGCAGGATCTGCCGCGTATGGAGGCGCATGTTTTCGACGGCGGGCACTTCCTGCTTGAGACGCATGCCGAACCAGCGCTCGCTGATGATCGAGTTCATCAAGCGAACACAGGAGATGCACCCTGATTGAGCCCATCCCGGACCAGTTCGAGGAGTGCAGGCATGACATCCCCCACGCAACAGCGGCTGCGCCTGTCCGGCGGGACCGAGCTTTCTTTCATCACCGCGGGAGATGCGTCCAATCCCGCGCTGCTGCTCCTGCACGGCTTCCCGAGCTCGTCGCGCACCTTCCAGGGCATCATTCCCGGCCTTGCGCGGGTCGCCTTCGTCATCGCCCCCGACTTGCCTGGCTACGGCCAATCGGCGCCGTTGCCCGCGGCGTCGTTCGTAGCGTTCAGCGGCGCAATCCAAGAGCTCCTAACTCATCTCGCGATCGATCGGCGCTTCATCTACCTGCACGATTGGGGCGCGCCTGTTGGTCTCCAGGTCGCTATGCAATCCCCCGACCTCGTCTGCGGCCTCATCATTCAGGGCGCCAACGCACACCGCACAGGGTTCGGACCGCAATGGCAAGCGACATTCGAATTCTGGTCAAACCCCACAGAAGAGAACGAAAGGGAGGCTACCGCGTTTTTGACTTTGGAAGGCACCCGCGAGCAATATTTGGGCGGCTTGCCGGAGGATGTCGCCGCCCGGGTCCAAGGCGAACCCTGGGTCGAGGAGTGGAGGGTGATGAATCAGCCTGGCGGTATGGAAACACAACGCGCACTCCTCGCCGACTACGCCAACCATGCCGCTCGCTTCAGTGTCATCTCCGACTATATCGAAACGCGGCAGCCGCCGGCGCTCATGCTGTGGGGCCGCCACGACCCGTTCTTCGACATCGCCGAAACACTGTCGTGGATGCAAGACCTTCCACGTATGGAAGCGCACATCTTCGACGGCGGCCACTTCCTGCTCGAAACCCACGCCGAGGCGGCAGCCGCGCTGATGACCGACTTTATTGAGCGAACGCAGATTGCGATTGGCCATTCAGCCACGATCAGCCCGTGAGGCGCGCACGAAACAAGGTGGAGCCGTCCGGCAGGCGCGACCTGGAGATATCCCGGAATCCAGCCTCGGTCATCCACGCGCGATACTGACCTTCAGTGTACGATTCGCCGTGGCGATAGAGGTTCAAGAAGGTGAGATTCAGAAACACACCCTCAGGCGGGCCGAGGCGGTCGTCATCGACGACACCCCACCCCGCAATTGCGATCTCGCCTCCGGGTGTGAGGCAACGCGCCGCGTTCAGGATCGAACTGCGCGCCTGGTCCGGCGGAAGGACCTGGACGACGGCCTTCAGGATCGCCAGATCGTGCCGACCGATCGATGGCGCGACGGTTATGTCCCCCTCTTCGACAATCACGTCGTCGGCACCGTATTCTGACAGGATATCTTTCGCGACCGCTGCGACCGTTGGGAGTTCCATCAGCGTCGCCGCAATCTGCGGACGCCGCTCGCGAAGTCCGACGAGAATGGTCCCGGGGCCGCCGCCGATGTCGATGACCGAGCCGATCGCCGAGAGATTGCCTTGCAACCCTGCTACCGTACGATTTCGCGATGGCCGCCGGGCAGGCGGGTGGCGATGAGCTTGTCGATGCGGCGGCCGTCGAGGTCGACGACCTCGAAGCGCCAGCCCTGCGCATCGACGCATTCGCCGGTCGTCGGCAGATGGTGCAGATGCGCCAGCACATAACCGGCGACAGTCTCGTAGTCGCGGTTCTCGGGCAGGTCGATGCCGAGAACGTCCGCCATCTCGTCAGCCTGCATGTAGCCGGCGAGCAGCCATGAGCCGTCGTCACGCTTGACGGCGTTTTCCTCGTCGCCGGCGTCGAGGTCAGCCCGGAACACGCCGGTGATGGCTTCCAGTATGTCAGCCGGGGTGACGATGCCTTCGAAATGGCCGTATTCGTCATGGACCAGCGCCATCGGCACGTTGGATTCCTTGAGCGTCGAAAGGACATCCAGCGCGTCGGCCTGGTCATGGACGATGGGAGCGGTGCGCACGTGCCGGCGCGGGTCGAGCGCGCGACCGCCGAGCATCGCGGCCAGCACGTCGCGGGTCTGGACGACGCCGATCATGGCATCGACGCTGCCATCGCCGGCTGGCAGGCGCGAATGCTGGGTCTCCATCAACAGCTTGCGGGTCGCCGCGTCGTCGGACTGCAGGTTGATCCAGTCGACCTCGGTGCGCGGCGTCATCACCGCGCGGACGGCGCGGTCGCCGAGCCGCATGACGCCGGCGATCATGCGCCGCTCGTCGGATTCGATGGTGCCGTGATGCTCGGCCTCGGCGACCAGCATCTTGATCTCCTCGTCGGTGACCTTCTCCTCGCTTTCACCGCGCTGGCCAAGCAGCCACAGCATGGCGCGGCCGGAAATGTCGAGCAGGAAGACCAGCGGCGCCGAAACGGTGGCGAGGATGGTCATCGCCGGAGCAACCCTGGCGGCGACGCGTTCGGGATCGCGTAGCGCGATCTGCTTGGGCACCAGTTCGCCGATGATCAGCGAGAAGTAGGTGATGAGGGCGACGACGATGCCGACTCCGATCGGGTCGGCAAGGCTTTCGCGGATGCCGGTCGATGCCAGGAACACGGACAGCCGCTCGCCGAGCGTGGCGCCGGAAAAGGCGCCGGACAAAACACCGACCAGGGTGATGCCGATCTGCACCGACGACAGGAATTTGCCTGGATTGGAGCCGAGCGCCAAGGCGCGTCCGGCGCCGGTGACGTTGCGGTCGATCATCGCCTTGAGGCGGGCCGGCCGTGACGAGACGATGGCAAGCTCGGACATTGCCAAAAGGCCGTTCACGCAGATGAGGACGACCACGATAGCGATTTCAGCGTAAAGCATGCGCGGTCAATAGCATTGCGGCGCGGTCTTCGAAAATAGACGGCCGTCATTTTTCATGCCGGCGGGCGCACCATCTCATGCGGCATCCCATGGCGGCGACGAAAAATGCTCGATCAGGGCGTCGACGACGACACGGACTTTTGGCGTCAGGCTGCGCGTCACCGGCCAGATGGCGCGCATGACGACGTCTTCGAGGAGACAGTCCGACAGGACCGTCTCTTCGTCTTGTGCCTACGGCAGCTGCCGCAGCAGGCCAACCACCGCCTTGCCATCGGTGAAATAGGGATCGCCGCCGCCATTGCGCCCGGTCTTTGTCGCACCGATGCCCGATATCTCGCTGGTCGAGATCAGCATGCCAGCGGCAGACAGGTCGCGGATCAGGAAGTCGCGCTCGGCGTCGATGTCGGGACCGATATGGTGGGTGATCTGGCCGGTGTCGTGGCTGAGGCCGACGCCGCGATCGTAGCTTGCCGCACCCAGCCAGAGCGGCCGGCCATCGTCTCCGGTCGCATCGGTCTGCCAGAAGCGGACGTGATGGCGCCGGTCGGCACTGTCGCCGACCGGCTTCTCGAAGGCCAGATCCTGTGCACGGCCTTCGAACAACAGCCGGCTGACCGGCGCGTCGGGATAGGGCCGATCGAACAGCACGCTTTCGCCGATCTCGATCGCCGTCTCCAGCGTGAGAGCGTCGGCCGTGTCCCATCCGGCGACGGCGAAGGCGTGGACCAGCTCTTTTTTGGTGCCGACGAGGCCGACATTGATCGGATCGCCGGCGATGCCTTGCGGCGTGTGCGTCACCATCTCGAAGCGCTGCGTGCGGAAGTTGCGGTCGCGCAGGGTCCAGAATTCCGGCGCGGCGAAATAGGCGAGCACGAGGTAGCCGGCACAGAACGCCACCAGCCAGATCGTTGCGCGTCGTCGAAGGCTTCGTCGGCTCATGCGACACCACCGTGGTGATATGACCTCACCTTATGTGACGTCATTCTACGCGGCGGCGCACACCTTGGGCAGTGGGCACGCGATCGGGCTCAGCGGCAGGCGCGGTAGCCGTTCTTGCGGTTCTTGATGTCGAAATGGAAATGGTTGCGGTGGTCGTAATTGTAGCCGGGGCCGAGCACGGTGGTGAAATACTGGCAGCCGTCGGCGCGCACAGCGTTGAGGAAGCCGCGGGTGCGGAAGGCGAACAGGCCGGGCTTGCGCACGTCGATCTCCTTGCCATTGCTAAGCTCGATGCTCATGAGGTCGAGCGCGTTGCCCTTGCCGTGCTCCGACAGCGTGCCTTCGCCGGCGATCCTGCGGCAGGAATAGCTCGAGCCCTGGCGAATGGTCCTGACGCCGGAGAAATAACGCCAGCGGGCGGACGGGACCAGTTCATTCCTGGCCCAGCCGGCGAAGGTGGCGGCCATGTCGCAGGTCAGCGTCGCGGCCGGCTTCATCGCGATGCGGCCGATGGCCGAGATCTTGACCGGGTAGTCGATGCCGCACTGGCCTTCGCGGATCGGCGCAACGTCGGTGTAGACGACGCCCAGGCGCTTCAAATCCTTGCGGCACTCGACCTCGCTGGCTGGCATCTGTTCGGTCGGCGCCATCGGCTCGTCCATGCGCGGATAGGCGGCGGTCATGTAAGGGTTGGATGGGACGAGGCGCTGCATTCCAGCGTACTCTGGGACAGCTGATGTCTGGCTGCCGACATCGACGGCCGGTTCCAGCGAGAGCACGCTGCCGGTGGTGCAGGCCGAGATCGCTGCGATGGCAAGCCCGCCGGCAATCATGCGCGCGCGTCTCACTTGCCGCACGGCGACAGACGCGGCGCGAAATATCCCGGCCATTGGCAGGTTCCCGGTCCCCGAGCCGATCAGGCTCCATGTCATCGTTTGATCATGATCTTTCTCCGAAAACCGGATCCCACTTTTCGGGGTCATGATCAGATGAAACGGAGCTTACCCGCCAACAGTAAAGGAAAAATCAGCGGCTGCGTTTACGGCTGCGGCCAAATTGCGGCGCGTCGGTCCGCAACCATATCACTGGCAGAAGGTGCCGCCGTTGCGGCGCGGTGCAAGATCGAGATGGAGATGGAGCGAATGATCGGCATCGCTGCCCGGGCCAAGCACGGTCTTGAACGGTCCGCAGGCTGCCTTGCGTATTGCGTTCAGGAATTTCGCGTCCTTTTCCGGCGGCGCCGGGCGGATGTCGATCCTCCTGCCGTCCGAAAGCGTGAAGCTGGCGATGTCGAGCGCGTTGCCGAAGGCGTGCTCCGACAATTTCCCGCCGCCATTGCGGTGGCGGCAGACGAAGGCGGATGCCTGGCCGACCGACTTGAGTTCGGCGCCGAGCTCGGCCTTGGCCGCCGGCTGGACGATATCGGCGGCGAAGCGCGCGGCGGCCTCGGCCATCTGGCAATTCAACTCGGATTCGGGGTTGATATCCAATGACTTGCCCAGCGTCTTCAGTGCGATCGGATAGGGGATAGAGCAGCCGACCGCCGCATCGTGCTCGGCTTTGCGTTCCTCGAAGTCGACGCCCATCGACTTCAGCCGCCGGCGGCAGGCCAGTTCCTCGTCCGGCATTTTCTCCTGCGGCACAGCGGTCGAGCGCGGGTCGGGAGGGATTTTTTTCTCCGGCGCCTGCGCCGGCTTCTCCGGTGGTTTTGGCGCGGCGGCCGATGGTTTAGCCTTGGCGGGCTTTTCGGTCGGCGTCGGAGCGACTGCCGGAGGCTGCGGCTGGGCTTCCTGATGCCGGTCCGACCTCTGCTGGTTCAGCGTGTCGATCGCCGGTTGATCAGGCTCTGGCGCATCCGCAGGGCGCGGCTCGGGGATCGGCACGTCGGCAGGCGCGGCTTCTTGCGCCGATTGCGGCTGATTGAGCTCCGGGACGGGCACGTTATCGGGCAGTTCCGGAGCTTGGGCCAGGGCCGCTCCTGCGGACAGCATCGCCGCCGCCAAAGGCAGCGCCAATTTGCTCAATCTGATCGATGTGGCCAATCTGATCGATGTAGGAGGGGTCAGCGCCGCCATTTGCCCTTAACGGCGGGCGAATGCGGAAGTTGCCTGAACGAGGGTTTTGGCCGATCACAAACCGTGACCGCGTTGTTACGCACCGATCGCTTCCAGCCCTTCCTCAAGCCAGTCGGCCAGCAGCGGCATGCCGAGCAGATATTTCGCCGTGCGCTTGTTGGCGCGCTCGCGCGCGGCCGTCAGCGCGTCCGCCCATTCCGAGGCGTCATAGTCGCCGCGGCCAACCCAGGCGAGTGCGACGAGTTCGGCCGCCTCGTCGACATTGAGATCGTTGATCAGTTCGCGCAATTCTTCTTCGGTGAGGTCCTCGGAACGTTCCTCGACAAGACCGTCATGATGATGGTTGTCATGCGCCTCGCTATCGAGTTCTACCTCGTGCTCGGCGCCATCGGCATAGTCTTCGTTGACGGCGGCGCTCAACGCCTTCGCCTTGAGGATGAACAGGCGCACGGTGTCGGGACCGATCGAAAGCTCCCATTCTTTTTCAAGGCGCCGCTGCACTGGCCGTCTCCGCATACTCCGTTGGCGTTTGCTGAATGATAGCGGATTTGCAGCGCTCGTCACGTTTTGTTCGGCGCTTCCATTTTCCGACTGGCGCGGGCCGTTGAAAAGGCTTTCACTGGCCGTGGCTTTTTTCCGGGATGAAACCGCTTTTGCCCGGCGTTAGTCTTGCATTGTCATGCTTCAGGGAGAGTTCGATGCGCAGACGATTGCTGATCCAGGTTCTGGCGGTTGCCGCCCTGCCGCTGTTTGCTGTTCCGGTGTTTTCGGCCGGTGAAGGTGGAGGCGGTGGCGATGGCAGCCAGACGACACAGTGCAAGAAAGGCAAGGTCTGGGACAAGAAGCTGAAGAAGTGCGTCGCGCCCAAGCACGGCATGCTGGACGACGACAACATCTATGAAGCCGGCCGCGCGCTGGCGATGGCAGGACGTTATGACGAGGCGATTGCCGTGCTCAGCCTGGCTGCGGACAAGAAAGATCCTCGCATCCTCAACTACCTCGGCTACTCGCACCGCCATTCCGGACGCGTCACCGTCGGTCTCGGCTATTATGAGGAAGCGCTGCGCATCGATCCTGATTACACGCTGGTACGCGAATATCTCGGCGAGGCGCACCTGCAGATCGGCGATCTCGCCGGCGCCCGGGAACAGCTCCGCGAGATCGAGAAACGCATCGGCAAGGGATCTCGTGAATACGGCATGCTGTCCGAGCAGATAGACCGTTTCATGAAGAGCTGAATAGAAAGCCCGAACACCGCCTCACCACCGGCTGTGAGCAATCGCAGCCGGTTTTATTGCGGCGCGCCCGGCCAGCCGGGCTGCCATGACGGGATTTCCGCAAATGGCGGGCGAATTTTTCAAAACCGATTTTTTGGCGTGAAAAACCCACGAAGATTGCTATATTGGAGGAAATTGCGGTGACACGGTTCCGTTAGCCCGAGGCTGCCGGACCGTTTTCTTTTTGTACCCATCGACAAGGTCGCTCCCGGAATGCGGGGGCGGCGGCAGGAAAGGTCAGGCATTATGAACAAGGTCCCGATGACAGGCGAGGGGTTCGCGTCATTGAAGGAAGAACTGCGCTGGCGCCAGCAGGAAGAGCGGCCGCGCATCATCGAAGCAATCTCCGAAGCGCGCTCGCACGGCGATCTCTCTGAAAACGCGGAATACCACGCGGCGAAAGAGGCGCAGAGTCTCAATGAGGGCCGCGTCAACGAGCTCGAGGATTTTATCGCCCGCGCCGAGGTGATCGACATCACCAAGCTCAGCGGCGAAAAGGTCAAATTCGGCGCGACCGTGGTGCTGGTCGACGAGGACACGGAAGAGAAGAAGACCTACCAGATCGTCGGCGACCAGGAGGCGGATGTAAAGTCAGGCCGCATCTCGATCTCCTCACCGATCGCGCGGGCGCTGATCGGCAAGGAAGTCGGCGATGCCATCGAGGTCAACGCGCCAGGCGGCGCGCGGGGCTATGAGATCGTCCAGGTGCAGTTCATTTAGGGCCTTTTGTTAATTCTACTCTGGCGGCCGACTAGCGCGGTTTTCTGCGCTTCCTACAGCGCCGCGCGTCTTTTGGACGCGCAAAGGACGCTGTAGGACTTTTGATTTGCGCATGATCCTTTCCGAAAATCGATTCCGATTTTCGGGGTCATGCGCGAAGCTCACGTACTTTAAGTACGCTCCGCTCCGGTTCTCGAAAACCACGTTATTCGACTCGCCAGAGCGAATTCTGAAAAGGTCCTATGTCGCGGCCTGCGATTTGAGCGCCAGCAGCTTCTCTGCCTCCGCCACCACCTCTATCGGCGCGACACGACTGCCGGGCGCGGCCAGCAGCGTCGACGAGAACGGCCCGCGCGGGCCGGTCAGGCCGGGTTCTGTCGCCACAAACACCGCGACGGTCGGCAGGCCGAAGGCACTGGCGAGGTGGGTAAGGCCGGTATCGGCGCCGATGATCAGCACCGACCGGCCGATGATCGCGGCGATCTCGGCAAGCGGTGATTTCGGCACCAGCACGGTCTGTGGAACGGCTTGGGCGATCGCCTCGGCAACCGCCTTTTCCCTGTCGTTCGACCAGGTGGTGACCGGCGTCATTCCTCTTTCGACGAGAAGCCGGGCAATCTCGATCCAGTCGCCGACCGGCCATTTCTTGTCCTCGCGGCTGGTGCCGTGCAACAGGAAGGCGGCTTTTTCGCCGACAAAGGTCGAACCGCTGGCCGGCGGCACGATGCCGGAGTCGAGCCCGGAAAAATCCGGTTCGTAGCCGAGCGCCAGCCCGAACAGCCGCCTTGTGCGTTCGATGGCGTGCAGATCGCGCGGCACAGCATAGCCGCGGTCGTAGAACAAGGTCGCCGAAGGCTCGCGAGCGCTCGACCGGTCGAAGCCGGCGATCGGCGCCGCGGCCTGTTTCGCCACCACGGCCGACTTCAGCAATCCTTGCGCGTCGATGACGAGATCGTAGCGGCAATCCCGCAAGGCGCGGCGCAATGCCGCTGCCTCGCGCCATGTGCCGCGGCCGAGCGGGCTTGTGCGCCAGCGCCGGATTGCCACGGTGTGGATGGTTGCGATCGCCGGATGCAACGCCACGATGCCGCCAAAAGCCTCTTCCACACACCAGTCGAACGACACGTCCGGCCGCTTGCGGCGCGCATCCTCGACAGCCGGAAAGCTGTGGATGACGTCACCCATCGAAGATGTCTTGACGATCAGCACCCTCATGCGGCGGCCGGCATTTCCAGCAGCCTTTCCGCCGCTGCCGCGACCTGCGCCACCTCAAGCGTGTTCAGGCAGTTGAGGTGGCCGAGCGGGCAGATTTTCCGATGGCAGGGCGAACAGGACAGGCCGAGCCAGACCAGTTCGCGCTGCTCGGCGAGCGGCGGCGTATTGTGCGGCGAGGTCGATCCGTAGACGGCTACGATCGGCGTGCCGACCGCGGCCGCAACATGCATCAGCCCACTGTCGTTCGACACCGCAAGCCTGGCTGCGGCGATCAGGTCGATGGCGTCCTCCAGCCGCGTCTGGCCGGCGAGGTCGACAACATCAGGTGCAAGCGTGGCGATTTCCGCCGTCACCTCAGCGTCGTTCTTCGATCCGAACAGCGCGACCGCAAAACCTTTAGCCATCATGTCGCGGGCAAGGCCGGCATAGCGGTCGCTCGGCCAGCGTTTGGCCGGCCCGAACTCGGCGCCGGGCATCAGCGCGACGAATTTTTTCGCCTCCAGCCCGAAGCGGCCCAGCAATGCCGCCTGGTTTTTCGCTTCGACGGCGAGCTTGGGAGCATGGAACGTGCCGCCTTGCGCGAGGCCGAAATAGGCCTGCGCCGTGCGCCGTTTCACATCGTCGGGCAAGGCTACGATATCGGTCAGCAGCCCGTAGCGCATTTCCTTGAGGTAGCCGACACGGCGCGGAATGCGGGCAAAGAACGGGACCAGCGCCGACTTCCAGCTTCCAGGCATGACATAGGCGATGTCGTAGTGGCCGCGCAGCAGGCGGCCGAAGCGCCTTCGCATGCGGAATTCCAGCGCTCCGGATTTCAGCGGCAGATCGACCTGCCGGCGTATTTCGGGCATCCGCTTGACCAGTGGCGCCGCCCATGCCGGCGCCAGCACGTCGATCGCCGCGTTCGGGTGAAGCTCTCTCAGCGCCGAGAACAGGCACTGCGCCATCACCATGTCGCCCACCCAGCGTGGGCCGATCACGAGGATCGTTGGGCTTTCAGCCATTCGACATAGTCTCTGACGCCGGTTTCCACTGTGCGAAACTGACCATTGTAACCGGCGGCGCGCAACCGGGACATGTCAGCTTGCGTAAAACTCTGGTAGCTGCCCTTGAGGTGATCGGGGAAGTCGATGAACTCGATCTCGCCTTTGCCGAGCGCGCCGATCACCGTTTCGGCAATGGCGCGGAACGGCTGGGCACGGCCGGTGCCGCAGTTGAAGATGCCGCTCGAGCCGCGTTTCCACAACCATAGATTGATGTCGGCAACGTCGCCGACATGGATGAAGTCGCGGCTCTGCTCGCCAGGTCCAAAACCGTCATAGGCGCCGAACAGCTTTGGGTTGTGGCCTTGCTCGACCTGGTTGAACAGATGGTAGGCGACCGAGGCCATGGCGCCCTTGTGCGCCTCGCGTGGCCCATAGACGTTGAAGTAACGCAGGCCTGCCACCGGCGAATGGTCGGTTTCGAAGACGGTGCGGCGGACATAGTCGTCGAACAGCTTCTTTGAATAGGCATAGACATTGAGCGGGCGCTCGCAGTCCGGCTCCTCGCGAAACTCGGCGCCGCCGCCATAGACGGAAGCCGAGGAGGCATAGAGGAAAGGCAGCCGCAGCGCCAGGCAGGCATGCAGCAGCCGCTTCGAATAGGCGTAGTTCACGTCCATCATGAACTTGCCGTTCCACTCGGTGGTGGTCGAGCAAGCGCCCTGGTGGAAGACGGCCTCGATGCGGCCGAGGTCGCCGGCCTCCATCCGCGGCAGGAAATCGTCCCTGTCGAGATAATCGGCGATCTGCAGGTCGGCGAGATTGGCGATCTTGTGGCCGTCGGTCAGGTCGTCGACGACGAGAATGTCGCTGATCCCTTCGGCATTGAGCGCGGCGACGATGTTTGAGCCTATCATGCCGGCGCCGCCCGTGACGATGATCATGAAAGCCTCTGGTATCTTGTGCCGATTCCGGCCCTTATAGGGGAGGCTTGCGGGGCTGTCGATAAAGCAGGTCGCAATCCGGCGGTTGGCTGCAGACCTCAGTGCCGCCGCACAGCTTTCGCTTCAGTCGGCGATCCACCGGCGAAGCACGACAGGAGCAAGGGTAATACCGTCGACCGAACTGCTTATCGCCTTTTTCGCCACCACGGCGATCTTTGCCTACATCCCCGGTCCGGCGATGCTTTACGCTGCTGCGCAAACCATGGCGCGCGGCCGCTGGTCCGGCCTGACGGCGGCGTTGGGTATCCATCTTGGCGGCTATGTGCACGTCGTCGCTGCCGCTGCGGGACTGTCCGTGCTTTTCCATGCCGTGCCGACGCTCTACATGGCGGTCAAGCTGGCCGGCGCGCTCTATCTGATCTGGCTGGGTGTGTCGCTGTTCCGCGCCAGGCGCAAGACGATGCTGTTATCTCAGGTATTGAGCCGAAATCCGCCCGCCGCGCCTTTTTCGAGAGTATCACCGTCGAGGTGCTCAATCCCAAGACGGCAATCTTCTTCATGGCGTTCCTGCCGCAATTCATCGACGCATCGGCGACGTTTCCCATCTGGCTGCAATTCCTTGTCCTCGGGACGATCGTCAATCTGATGTTCTCCTCGGCGGATGTCATGTGCGTGGTGCTGGCGGGTGCGCTGATCACCAGGCTGCGGCCCTCGAGCCACGCGCAACGCCTGATGCGGCGTGCGGGCGGCGCGGTGCTGGTCGGATTGGGTGTTCATGTGGCTTTGCAAAAAAGTTGATCCGCCAACCGGCGTTGGCTGTGGTCGGTTCGGCGCCTGCCGTTGCGCTGAGCCGAATTGCGGTATATCGGCTTCGCCATGAACGACCAGCCCTGCCAGTCCAGCGGTTTCACAGCATCGGGACCGGCTCTCATTGCACGTCGAAGATGACATGAGCGAGCAATACCTGCCTTCTCCCGAACCGCTTCACCGCGCTATCTCGCGGTTCGGCAACGTCACCGTGCTGGTGGTCGGCGACTTCATCCTCGACCGTTTCGTCAACGGCGTCATCGAGCGGATTTCGCCTGAAGCGCCCATTCCGGTGCTGCGCGGGCGTGGCGAAATCTCGGCGATGGGTGGCGCCGGCAATGTCGTCGCCAACATCGTCTCGCTCGGCGCCGCCGCGATACCGGTTTCGGTGATCGGCGCCGATCCGGCCGGCGACAATCTCATGCGCATGCTCACCGGACTTGGCGTCGACACTGGCGGTCTCGCGCAGGACGCCAACCGGATGACCTCGTCGAAAAGCCGCTTCAGCGCGCTCAACCAGCAGGTGCTGCGCTTCGACGAAGAGGAAATCAAGCCGCTGCGCGACGCCGAGCGGACGACGCTGATCCGGCATTTTCGCACGGCGCTGGCGCAGGCCGACATCGTCATTTTGTCCGACTACGGCAAGGGCATGTTGCTCGACGGCGTCGCCGGCGAACTGATCTCGATCTGCCGCGAGGCGGACAAGCCGGTGCTGGTCGATCCCAAGGGCCGCGACTATGCTTGCTACTCCGGTGCGACGGCGATCACCCCCAATCGCAAGGAACTTGGCGAGGCGGTCGGACGCGCGGTGTTTGCCGATGACGAGATCGTCGCCGCGGCGCGTGAGCTGATCTCGGCACACGGCTTCGAGTTCGTCGTCGCGACGCGCAGCGAAAAAGGCATGAGCGTCGTCGACGCCGACGATGCCCGCCACATTTCCACGCAGGCGCGGGAGGTGTTCGACGTTTCCGGCGCCGGCGACACTGTCATCGCTACGTTTGCGTTGGCCCTGGCTGCGGGCGCCGACCGCGTCAATGCGGCGGCCATCGCCAACGCGGCCGGTGGCGTGGTGGTGGGAAAGCGCGGCACCGCACGGCTGACGGTCGAGGAACTCACCGGCGCGCTGTTTCGCTCGCATGGACCGATCGCCCACAAGGATGCAATCCTCGATGCGGCTGCCGCCGCACGGCTGGTGGCGACGTGGAAGGACGAAGGCCTGAGCGTCGGTTTCACCAATGGCTGCTTCGATATCCTTCATGCCGGCCATGTCAGCCTTTTGCATGCGGCGCGCAGCCAGTGCGACCGGCTGGTGCTCGGCCTCAACAGCGATGCCTCGGTGCGCCGGCTGAAAGGGCCGGGGCGCCCGGTCAACGACGAGCATGATCGCGCCTGCGTGCTGGCGGCGCTTGCCTCGGTCGATGCCGTCGTCGTCTTCGAGGAAGACACGCCGCTCGCGCTGATCGAGGCGCTGAAGCCCGACATACTGGTCAAGGGCGCCGACTATACGATCGATCAGGTGGTCGGCGCCGAAATCGTGCAGAAGGCGGGCGGCCGCGTCGTGCTGGTCGATCTCGTCGCCGGCAAGAGCACCACCGGCACCATCGGCAAGTTGCGCGCCGGCAGCACAAACTGAGGTTTTCATGTCCGAACTGAACGACTACCTGGTCCGCTCGGCGGCCGCGATCACCGCGATGGTCGAGCGCGACCTCACCAGCGAGATGGAGCGGGCGGTTACCGCCGTCGTCGCCGCGCTTTCGCAGGGCAAGGCGCTGCTGATCTGCGGCAATGGCGGCTCGGCCAGTGACGCCATCCACATCGCCGGCGAACTGGTCGGCCGCTTCCTGAAGGAGCGCAAGGCCTACAACGTCATCGCGCTGCCAGCCAATGCGGCGGTGCTGACCGCCTGGGGCAATGATTACGGCTTCGACACGGTGTTCTCACGCCAGGTCGAGGCGCATGGCGCCGCGGGCGCTGTGCTGCTCGCCATCTCGACCAGCGGCAACTCGCCCAGCATCCTCGCCGCCGCCGAACAGGCGCGCATGATGGACATGACGGTAATCAGCCTGACCGGCGACAGCGGCGGCAAGCTCAAGCCGCTCTCCGATATCCTGCTCAACGTGCCCTCGACCTCGACGCCGATCATCCAGCAGGGGCATCTGTGCCTCTATCATCATCTGTGCGAAATGGTCGAAGCGCACCTCTGTGATGGCTGACATCGGCCCGGTCGTGAGGTCTGATCATTACCCGCTCGAAGCGCCGGGCCTGTGGGTCGAGCGGGTCGGTAGCCCGGCTTTTCCAGCTGGCACGCCGGCGTTGTTCCTCGACCGCGACGGCACCATCAATGTCGATAGCGGCTACCCCAGCGATCCGGCTGACATCGTGCTGCGGCCGCAGATGCTGCCGGTGATCCGAACGGCCAACATCGCTGGCCTTCCGGCAATCGTGGTCTCCAACCAGTCAGGCATAGCTCGCGGCTATTTCGGCTGGCCGGAGTTCGCCGCGGTCAATGCCCGGCTGCTGGCGCTTCTCGAAGCGCAGAATTGCCGGATCGATCTGGTGCTCGCCTGCGCCTACCATTCAAGCGGGACGGGCGATCTGGCAGGAGGTGATCATCCGATGCGCAAGCCCAATCCGGGCATGCTTCTGCGCGCCCGCGATCTGCTGGGCGTGGATAACAGCCGTTCGATCATCGTCGGCGACAAGGCCGATGACATGGAAGCCGGGCGGCGAGCCGGGCTTTGCGAGGGTTGGCTGGTGAACGGCAGATCCAATCGGACTTC
Organism: Mesorhizobium sp. WSM4846; assembly: GCF_055811415.1. Classification (NCBI taxonomy): domain Bacteria; kingdom Pseudomonadati; phylum Pseudomonadota; class Alphaproteobacteria; order Hyphomicrobiales; family Phyllobacteriaceae; genus Mesorhizobium; species Mesorhizobium sp. WSM4846. The sequence continues at coordinate 278,884 of NZ_JBVVPZ010000001.1, forward strand.
CGGCGAAGGTATGTTCAGGACGCGCAATCTGACGACCGATAACGATCACAGCAAACTCTGCGACGCCATCGCCGAGCTCGGCCGGGATTAAGGTCTCACTTCGCTGAAGGCCACCAGGCCCTCGTCCTTGACGCGGCGGATGGTCAGTGCCGTCCGCACCGTGTCGACATTCGGCGCCGAGGCCAGTTCCTCGATGACGAAGGTCTGGAAGGCGCCGAGGTCGCTCGCCACGCAATGCAGCAAAAAGTCGGATTCGCCCGACACCATCCAGGCGTCGCGAACGATCGGCCAGCCGCGGGTGCGTTCGGCGAAGGTTTTAAGCTCCGCATCGGCCTGATGATGCAGGCCGATGAGGCAAAAGCCGACGACGTCCAGGCCGAGCGCCCGCGCATTGAGCAAGGCGCGATAGCCGCGGATGATGCCGGTCTCTTCCAGCCGCCTGACGCGACGCAGGCATGGCGGCGCCGAAATGCCGACGCGGCCGGACAATTCGACATTGGTCATGCGCCCGTCGTGCTGAAGCTCGCGCAGGATCTTCCAGTCGATGGCGTCGAGATCGGCTTTGAGCGGCATGGACACCTTCGGCGCTTCACGCAAGAATCTTTCGTGATTTTGTAATTAAACGACTTTGGTGTCCATTCCATCCCTTCAGTCGCTGATTTTCGGACAGTCGCCCGCGCAAGATGTTCATGGGTCGTCTGTTTGCGGGGAAGCTTTCCGGGGACGAAGGCCAGGTCGTCTTGCTGGCGTCGCCTGCAACACCTAGATTAGGGGCCGAAATCGAGCCTTGTGCCGGGCGCTTCATTCGCGTCCGGTTGTTGTGAAAGCCCTGATATGACGTCCAAGCACGCACCCGTTCTCATCATCGGCTCCGGTCCCGCCGGCTATACGGCGGCAATCTACGCCGCCCGCGCCATGCTGAAGCCGATGCTGGTCGCCGGCCTGCAGCAGGGCGGCCAATTGATGATCACCACCGATGTCGAAAACTATCCGGGCTTCGCCGATCCGATCCAGGGTCCGTGGCTGATGGAGCAAATGCTGAAACAGGCCGAGCATGTCGGCACCGACGTCATCAACGACATCATCATCGAGGTCGACCTCAACGTGCGGCCGTTCCGTGCCAAGGGCGATTCCGGCGCCACCTATACCGCCGACGCGCTGATTATCGCCACCGGTGCGCAGGCGAAATGGCTGGGCATCCCGAGCGAACAGACTTTTATGGGCTTCGGCGTATCGGCCTGCGCCACCTGCGACGGCTTCTTCTATCGCGGCAAGGATGTCGCGGTAATCGGCGGCGGCAATTCGGCGGTGGAGGAGGCGCTCTACCTTTCCAACCTGGCCAAGAGCGTGACAGTCATCCATCGGCGCAGCGACTTCCGCGCCGAGCGCATCCTCAGCGAGCGGCTTTTTAAGAAGGACAATGTCCGCGTCATCTGGGAGACCGTCGTCGACGAGATCACCGGTCAGGCCGGCAAGATGCCGCTGCCGCCGTCGGTGGAACGACTGAAGCTGCGCAATCTGGTGACCGGCCAGGAGATGCATCTGATGGTCGACGGCGTGTTCGTGGCGATCGGCCATGCGCCGGCGGTCGAGCTGTTCGCCGGCAAGCTGAAGCAGAAGCCGAACGGCTATCTGTGGACGGCGCCGGATTCGACCTGCACCGACGTGCCGGGCGTGTTCGCCGCCGGCGACGTCACCGACGACATCTACCGCCAGGCGGTGACGGCGGCGGGACTCGGCTGCATGGCCGCGCTCGAGGCGGAAAAGTACCTCGCCGGGATCGAAGTTCACCGCGAAGCTGCGGAGTAGACAAGCGGCCGAGAAAAGCCGCGCAAAAGCCTGATTTTTCATTCAGACGCCAGAAAACAGAATGGGGACATCATGGCGTTGGACTGGGACAAGCTACGCGTGTTTCACGCTGCGGCGGAAGCTGGGTCGTTCACCCATGCCGCCGAGACACTGCATCTGTCGCAATCGGCGATCTCGCGGCAGGTCAGCGCGCTCGAACATGATGTCGGCGTGCCGCTGTTCAATCGCCATGCCCGCGGCCTGGTGCTGACCGAGCAGGGTGAGATGCTGTTCCGCACGGCGCATGACGTGCTGATGAAGCTGGAGACGATCAAGTCGCGGCTGACCGAAGCCAAGGATAGGCCTTCCGGCGTGCTCAGGGTGACGACCACGGTGGGGCTCGGTGCCGGCTGGCTGACCGAGCGCGTGCAGGAATTCATCGAGCTCTATCCCGAGATCAGCCTGCAGCTGATCCTGGCGAACGAGGAACTCGACCTCACCATGCGCCGGGCGGACTGCGCGATCCGGCTGCGCCAGCCGCAGCAGCCCGATCTCATCCAGCGCCGCCTGTTCACGGTGCATTTCCATCTCTACGCCGCCCCTTCCTACGTCAACAAATATGGCAAGCCGGCGTCGATCGCCGAGCTGAAGAGCCATCGCATCGTCACCTTCGGCGTGCCGGTGCCGGCGCATCTGTCGGAATTGAACTGGCTGGAAACGGTCGGCGATTTCGAAGGCGGGCAAAGGGTGCCGACGCTGCAGATCAACGACATATTGTCGATCAAGCGCGCGGTCCAGGGTGGCGCCGGCATCGCCATGCTGCCCGACTATGTGGTCAGCAAGGACTCAGGGCTGGTGCAGTTGCTGCCGGAGACCGAAGTGCCGTCCTTCGACACCTATTTCGCCTATCCCGATGCGATGAAGAACCAGGCGAAGCTGCACGTCTTCCGCGATTTCATCATCGCCAAGGCGCGTAGTTGGTCATTCTAAACCTCTGCACATCCCTTACCACCATGCATTGCGGACGATCCTCTCCTACTGGCCGCGCCATGGCGTCAGGCGGGGGAGCCAGCCTGGAACGGCATGGCGGTAGGCCTCGTACTCGGCGCCATAGCGGCGGGCAAGCGTCGGTTCCTCATGGAATTTCACGAACGAGACCATGGCGACGGCGGCGATAGCGGCATAGGCGACGAGAGCCGCGCTCGAAAACAGAAGCGACTGGCCAAGGATGATCGCCAGCACAGCCACATACATCGGGTTGCGGACATGGCGGTAGATGCCGCCGACAACCAGTCGATCGGTTGGGGCGACCGGAGCGGGCGTGCCTCGGCCTTCGAGAGCAAAACGGGCAAAGGCATGAAGCAGCAAGGCCGTTGCGACGACAATCAGGACCCAGCCGACCGGGACCAGGCCGGGCAGGGTCGACCATGGCAGACGATAGCGATCGGCCAACAGCCAAGGCAGCAATCCCGCAACCACACCGGGCGCTGCGATGAAGAACAGCGCTCTGCCGGCGATCGCCTGACGGGTCCTCATCGGGGCTTCCTTGGTCGCGATTTTCGGGCCGATGCATGGCTGCCGCAAAAATAAACGCGCGCTGCCTGATTCGCCATCATTCGTTGTTTTCTGCGTTCTGAACCGAAAATCGGCGCTGGTTCGCTATTTCGCAGTGATTCTTGACTGGCTGCGCACCGCATTTCGCGCTTCTTCTGGTCCTACGAGGCCAAGCAACGGCTTAGACCACAGCCTGTGTCATTTTGCATGCGAGTGTTGCAAAATAGATGCTTGTTTCTTGGGCAGGATGGCCACATATATGGATCATCTCCTGGGCGCGTTCTCCTCCCATTAGCGCCCTCGAGTGTTCCCCTCTGGAGGTTAGCCTTAACAGGCACTTCCAATCAAACTCAGCCGGATCTTCGTTGATCCGGCTTTTTTGTATCCCGAACCCTGCCGGCGCTGACGCAAAGCCGACCGAAATTGTCATGTAACAGTGACATGTAACCTCAGGTAACATGTCGCGGGCGCGCAGCATCGACTAAGCAGATCATAGGACGCGGTGTGGTTCGTGCGGGAGATGGGGGCATCACTCGGACGATCCGGGCTCAGGCGGCTACCGCGTCCGAACTATTCTTCCGCTGAGGCTGTCAAGCATTGGCGGCATGTGCGGCGGACCTGCCATTTCGCCTCCCACGAAGACGGTCCGCAAGAGAACGGCGTCCGGATCATGTCCGGACGCCGTTTCCTTGTGTTCTGCAGCCTGACTGTCGCCAAGTTCCAGTGTCAGGCGGCCTTGCCATTGGCGTTCAACGCCTCATCGGCCAGGCGGCCGGTGAGTTCGGCCATATGGTCGAAGCTGGCACGATAGCTGGCCACGCCCGCGGTGGCCGAACGCAGCTCGATGATCAGATCGCCGATCTCGGCCTGCGGCATGGTCGCCTCGACGACATCCCATCCCGGCCAGCCGGGCCGCGCATCATAGCCGAGGATTTGGCCGCGCCGCTGCGGGATCAGGGCGATGATTCTCGATGTTGCGTCGGACGGCGTGACGATTTCCACCTTCATGATCGGTTCAAGCAGCACCGGCGAGCAGGCGGCCATGCCTTCCTTCATCGCCAGCTTTGCCGCCATCTGGAAGGCCATGTCCGACGAATCGACGGAATGATAGGAGCCGTCGGACAGGTTGACGGCGACGTCGACCACAGGAAAGCCGAGCGGGCCCGATTTCAGATAATCGCGTACGCCGGCCTCGACCGACTGGATATAGGTTTTCGGCACGGCGCCGCCGGTGATGGTGTCGGTGAACTGGAAACCGGAGCCGCGCGGCAGCGGCTTGATCTCAATCACCACGTCGCCGAACTGGCCATGGCCGCCCGACTGCTTCTTGTGACGGCCACGCTGCTGCGCCGCTTTGCGGATCGTCTCGCGGTAAGGCACAGCCGGCGGATGGCCTTCGACCGGAATCTGGTTCTTGCCCTCCAGCCGCTCGCGCACGACACGCAGATGCATTTCGCCATGGCCCGACAGCACGGTTTCAGCCGAATCCTGATTGTGGCGCACGCTGAGCGAGGGATCTTCCTCGGCAAGGCGCTGGATGGCGGCCGACATCTTGACCTCGTCCTTGCGTTCCTTCGGTCGCAACGCAAAGGCAAAGACCGGTTGCGGCGGCGTCAGCGTGACCAAGGGCTTGATGCCGCCCTTGACCGAGCTCAAGGCCTGACCGGTCGTGACCTCGTCCATCTTGCCGAGCGCGACCGTGTCGCCGGCCGGGGCCGAGGTGAGCTTGGTCTGGTCCTTGCCGAGCATTCTGTAGATGCCGGAGACCTTTGCCGTCGCGCCGTTCGAAAGGAAGAGCTCGGAGGCGTCGGCAAGCTGGCCGGACAGGATGCGCGAGATCGACAGCTTGCCGCCATGCGCGGTGTGGATGGTCTTCATCACCTGGACCACGGTCGCATTGCCGTCAGGTGCGTCGAGGCGCTTGTGTGTTGCTTCAACATCGGGCGCGTCGTGGCGGATCGTTTTTAGCAGCCGCAGCACACCATTGCCCTTCTCGGCGGTGCCGATCAGCACCGGCGTCACGGCACCATCGCGCAAGTCGGCGGCCAGGTCGTCGAAGATAGCGTCCTTGGGCGGCTCGATTTCGTCGAGCAGCTGCTCCATCAGTTGATCATCATGGTCGGCGAGCGTCTCCAGCATGGAAAAGCGCGCTTCGAGCTCGCGCGCCTTGTCGTCGCTGGGAATCTGGGCGACTTCGCTTTCGGCATATTCGCGATAGATGTAGGCGCGCTCCAGCGCCAGATCGATCGAGCCGATCACCACGCCGTCCTTGCGCAGGGGAATCTGGCGCAGCAGCAAAGGCACCGAGCTCGCCGGCTGCAACATCTTCAGCGTGTCGCGCACGCCTGATATCGCCTTGTCGACTTTATTGAGGAACATGATGCGCGGCACGCCGAGATCGTCGAGCTTGCGCATGATCAGTTGCAGGGCAGGGATCTTCTTCTCGTCGGCTTCGGCGACGACCACGGCGAGGTCGCAGGCGGCCAGAACCGGTTCGGCTTCGAAGGAGAATTCTATGGAGCCGGGACAATCGACGAAGGTGAGTTGCTCGCCCATGAAGTCGGTGGTGGCAAACGTCGCCTCAACGCTCATAGCGTGGGCGCGTGCCTCGGGCGAATGATCGGAAACTGTGTTTCCCGAGGAGACCGGATTCTGGCGGGGGATGGCGCCCGTGCGGGCCAATATGGCTTCGAGAAGTGTCGTCTTACCGCTTGCAAAGGGACCGACTATGGCAATGCATTTCGGTCCCGTGCGTCGTCCTCCGGCGCGATTTCCCATGACTGACCTCCACTCAGGCGTTTCCCTGGGAGCGGCGGCCGGCCTGTCGACCGTCGCGGGCGGGGCTTTTTCAGTTTGCCGCCTACCCAAAGGCATCGTCCCACGGGTTAGGCGGGAGGGCAAGTGATTTGAGACCAGGATCGCCTGATGTCGCGGATGTTGAGCCATGATCGGCGAAGCCGTCGAATGCGGGCCTGGGCTTTCCGTCAATGCCGTGACAGGGTCCGTCGCCGAACAGCCGCAAAAGCGGTTGCGCCATGATGGTTATCGGATGAAAGTGCCGCTTCCTGCGACAAAAAGGAACGGTCGTCGCCGACCGATCCGCCATCAGCTTGAGGACTTTGCGACGATGAAGATCATTGCTTGCGGCAGCGTGCCGACCGTCATTGCGCCGGAAAAGTACTTCACCGGCCGCGTGTGGCAGACGCCGATCATCGAGAAGGAAGCGCCGGCGCGGCTACGCGCCGTCATGGTCGGTTTCGAGCCCGGCTCGCGTACCCACTGGCATACGCATCCGCTGGGCCAGACGCTCTATGTCGTGTCAGGCGCCGGCCTGGCGCAAAGCTGGGGCGAGCCGATACAGGCAATCAGGGCCGGCGACGTCATCTCGTTTGCGCCTGACGAAAAGCATTGGCACGGCGCCGGTCCAAAATCGGCGATGGCCCATATCGCCATGCAGGAGGCGCTCGACGGCGTCCATGCCGACTGGCTGGAGAAGGTGACCGACGAGCAGTATGGCGGCGTTGATCGGACCTAAAAGCGCGTCTCGTCTGATCATTGGTCGCGTCTGATCATTGTAGGTGATTTCCACGCTTAGGTTTGGGTTTCATGTCGAACCGTCGCTTGCCTCTTGTTGCCGCAGTCTATCTCGGCACATTCGTCGCACTGCTCGACATCAGCATCGTCAACGTCGCCCTGCCGACGATCCAGATTGCGCTCGGCATCGATTTCGCCGGGCTGCAATGGGTGATCGACGCCTACACGCTTTGCCTGTCGGCCTTCATGCTGTCGGCAGGCCTGATCGGCGACCGCTACGGGCGCAAGCGCTCCTGGCTGGCAGGCATCGGCATCTTCGTGGCTGGGTCTGCCATATGTGCAATCGCGCCCAACCTGTCGGTGCTGCTGGTGGGCCGGGTGGTGCAAGGGATAGCCGGATCGCTGATCATTCCGGGTGCGCTGTCGATTCTGACGCAGGCGTTTCCCGACGGTCGCGAGCGTGCCGGCGTTATCGGAGGCTGGGCGTCGTTCGCAGCCGTCTCGCTGCTCACCGGCCCGGTCGTCGGCGGCATCCTGGTCGAAACCGCCGGATGGCAGAGCATTTTCCTGATCAACCTGCCGCTCGGCCTGGCCACGATCGCGCTCGGTGCGGCTTCGATCGTAGAGACTTCACACCCCGAGCATGCCCATCTCGATCTTGTCGGCCTGGCACTCAGCATTCTGTGGCTGGGCGCGCTGACCTTCGGTCTGATCTCGGCGGGCGAAAACGGTTGGGGCGATCGAGAGGCTGTTATCGCCCTTGTCGTCGGCTTCGCCGGCCTAGTGGCATTCCTTGTCTTCGAGGCACGCACGCCGCGGCCGATGCTGCCGCTTGGCCTGTTCCGCGACGTTCGCTTCGCCGTCGCCAATGTCGCCTCGTTCGCGCTCGGCCTCACCTCCTACACCAGCGTCTTCCTCTATTCGATGTTCCTGCAGCAGGCACAGGGCTGGTCGCCGACACAGACCGGCCTGCACATGGCACCGCTGTTCCTCGTCCAAATGGTCGTGTCGCCGGCGATCGGCAGGCTCAGTCAGCGCTACGGACACTCGGCGCTGATGACATCGGGCTATCTTGCGAGCGGTTTTTCCATGCTGGGCATGTGCTGGGTTGGACCCTCGACACCCTATGTGACGATCGGCCTGCTGTTTGCCGTCGGCGGTCTCGGCAACGCGCTGTCCATCCCGACCGGCAGCGCTGCCGCGATGTCGTTTGCGCCGCGCGAGCGTTCGGGCGTGGTGTCGGCGGTGATCAACGCAACCCGCCAGGGCGGCACCGCCATCGGCATCGCCCTGCTCGGCGCCTTGATGAGCATGCGGGCAACAGCCCTGCTGACGGCGCATCTTGAAAATGCCGGTGTCGCCAATGCCGGAGCGGTGGCCCGCGCCGCGGTTTCAAGGCACGATTTCGCAGCCGATGCGGCTATGGGCAAGGACGGCCTGCGCGATCTGTTCGCAGCCGCCTATGCCGGGGGCTTCCATGCGGCGATGCTGACGGCCGCCATCGTTTCGTTCGTCACGGCCGGGTTTGTGGCCGCTATTCTGGCGCCGGCCGAGGCTCGTTCGGCGCGCGAAACCAATCACAGTCGCCAGGGATGAGACTGGCGCCGACCGCCAAAACCCGATTGCGAGCCGGGTTTGGTGTTCGAGATGCGCTTGATCAGGTCAGCGAGGCGGTGAAGCGCTGGATGCGGGCGCAGGCCTCTTCGAGCAACGCCTCCGACGTGGCATAGGAGATGCGGAAGTTCGGGCCGAGGCCGAATGCCGAACCGAACACGACCGCCACGCCCTCGGCCTCGAGCAGTTCCGAGCAGAAGGCTTCGTCGCTGTCGATCAGCTTGCCGGCTTTGGTCTTCTTGCCGATCAACTGGGAGCAGGACGGATAGACGTAGAAAGCACCTTCGGGAGACGGACATGTGATGCCGCGCGCCTGATTGAGCATCGACACGACGAGATCGCGCCGAGCCTGGAAAATCGCCTTGTTTTTCGCAATGAAATCCTGCGGACCGTTCAGCGCCTCCACCGATGCCCACTGGGCAATGGTGCAGGCGCCGGAGGTCTGCTGGCCCTGGATCATGTCCATCGCCTTGATAAGCGCCACCGGCCCGGCCGCATAGCCGATGCGCCAGCCGGTCATCGCATAGGCCTTCGACACGCCGTTCATGGTCAGGGTGCGCTCATAAAGCTTCGGCTCGACCTCGGCGATGGTCGTGAAGACGAAATCGCCGTAGATCAGGTGCTCGTACATGTCGTCGGTCAGCACCCAGACATTGGGGTGTTCGAGCAGCACGTCGGCCAGAGCGCGCAATTCAGCCTCGCTGTAGGCGGCGCCCGACGGGTTCGACGGTGAGTTCATCAACAGCCATTTGGTGCGCGGCGTGATCGCCTTTTGCAACGCCGCCGCCGTCAGCTTGAAGCCGTTGTCGATGGAGGTGTCGGCAAATGCCGGGGTGCCGCCGCAGATCGCTACCATCTCGGGATAGCTGACCCAGTACGGCCTCGGAATGATGACCTCGTCGCCGGGGTTCAGCGTCGCCATGAAGGCATTGAACAGGATCTGCTTGCCGCCGGTGCCGACGATGGTCTGCTCCGGCCGGTAATCGAGATTGTTCTCTCGCTTGAATTTTTGGGCGATTGCCTCGCGCAGCGGCACGATGCCGGACACCGGAGGATATTTCGTTTCGCCGCGGCGGATGGCCTCGATCGCAGCGTTCTTGATATTGTCCGGCGTGTCGAAGTCCGGTTCGCCGGCACCCAGCCCGATCACGTCACGGCCGGCGTTTTTCAGCTCGCGCGCTTTCTGCGTCACTGCGATGGTCGCGGAAGGCTTTACGCGGGAAAGGGCGTCGGCAAGAAAGGCCATGACGGCGTTGTCTCCTTGTAGGCTTGGCGGTGAGTCCGACCGCGGCGTCTCTCATGTCGCATCATCCCGCCAAGCGCAAGCATTGTCGGATGAGCCAGACCTCAAATCCCCGGCAAATCCGGCAACAATAAATTCACTTACACGCGGTAAAACTCCGGTCGGCTGGATCACGACCCATTCCACCAGTCTCGCAACGGGAGGAACCGTGTCGCGCAGCATCGGGCTTGCCCATATCGTCCGCCACGATGACGGCACCGCCAGCGGTGTCTGGGGCAATTATACGCTGCAAAGCGCGTTCCAGCCGATTTTTGCCTTCAGCAACGGCAAATTGTCCATCACCGGATTCGAGGGCCTGATCCGGCCGTTCCGCGACGCCGAGCCGCAGACGCCGGTGACTTTTTTCAACGCCTGTCCGACGGTCGACCGCCTGCATATCGAGGCGCTGACAAGGACGCTGCACCTTTTGAACGCCGGCGCCTGCCTGCCGCAGGAGGCATTCATTTTCATCAACTTCGATCCGTCGGTGTTCACCGATCGCAGCATCGCCGACAGCGCGCTGCGCGACATGCGGCTGGTGCTGCATGAGGCCGGGATCGATGCGAACCGCGTCGTCTGCGAGGTGACCGAGCAAAAGTCGGCGTCGCAGGAAACGCTCTACAATTTCGTCGAGGCGCTCAGGGCCAACGGGTTTCGCATCGCCGTCGACGACTACGGCGCCGAAGAGTCCGATATCAACCGGATCAAGGAGCTTAGGCCTGACATCGTGAAATTCGACGCCAACTGGATCATGCAACTGATGGAGTCCGGCGCCGGCTTCGCGCTGCTGACCGCCATGGTGGCAAGTTTCGAACAACAAGGCATCCGCACCGTGTTCGAGGGCATCGAGGAGGGCTGGCAGCTTGAACTGGCCGAGAAATCGGGAGCCTCGATGGTGCAGGGATTCGCGCTGGCGCGCCCGGAGCTTGCACCAACCAGCTTTCACGTCTTCGGCAAGGAGAGCCAAGTCTTCGGCAACGAAAGCCAAGTCTTCGGCAAGGAAAGGCAGATGCCGGTGACGGCGCCTGACGCCGGCGCGGCGCCTGCGACCGTCTCGCCTTCGCCGCGGCCGAAACGGGCTTTCGGGCGCAAGGTGGTGCCATGACCAGGCGGCCCGACAGGCGGCGCAATGTCGGCGAGGCAATCTTTGCCGACGAAGTCGGGATCGAATATGGCGTCTATGGCGCGTTCCGGCTGAGGAGCGCCTACCAGCCGATCTTTGCGCCGCGCGGCAGGTTTTTGAAGGCCGTCGCCGTCGAAGGCCTGATCGAGCCGCACCGCGCCGGCAGGCCGGTCGCGCCGCGCGTATTCTTCGAGGGCATCCCCGTGGCGGATCGCCTGTTCGTCGAGACGATGTGCCGGGTACTGCATCTCAGGAATTTCCGCAACATCGGCGTCGGCGGGCTCGACCTGTTCTTCAACTACAATCCGCTGATCAATGATGACCCCGGGCGAGCGCTGGCAGAAATCAGGCTGATGACCAGGCGTCTCGCCGAGTTCGACCTCCACCCCGGCATGCTGGTCTGCGAGATCACCGAGCAGGCGGCTGAAGACAAGGTGCTCGTCAGCCTGGCGCGCGAGATGCGGCGTGACGGCATCCGCATCGCCATCGACGATTTCGGCACCGGGCATTCGACGGAAGAACGGGTCGCTCTTGTCCAGCCCGACATCGTCAAGATCGACGGCACTTGGTTCGCGGAATTCTGCCGCCATGCCGCCGCCGAACGGTTTTTCCGGCCGCTGGTCTCCGCGCTGCATGACCGCGGCGCCAAAGTGCTGGTCGAAGGCATCGAGCAAGCCACGCATCTGCGCGTCGCGCTGGACGGCGGCGTTGACCTGATGCAAGGATTTTACCTTGCCCGGCCGGCGCTGGCCGGCACGGTCTTCGACGAGGAGCCGCTGCCCATCGACAGGCTGCTTGGCATGGCCAACAACGTCGTGCCGTTGTTTGGGTGATCCATCACCGGCGCTGATGGTTGCGCCAAAACAAATCACTGGATGAAGCCGTCGCTGCCAGGATAATTGCCGATAAAGGCGGCTCCGCCGAGGGGAGCGGCGATGGGAGCAAGAATGACCATACTCTATGGAATGATCGACAGCGGCAATTGCTACAAGCCGCGTCTGTTGATGGCCAAGCTCGGCATCGCTTTCACCAATGTCGAGGTCAGCTCGCACACCGGCGACACGCGCAAGCCAGACTATGTCGCCAAGAACCCGAACGCCATGGTGCCGCTGCTCGAGCTCGACGACGGCCGGCGGCTTGCCGAATCCAACGCCATTCTGCTCTATCTCGCCGAAGGCACGCGGTTGCTGCCGGCCGACAGATACGAGCGGGCACTGGCCTATCAATGGCTGTTCTTCGAGCAGTACAGCCACGAACCTTATATCGCGGTGCGCAAGGCGCTGCTGACCTTTCCCGAACGGGCCAAGGACGCGACGCCGGAACGGCTGGCGGTTACGCTGGAGCGCGGCAACAAGGCGCTCGGCGTGATGAACAAGCATCTGGCGGACAGTGCGTTCTTTGCCGGCGAGGCCTTGAGCGTCGCCGACATCGCGCTCTACGCCTATACGCATACGGCCGAGATGGGCGGTTTTCAGTTCGACGCCTACCCGGCGGTGGCGGCCTGGCTGAAACGGGTCGAGACTGATCCTGGGCATGTGCCGATGGAGTGGCTGGGGTAGTTATCCATCGAAGATGCTGCTCGCCGATTCTCCTGAGCAAGATTGGCGATTGGCGAAAGGTTCGGACAAAGCGTCCTTCTCCCCGTCTCTATACGGGGAGAAGATGGCGGCAGCCAGATGAGGGGCGGCGCCAGCCTCTATCGCAATGTCGTGCTTGGCTCTGCGATGGGTAGCTAATCCTGATGCGTCGCGGTGCCCCTCATCGCCCTGCCGGGCACTTCTCCCCGTATAGTGACGGGGAGAAGGACGCCGCAGCGCCGGTTTCGCCAATTGTCGGTGTCTAAAATCCGGACAGCAAAAAGGCGGGACAAAATCCCGCCTTCCCATGCTTGGTAGCCTGATCGGGAGCGCTTTGGCCGGGCCGGCAGCAATCTGCTGCTTCGGCTTGTCGGGTTCTTTCCGCTCCGGCGCGCTTCTCGCGCGACCGTCAGTACATCCGTGACTTGCCGCGCGCCCCGAGCTATCGCCCGGCGCGCGCCATTCGCAAAATCAGGCTGCCTTGCTCAGAGATCCAGCGGACGACTTGCCAGTGCGGCGGTCCTGCTCGATCTCGAAGTTGATCTTCTGGCCTTCGACCAGGGTCGACAGCCCAGCGCGCTCGACTGCGGAGATGTGGACGAAAACGTCCGCGCCGCCGCTGTCAGGCTGGATGAAGCCGAAACCCTTGGTGGAATTAAACCACTTGACCGTACCTGTTGCCATTTCGATAGTCCTTATACGTTTGCTTTAGCTTGACTGAACCGAAGTCCAGCCGGTTTGTATCGAGATTTTGGAGATAGACGTCAGCAAACGCGAATATCGCGAGGCCCGGATCGATCGGCCGAAATATCAATGGACCCCATATAGTCCGCTTCTCCGCAAAAAACAAGACTGCACGAAAAAAGGTGCTGATGCGGCGCTGCCCAATGGCCGTCCCAATCGCGTGAAAGCGTTGCAGCGTCGGGCGTTGCCGGGTCGCATGGCCTATGGCGCACGCTGCGGGAAGGGATCGTGCCGCCTCCGAGCGTCCGGTCCTGTTTGGGGAGAGGACCATGAAAACTGTCCTGTTTGCCGCCTGCCTGACGCTGGTCGCCGCCCAGGCGCAGGCGATCTCGCGCTATGACCCGAGCCGCATGAGCTGCGGCACGGTGCGCGCGACGATCGCACGCGAAGGCGCCGTCATCCTGCGTTATCAGTCGACACGCACGCCGGGGCTGCCGCTCTACGACCGTTATGTGCGGAGCCAGAGTTTCTGCAACATGGGCGAGGTCAGGGCACGGGCTACGGTGCCGAGCGCCGATACCAACTCCTGCATCGTCTACAAGTGCAAGCGCGTGGAAACAGACCGGCATTTCCGCCGACGCATCTTTCCGGACTAGCAATGCCGGCCTCAAAATCCAAAAGAGACCTGCGCCGGCGGCGGCGGACCGACGCGCACGCCTTCCATCGCCAGCATCTTCTCCTTGGTGGTCGAGCCGCCTGGCGCTGAAAAACCGCCGATCTTGCCGCCGGCGGCAAGAATGCGATGGCAAGGAATGACCAGCGGCACCGGGTTGGCGCCGAGCGCAGCGCCTGTCTCTCGCGCCAGCCCGGCATGGCCGGCGCGCCTGGCCAGTTCGCCATAGGTGGTGGTCTCGCCATAGACGAGCTTGCGCGCCGCGTCGTAGATGGCGAGGCGGAAATCGTCGACACCGGTGAGATCGACCGGCACACCGGAGAAATCCACGTCCTCGCCGGCGGCATAGGCCTTTATCGACGCGATCAGCTCGGCAACCCATTGCGGTCGGGCGCTCGAAGCGGCGTTGCCGGCATGGCGCAGCAGCCGCCGTTCCACGGCGTCGCGGCTGCGCTGGGGCAGGCAAAGCCTCGTCAGCCCGGCCTCGCTCCAGGCGATGCCGATGAAGCCGATCGCGGTTTCGAAGACGGCGTGACCGGCGATGGCTTGAGAGGTGCCTTCCATGATGTGCTCCTTTCCGAAGGAACGAATGGCAATCCAGTACATATCGAGAACGGATATCGCATTTTCAGGGGTCTGTTGCCACCCGAAAACCATTGGAAATCCCAACTGGCTGCGGATTGCCGGGGGAAAGGCCGTGGTGTAAGGACTTCTTAACAGACGAACCGGACCCGAGCGCGGCTTGCCAGCAAAAATCATCTTTCCCGCGATCGGCGTGATGCTCGCTGCGGCCGGTCTCAGCGGCTGCACTTCGACCGCGCAGACCAAGGCCGTGCCTTCCCTGACTGAAACCGCCGCAGCTGGTAGCGATGCCGGCTATGCGCTGGCGCTGCCCGACACGGTTTCGGTGCTGCCGGAATCGTCCGGCGTCACGCCCGTCCAGACCGCGGCGCTGGCCGTCGATCCCGCCGCGACGCCTGTCCAGCCAGCGGCCTTTGCCGGCCCGACCCCGTTGGCCGCAACTGCGCCTGCAGCCATGACGGCCGATGCCGCGCCAGCCGGCACAGCGCCTGTCTATGCTACCGCCGCCGTTGCGATGCCGGTCACCGGCGAGACAGGCAAGACGATGCCCGGCGTCCAGCAGGTCGCCTACACCCTGCCTGAGAATCCGTCCGCCCTGCTTTCGACCAGCCCTGCCAAACAGTATTCCGCGGGACCGCGCGGCGAGATCGAGCGGCTGATCGAGAAATATGCCCTCCTCTATCAAGTTCCGGTCGATCTGGTGCGCCGCGTCGTCAAGCGCGAGAGCACCTTCAATCCCAAGGCCTACAATCGCGGCCACTGGGGGCTGATGCAGATCAAGCATGCGACGGCGCGCGGCATGGGCTATGACGGGCCGGCGAGCGGGTTGTTCGACGCCGAGACCAATCTGAAATATGCGGTGAAATATCTGCGTGGCGCCTGGCTGGTGGCCGGCGGCAACGCCAAGCGCGCCGACCGGCTCTACCAGAGCGGCTATTATTACGACGCCAAGCGCAAGGGCATGCTGGAACAAACCGGCCTGGGCCGCGACCGCAGTCGGCGTCGCCTGCAGCCCGACGCCTGAACGCCATGCCTGAGCCGCGCCCGCCGGCGCCGAACGACATAAGGCTGCGCAAGATCCTCGACGACACGCTCGCCCCGCCGCGCTGGCCGGAAGGTTTCGTCATGCGCGGTTTTGAGGCCGCCGACGCGCTGGCTTTGCATACGCTGCTGACCACCGTCTTCGACGATGGCGCCGACGGGCCGTTCGACGAATGGTGGCCGCGTATTTCAAGCGACGCGGAATTCGACCCTGCCTTGTGTTTCCTGGTCATCGACAGCAAGGGTCGGCTGGCAGGCGCGGCATTGTGCTGGACGAGGGCGTTCGTCAAAGACCTTGCCGTCCACCCCGAGGCGCGCGGCCGAGGCATCGCCGAAGCGCTGATGTGGCACGTCTTCACCACCTTTCACGCACGCGGCGCTGCGCATGTCGATCTCAAAACCAACACGTTTGAGAATGCTGCCGCCGTCAGGCTTTACGAGCGGCTGGGGATGTTCGAAGTCGACTGGGCGGGGTGAGCTGCGGTTGGCGAAGCCGATCAGCGAGCATTGTGCGGAAACGAAGTGTCCACCAAGGCGGCAGGCTGCATCTTGCCGGCAACCGTTCGGAAGTTAAGCTGCGATCCTGCGGCTTTCGTGCCGCGGGCGGGGTCTCGACCGAAACCGGAGAAACACGATGCGGCTTTTACTTTTCAAACCGGGTCTGGCCAAAACCAGTCTGGCCAAAACGGGTCTGGTGATCCTCGCCCTTCCGCTTCTTGCGGGCGTCGCGCGTGCCGACGAATGCGCCGACGCACAGGACCAGGCGACCATGAACAAATGCGCCGGCAAGTCGTTCACCGAAGCCGACAAGAAGCTCAACCACGCCTACAGGCAGATCGAGGGCAGGCTGAAGGACGACGCGGCGACGAAGAAGCTGCTGGTCGGCGCGCAGCGCGCCTGGGTCGCCTTTCGCGACGCCGAATGCGCTTTCCAGGGCGGCCCGCCCGATATGGCAGGCAGCATGTATCCGATGGTTATCGCCGGCTGCAAGGAGAGCCTCACCAACGACCGGCTGAAGGATTTTCAGGGCTATCTCAACTGCCAGGAGGGCGATACGAGCTGCCCAGTGCCGCCGCAGTAGCCTCTGTCGCTGGCGAAGGCGGAGCCGTTAAGGCCTTATCGCCGGGCCAGGCGTGCAAAATGTCGGAACCCTGCCTCGCCATGCGTCCTTGAGAGGCAAGGTGCGCTGCCGCGTAGGGAGCGCGCCGCCACAAGCACGGCTGATGGAGACGACGATGATCACCTTTCCCAACGAATCCGCTGAATATCGCGCCGCCCGCGAAACGCTGCTGCAAAAGGAAATCGAGCTGCGCCGCGCCATGGAGGATGTGGCCGTCGCCCGCCGTGCACTGCCGCCGGGCGGGCTGGTGCCTCAGGATTATGTGTTCGACGGGCCTGGCGCCGACGGCAAGCCGGCCCGCATAAAACTGTCGGAGCTGTTTTCACCCGGCAAGGACACGCTGATCGTCTACTCGATGATGTTTCCGCGCCACCCGCAGGAGACGCGCGACGTGGCGACAAGCGGCGGCACTGCCAAGCTCGCGCGGGCCGACCAGCCATGCCCGTCCTGCACGGCGCTGCTCGACCAGTTCGACGGCGCCATCGGCCATCTCGAGGCCGCCGGCTTCAATTTTGCCGTTGTGGGCAAGACCGCGCTTGAAAACCTGATCACGCTTGGCCGCGATCGCGGCTGGACGAACATGCGGCTGCTCTCCTCGGCCGGCAACAGCTTCAAGCGCGACTACCACGCCGAGGCCGACGACGGCGCGCAACTTCCGATGCTGTCGGTGTTCCATCGCGACGCCAATGGCATCCGGCATTTCTGGAGCTCGGAGCTTGGCTTCGCGCCGTCCGAACCCGGTCAGGACCCGCGCGCCATCGGCACTTGCGAGCCCTTGTGGAACCTGATGGATTTCACACCGGAGGGCCGGCCGAACTGGGACGAGCAGCTGCAGTATAACGGCGTGTGCTGCCACTGAGGTCTTGCCTTCTCTTGTGGGAGAAGGTGGATCGGCGCATAGCGCCGAGACGGATGAGGGGTGCTGGAAGAAATAGGCGTTGGCAAATGTGCACCGTCTCTGTGCTGATGGCTGCTCATCAAGTGTACCGCCAAGCTGGAACACCCCTCATCCGACCGAGCTTCGCTCGGCCACCTTCTCCCGCAAAGGGGAGAAGGAAAGGCGCAACTTCGCCGCTGGTGTCGCGTTGGACTCTCCGAGGATCACAAACCCGGAGATTTCCTGTGAAAACAAATCTCACGCTTGCCATGGTCGCCTTGCTTGCCGGCACGCCAGCGGCCCTAGCCCAATCCGCCACGCCGGCCGATATACCTGCTGTCGGCCAAACCAAGATCGACACCGAGACCTTCTCCAGAACGGTCCCCAGCGCCAACCGGTTCGAGATTGAAACCAGCAAGCTGGCCGAACAAAAGAATGTCGCCGCCGATGTGAAGGATTTCGCCTCGCAGATGATCAGGGATCACACCAAGGCTGGCGAGGATTTCAAGGCAGCTCTCGAACAGAGCCAGATCACGGCTTCGGTGACAGCGAGCGGCCCGGCTTTGCTGCCGAAAGACCAGGCGATGCTCGACCAGCTCAAGAACCTCGATGGCGATGAATTCCAGGCGAAATTCATCCTCCTGCAGACCGAGGCGCACAAGCAGGCGTTGGCGCTGTTTTCAACCTATGCGCAGTCGGGCGAAGATCCGGCGCTGAAGGAATTCGCCAAGAAGATGCTACCGACGCTGCGGATGCACGAAGAGCGCTTAAAGGATCTGGTGGCAGCCCACAGCTAATGCATGTCACCCAAACGCATGCCCGCGGGCCTGACCCGAGATGCGCAGCGGTTTTGGGAAACGCATAAAAGAGAGCGTAAAGCGCGTCGCGTCGCGCTTTAAGTTGGCGCTCTCTCAGCTGTTTTTGATCTGCTCGACCGCCGTCGCCAGCAGGTCGTTCATGACGCCGCGAATCTGAACATCCGACTGGGCGACGCCCGCCGCGTCGAAATCGGCGCGTATTTTGCGCAACACGTCGTCGTCCCCGGCCTCTTCGAAGTCTGCGCGCACCACCTCTTTCGCATAGGCGTCGGCGTCCTCACCTGACTTGCCGAGCTTTTCGGCGGCCCATAGGCCAAGCAGCTTGTTGCGGCGCGCCATGGCCCTGAACTTCGTGTCCTCATCCATCGCAAACTTCTTTTCGAAGCCTTCCTGACGGTCTCTCATACTGCTCATGGTGTGCCTCGTTCAGATGTGAGTCTCCGACCTTCATTCAATGGAGAAGAAGGGCGGCGGGTAGGGGCCGAACATGGCGTGCATGGATGTCATAAGCAAGACCGGACCGTTCATTCCGCGGGGCAATCGCTTCTGGTTGGCGCTGCCCCTCACCCTCACCCTCTCCCCGTGAAGGACGGGGAGAGGGGGTGCCAGCGTTGCGGCTAGGTCCCTTCTCCCCGTTCTTGACGGGGAGAAGATGCCGGCAGGCAGATGAGGGGCGGCGCCGACATCGACAACCGATAGCTTCGCCCAGAGCCTTCGCACCGATGTGATTTGACGTTGCCGCGCCGTGACCTAGTCTCGATTGGCGGGATGAGCCGAGGAGGCGAGCGATGCAGTCACCTTTCAACGGGATTCGGAGCGTCACGCTGGCAGCGGCAGTGATCCTTGCCGCTGGCACCGCAGCTTACGCCCATCACGGCTGGTCCTGGACCCAGGATGGGTTTTTTGAGCTCCGGGGCAAGATCACAGCCATCTATATCGGCAATCCGCACGCCACGCTGGATGTCGACGCCGACGGAGAGGCCTGGCGGGTGGATTTGGCGCCGCCGTCCCGCACCATGGCCGCCGGCTTCACCGAGGAAGTCGCCAAGGTCGGCGACGAGGTGACCGCGATCGGCCACCGCTCGCGCGACGAGACCGAGAAGTGGATGAAAGCAGCCCGCGTCATCGTCAACGGCAAGGCTTATGACGTCTATCCCGACCGCGTGCCGCCGGCTTGAATGGACGAGTTCCTCGCCGGCATCGAGCAACTCGCCATCGTAAGGGGGCTGAAGGCCTCCTTCATCGCCTATCCCATAGTCAATGCGCTGCACATCATGTCGATCGGCGCGCTGCTGACCAGCGTCTGGCTCATGGACCTCCGGATCTTGGGCGCCTTCCGCTCGCTGCCGCAGGCGGCGTTCATCGCGCTGCTGCGCCGCACCGCATTGGCCGCGTTCGCCGGCGCACTAATCACGGGATCGCTGCTCTTTTCAATCAGGGCGAGCGAGTATGCGGCGAGGCCGATTTTCCTCACCAAGATGACGCTCATACTCCTCGCCGGCGCCAATTTTCTCATTTTCATGCGCCACGCAAAAGGCGGCGACGAGCCGGCCGGCGGGACCGTCACCATCCTGGCTTTGCTGTCGCTGGTGCTGTGGACGTCGGTGCTGTTCGCGGGGCGGTTTATTGGATTTCTGAACTGAGCGGCGTCGGCACAGCGTGCTTTGGACGGATCACGGTGCGCAGCGTTGGCGGGACGCGCCCCCCTCTGGCCTGCCGGCCATCTCCCCACTTGGGGGGATCAGCTAATTGCTTCAGGCAAAATACTCCTGGAGCGGCCTGACTTCCAGGCTCCCCGCCCGCAGCGCCGCAATAGCCTCGGCCACCGCAGCGGCCCCCGAGAGCGTCGTGTAATACGGCACCTTCTGCATCAGCGTGGCGCGGCGCAGCGATTTTGAGTCCGACACCGCCTTCTGGCCGTCCGTGGTGTTGAAGACGATCTGCACCTGGCGGTTGCGGATGGCGTCCTCGATGTGCGGGCGGCCTTCCAGCACCTTGTTTATTTTCTCGGCAGCGACGCCGTTCTCGGCGAGGAAGCGGGCGGTGCCTGAGGTGGCCATTACTTTAAAACCCTGGCCGGCGAGGCGCTTGACCGCCGGCAGGATGCCCTTCTTGTCCTCGTCGCGCACCGAGACGAACAGCGTGCCGGCGCGGGGGAGATCAACACCCGCTCCCAACTGGCTCTTGGCGAAAGCCAGCGCAAAGTCGCGGTCGAGGCCCATGACCTCGCCGGTCGAGCGCATTTCCGGCCCGAGCAATATGTCGACGCCGGGGAAGCGGGCGAAGGGGAACACTGCTTCCTTGACCGCGATATGGCCGGGATTTCTGGGGTCGGGCATGGCGCCGTAATGGGCGAAGGCGTCTTCCAGGCTCTCGCCGGCCATGATGCGGGCGGCAATTTTCGCGATGGGCCGGCCGATGGTCTTGGCGACGAAGGGCACGGTGCGCGACGCGCGCGGGTTGACCTCGAGCACATAGACAGTGCCGTCCTTGATCGCGTACTGCACGTTCATCAGGCCGCCGACATTGAGCGCGCGGGCAAGTGCGGCCGTCTGGCGCTCCAATTCGTCGACGAGCTCCGACGGCAGCGAGTGCACCGGCAGCGAGCAGGCGCTGTCGCCCGAATGGATGCCGGCCTCCTCGATGTGTTCCAATATGCCGGAGACGAAGGTCGACTTGCCGTCGCACAGGCAGTCGACATCAACCTCGATGGCGCCCGAGAGATAGGTGTCGAACAGCAGCGGGTTCTTGCCCAGCAGTGTGTTGATCTGGCCTGTCTTGTCGTTGGGGTATTTCTGCTTGATGTCCTCCGGCACCAGGCCGGGCACGGTGTCGAGCAGATAGGATTGCAGCATGCTCTCGTCGTGGATGATCTGCATGGCGCGGCCGCCGAGCACATAGGACGGGCGCACCACCAGCGGGAAGCCGAGCTCGCCGGCGACGAGGCGGGCCTGCTCGACCGAATAGGCGATGCCGTTCTTCGGCTGGCTGAGGCCGAGCTTGTGCAACAACTTCTGGAAGCGGTCGCGGTCTTCGGCGAGATCGATCATGTCGGGCGAAGTGCCGAGGATCGGGATGCCGGCCTTCTCCAACGCATCCGCCAGCTTCAGCGGCGTCTGGCCGCCGAATTGGACGATGACGCCGACCAGCTCGCCCGACGCCTGCTCGGCGCGCAGGATCTCTAAAACGTCCTCCGGCGTCAGCGGCTCGAAATAGAGCCGGTCCGAGGTATCGTAGTCGGTCGACACGGTCTCCGGGTTGCAGTTGACCATGATCGCCTCGAAGCCGGCGTCGCGCAGCGCAAATGCGGCGTGGCAGCAGCAATAGTCGAACTCGATGCCCTGGCCGATGCGGTTCGGGCCGCCGCCGAGGATGACGACTTTTTTTCGCGACGAGACTTGCGCCTCGTTGGCGAGCGCGCCGGCGAAGGGCACCTCATAGGTCGAGTACATGTAGGCGGTCGGCGAGGCGAACTCGGCGGCGCAAGTATCGATGCGCTTGTAAACCGGATGAACGTCGAGCTTTTCGCGTATCTTTTGAACCTCTTCGACGTCTTTCCTGACCAGGGACGCGAGGCGGGCATCGGAGAAACCCATCGCCTTCAGCATGCGCAGATTGGCGGCGTCTTCGGGAATGCCGTGCTCGCGAATGCGGGCTTCCATGTTGAGGATGCCGGCGATCTGTTCGAGGAACCACGGGTCGATCTTGCACATGGCGTGCACGTCTTCCAGAGAGGTGCCCATGCGGATCGCCTGCGCCACCATGCGCAGCCGGTCGGGCGTCGGCGTGCCGAGGGCAGCGCGAATGGCGTTGCGGTCGTCGGCGTGGCTGGCTGCGCCGTGCGCGATGCCGGGGATCTCGATCTCGTCGAGGCCGGTGAGGCCGGTTTCCAGTCCGCGCAGCGCCTTCTGCAGCGATTCCTGAAAAGTGCGGCCGATGGCCATGACCTCGCCGACCGACTTCATCGCGGTGGTCAGCACCGGCTCGGCGCCGGGGAATTTCTCGAAGGCAAAGCGCGGGATTTTTGTGACGACGTAATCGATCGACGGCTCGAACGAGGCGGGCGTTGCGCCGCCGGTGATGTCGTTCTCCAGCTCGTCCAGCGTGTAGCCGACGGCGAGCTTTGCCGCGATCTTGGCGATCGGAAAGCCGGTCGCCTTGGAGGCGAGAGCCGACGAGCGCGAGACGCGCGGGTTCATCTCGATCACCACCAGGCGGCCGTCGGCCGGGTTGACGGCGAACTGGACGTTGGAACCGCCGGTCTCGACGCCGATCTCGCGCAGCACCGCGATCGAGGCGTTGCGCATCATCTGGTACTCCTTGTCGGTCAAGGTCAGGGCAGGGGCGACGGTGATCGAGTCGCCGGTGTGCACGCCCATCGGGTCGATGTTCTCGATCGAGCAGACGATGATGCAGTTGTCGGCCTTGTCGCGGACAACCTCCATCTCGTACTCCTTCCAGCCGAGCACGCTTTCCTCGATCAGCACTTCGGTGGTCGGCGAGGCGTCGAGGCCGGACTGGACGATCTCGTAGAATTCGGCGCGGTTGTAGGCGATGCCGCCGCCGGTGCCGCCCATGGTGAAGGACGGGCGGATGATGGCGGGCAGGCCGACATGGTCGAGCGCCTGTGCGGCGATCGCCATGCCATGGCTGATGTAGCGCTGCTTGCGGTCGCCCTCGCCGAGGTTCCAGCGCGTTTCGAGCGCGTCGAGCGCGGCGTCGAGGTTTTCGGGCTTCTCGGCCTTCAGCGCGGCGCGTTCGGCCTCGTGCGTCTTGCGGTCGGCATTCTTGACGTCGGTGGCGTTGGCCAGCATCGATTTCGGCGTTTCCAGGCCGATCTTCTTCATCGCCTCGCGAAACAGCGCCCGGTCCTCGGCCTTGTCTATTGCCGTGGCGTCGGCACCGATCATCTCGACATTGTAGCGTTCGAGCACGCCCATGCGGCGCAGCGACAGGGCGGTGTTGAGCGCGGTCTGGCCGCCCATGGTCGGCAGCAGCGCGTCCGGCCGCTCCTTGGCGATGATCTTGGCCACCACTTCCGGCGTGATCGGCTCGATATAGGTGGCGTCGGCCAGTTCCGGGTCGGTCATGATGGTGGCCGGGTTGGAATTGACCAGGATGACGCGAAAACCCTCTTCCTTGAGCGCCTTGCAGGCCTGGGTGCCGGAATAGTCGAATTCGCAGGCCTGACCGATGACAATGGGGCCGGCCCCGATGATCAGGATCGACTTGATGTCGGTGCGTCTTGGCATATCGAGGGTCCGTTCGGCAGGCGGCTTGCACGAAAAACCGGACGGGAAGACCCGGCCGGTTGTGCTCGCGATTCTGGTATCAGGCTAGGAGGGCCTTATAGGGAAGAGTTTTGCCGGATGTAACCCCCTAAAATGCGGAGAGTAGGGGAGTAGGGGAGTAGGGGAGTAGGGCAGTAGGGCAGTAAACAAATTGCCCTACTGCACTACTGCCTTATTCCCCTTAGCCACTCATCCCCCAGCGCCAACTCATCCGTAATCTCGAAGCGTTCGGAAACGCCGACACGGATCATGTTCAGGCTGCCCTCGCGAGTGTAGCGGAATTCACCTGATGCGTTCGAGCCGGCGGGCCGACCGGCCTGGAATCTGATGACGCGGGTGCCGCCATCGGGCCAGGTCACGGTGACCTCGGCTTTGTCGCCCGTGTGGACAACGCCTGCCTTGCAACTGGTCATCGGCTGGCCGACATGGCGCGCGCAAGGAATCTCGTTGCGGGCACCCAGGGCCGGCGCGGGCCTGCCTGGCGGCTGCAGCCGCGCAACGGTTTGCGCGTTGGCCGGAGGCGCCGCATTGGCGGCGCGATTGCGGATGGGCTTGTCCGCTGCCGCGGGCGCCTGCGTCTCGCCGGCCGAAGGATTTTCGCTGGCAAAAAGCGCCAGGCGGTAAGCATCCTCGATGGCCACTCTGCCGATTGCCTCAACGGCAGTCATCGTGGGTTCGCGACCGGTCGCATCCAGGCGCGCCGTCAGGTCCGGAGGTGGCTGATCTGCAGTTGCCGGGTTCGAGTCGCCGGCTGCAGCGGCCGTGCTTTCGCCGGTCGCTTCGATATCCACCTCCGCAACTGCCGCCGGATTCTCGGGGTTCAGGTAGCGCGCGGGAGCCCATCCCGCCAGTTGCGGGTTGTCAATTTCTGCGACCTTGCACCAACGATAGCCATTGACGTCGTTGCAGCCCAGATTGTTGACGCTCGTGCCATTCGGCAGCCGAGCCTTGATCTTGCCCATCGCCGATGCCGTGGCGCGGACGTTCAGGAGATCGCCCGGAGCGAGGTCGGTCACGATGGAGACGAAAGGCGCCTCCTCGGCCCTGGCCGGCAGCAGCGCCGTCAGCAGGAGAGGGGCGGCAATCAGCAGCGTCGTTCGGAGCGTAACTGTGCGCCTCATCATTTTGGCCGTGGGCGATAGAAGCATTTCCGAAGGCGCGGCCAAGCACCGAATCGCCACCGCATTCCAGGACGATTTTATAGGCGACGACATGGCGCTATGTAAGCCGGAAAATGCGGCCGGGGAATGGTGTTCGGTCCGCGGCATGCGCAAGCTCAGCCGGGCGGCATGAACGCGTTGCGTTCAGCCTGGGGTATGAACTCGTTCCCTCGTTCAATCCGCCATGAACGCGTTGCGCGTTCAGTCGGACATAAATCCGGTGCGCAGCGCGTAGGCCCATTCCGGCCGTCCCGCCTGTTCGGCCTGCCGCGCTGCCGCCTCATGGTCATAGTCGACGGCGATGGCTTCGAAGCGGTCGGAGCGGCCCGGCCCACCCAATTCGACGATGCCGTAGCGTGCATGCGGAGAGCCTTGCTCGGAGACATGCGCCGGTGGCGTGTCGTCGCCATAAGCGGGGCAGCCGATGCTGCCCGGATTGAAGACCACCGGGCCGTCGGGGATACGGATCAGTTCGCTGCGGTGGCTGTGGCCACACAGCACGATGCGGCAAGCGGGATCGAGCGCGGCCAGCCGCCGCTTGATGGCGCCCAGCGGCGCGCGCACCAGCCGGCCGTCGGCCATCGTATCGGTCAGGTATTTTTCGTCATGGTCGGGTCGGGCATGAAAGGCGGTCACGGTTGGGGCGACCTCCAGCGCGAGCGGCAAGGCCAATAGTGCCTCGCGCTGGACCGATGTCAGCCGTTCCTGCGCATAGCGGTCGGACGGCCACATGGCTTCATCCGCGGTATCGCGGGCAACGCGGCGGTCGTGGTTGCCGCGCACTGTCGGCAGGGCGAGCGCTTCAAGCCGTTCCACGGTTTCGCGCGGCCAGAGCGGGCCGGAGACGCAATCGCCCAGATTGACGATGAGGTCAGCACCACCGCGCTGCCGCAGATTGTCGAGCACGGCGTCCAGGGCGAGGATGTTGCCGTGGATATCGGCGAGAACGGCAATGCGCATGGGAAGCTCCGTTGGGTCGACGAATGACGCGTCGGGAAGGGCGGACCTGGCAGGACTTTGGTTGCTCTCCTCTGTTACACCAGGGCTATCGCAGCTGGAAAGCCGAGGCTTTCGCTCTACGATGTACCCCCACCCCTAACTCTCCCCACAAGGGGGAGGGAGACTTCCGCTGGCGCTGATAGTTGGTTGTGTGCGTCAAGTTCTGCAAAAATTTGGCGTGGCATTCAGCGGTGACGTTGGCGTGTCCGCCGCGCGGCGTTCCCTCCCCCTTGTGGGGAGGGTTAGGGTGGGGGTCCACGTTCGTAAGAATCCAAAATGCGATTGCCCTGCCTGCTACACCGGGGGCGAGTTACGGCCTCAGGCGCGGACTTCGATCTCGGAGGCGCCGACCGCGGGCAGTGCCGGGTCGTCGACGGCCGCGGCAATGACGCTATCGAGCAGGCCGGGAAAGCGGGCATTGAGATCGTCGCGGCGCAGCGTGATCAGCCGGCTGGTGCCGACGACCTCGGTGCGGGTGACGCCGGCCTCGCGCAATTTGGCCAGGTGGTAACTGAGATTGGTCTTTGAGCCGAGGTTGAGGAACTGGCTGCAATTCAGCGGCACGCCTTCCTTGCTGGCGAGATAGCGCACGATGGCCAGCCGGGTGGGATCGCCGAGCACGGCAAGCACATTCGACAGGCTGATCTGGTCGGCGGTTGGGTGGGGCAGCGTCATGCCGGAGAACTAAGCGCAATCAGGGCCGATTTCAACGCATCTCCTCCTGGTGGATGCAAGCAGTTTCCACCTCCAGCCCCCTTGTCCTAACATAGAGCTGTCAGCAGAGTTCGGCTATTTTCGGGTGGCCTCATTGACACCATGCCTCATTATGTACAATTGTTCAATAACTTTTGAACTAAGGAAGAGTTCATGGACAAGCGCCTCATCTGGCTTGCGCTCGGATCATTCACGATCGCGACCGAAGGCTTCGTCATCTCCAGCCTGCTGCCCGACATCGCGGGGGATGCCGGCATCTCGGTCCCGCTCGCCGGGACGCTGATCACCGCCTTCGCGCTCGCCTATGCGCTCGGCGCGCCGATCCTGGCGACGCTGACCGGCGAATGGGACCGGCGGCGCGTCATCTTGTGGACGCTGGTGTTTTTCGTTCTGGGCAACCTGGCGGCGGCGCTGAGTTCCTCCTTCGAACTGCTGCTGATCGCGCGCATCGTCATGGCGCTGTCGTCCGGCCTGTTTGCGGCGACGGCGCAGGGTACGGCCGTGGCGCTTGTCGATGATCATCACCGCGCCCGCGCCATTGCCGTCGTCGTCGGCGGCACTACGGTGGCGGTGGCGGTCGGCGCACCGCTCGGCGCGCTTGTCGCGACCGTTGCCGGCTGGCGCGGCACGTTCTTTGCCATCGCCGGGCTCGGCGCACTGGCCGGCGCAATCCTGTGGTACCGGCTGCCGCGCGGCATCGTCGGCACCAAGCTGCCGCTCAGGCAGCGGCTGGCGGCAACACTTCGCCCCGGCGTGCCATCGATCCTGCTGACCACACTGCTGGCGCTCACCGGCGCCTTCACTGTCTTTGCCTTTGTCGCGCCGCTAGCCATCGAAGGCGGCGGCTTGAGCCCGATCGCGCTGCCCGGCATGCTGCTTGCCTTCGGCGTCGGCGCCGTCATCGGCAACATCGCCGGCGGGCAGGCAGCCGACCGCTTCGGCGCGACGCGCACCGTCAGCTGGTCGCTGGCGCTGAGTGCGGTCATGCTGGTGATGCTTTCGGTCATCCCGGCCTTCCTGCCGCACAGCATCGCCGGGCCGGCGCTGATGGCGATGATGGTGCCGTGGGGCATCGTCGGCTGGGCCTTCCCGCCGGCGCAGGCCAGCCGCATCATCAGGCTGGCGCCCGATGCAGCGCCCATCGTGCTGTCGCTCAACGGGTCGGCGCTCTATCTCGGCGTGGCGCTCGGCGCCGTCGTTGGCGGCGCGGTGCTGCGCTATGGCGCGCCGGCTGATCTCGGCCTGGTCGCAGCGGTGTTCCCGATCCTGGGTCTTGGCGTCATGCTGGCCGGCCACCGGGCCGCCCGGGCGGTAGCCATGCCGGCGGAGTAAAGGAAGATCGCAGAAGCGTGGCGCTGTCCTCATCGCGCTGCCGGGCAGACCTCCCCCACTCACATCTAGCCGAGCAAGGAACCCAGGTCCTGTAACCCACATTACTTCCAGGTCCGGCGCCTCTCGATCTCGGCTTCGGACGGCTGTTGCTGGGCGAAGGATCCAGTCTTGATCTCACCGGCGCGTTCATAGATCGCTATGATGACGCCGGTCTGTGAGTGGTTCAGCTTGAATGCCGCCGGGATTGCGCCGCTGCCAAACAGCCGCTTGCCCTTGCCCAGCACCAGCGGGAAGGTCAGCAGGCTGATCTCGTCGATCAGGTCGTTGGCGAGCAAGGTCTGGATCAACTCGCTCGAACCCTGGATGAGCAGGTCGGGGCCGTCCTCCTGCTTGAGCTGGCGCAGTGTGGCCACGACGTCGTCGCCAAGCGACTGGCTGTTTTGCCAGGACAGCGTGTCGGGCCGGTGGGTGGCCACATATTTGGTGACGGCGTTGAAACGATCGGCGATCGGATCGTCTTTCTGGTACGGCCAGTGCGCGGCGAAGATGTCGTAGGTCTTGCGGCCGAGGAGCAGCGCGAAGGGTTTTGCGAAGGTCTCACCAATAAAGGCGCCCCCCACGTCGTCCCAGTAATGGAACGTCCAGCCGCCGAATTCGAAGCCGCCGACCGGGTCTTCTTCCGGCCCACCGGGCGCCTGCATGACGCCGTCGAGGCTGACGAATGTCGCAGTGGTGATCTTCCTCATTGGATTCTCCCTTTAATCATCCGAGCCGTTGCCGCCGGATTTCGGCCAAAGGACGTGCGAGCGGACGCCTGTCCGACAGGGCCGGAAAATTTCTGGGCTCCGGCGCATGTCGAGCGGCAAGCACGGGACGCCTCGACGCGGCGACGTCATTGCGACCGCCTGCCGCCAACACTTTGCGACGAGAACCAGACGTCGCCGATGACGGCGGTGGCGGTGCGGTCCGGTGCCTTGTCGGCCGTCAGCCAGATCTTTCGGC
Source organism: Mesorhizobium sp. WSM4846 (assembly GCF_055811415.1). Lineage (NCBI taxonomy): Bacteria > Pseudomonadati > Pseudomonadota > Alphaproteobacteria > Hyphomicrobiales > Phyllobacteriaceae > Mesorhizobium > Mesorhizobium sp. WSM4846. The sequence goes on from NZ_JBVVPZ010000001.1 coordinate 307,649, forward strand.
TGCGTGCCGCCTTGTCGCGGTCGATTTTTGTCGAGGCCGCCGAGGCGCCGATGCAAGGGATAAACCATGATCGCATGAACGGATCGCAGGCAAACCCCTTATCCGTGCGTGTCACCATCACCGCGAGGCCAATGCGCTCGGCCGGACGCCACGGAAAGACCATGCGGCCGCCGGGCTTCAGCGCCTTCAGCCATTCGGCTGGGGGTGCCGCAACGCCGGCATTGACATAGATGATGTCGGACGGTGGCAGGCCGCCGACGACCGCATCGCCATGGATGGCGGTCACATTGCCGTAGGCTTCGAGATTCTTGATCGCACGTTCGGCGAGACTGGAATCCAGTTCGAAAGCGGTGACTGCGCCGCCCGGCGAAACCAGTTTTGCCAGCAGAGCTGTGTAATAGCCGGTGCCGGCGCCCACATGAGTGACGGCCTCGCCGGGTTTTGGCGCCACCTTGCCGAACCACATGGCATGCAGGAACGGCTCGCCATTGTTGATGCCCTTTTCGGCGTCGAGCGACACCAGCACGTTCTGATAGATGTGAACAGGATCGGCGCTCGGCGTTTCTACCTTGCCGTTGCCGGCGACGACCGTCCACGGCCCGGGCCCGAGAAAAGCTTCGCGCGGCACCGCGGCGAACACGTCCTCGAGACGCGGATCGGCCGAACCTGCATTGGCAGCCATCAGTCGCGCGTAGAATTTTCTGGCGTCGGCAATTCTGGTCATGTCGCGTGAGAAGATAGCGCGATTGACCGAATTGTCGCGCAGCCCCACGAGCTCACTCAATGCATAGTCGAGAAAACCCTCAGCCGACGCGGCGAAGCGCGGCGCCGTGCGCTGCTCAAAGATTATATGCAGCTTGTCGCCGACCTGATCGAGAACGGCAACGAGGCCCGGTCGACATCGCGGCGCGGCTCGGCGTCGCCCAGCCGACGGTGGCCAAGATGCTGACGCGGCCGACAGTCCTGCCGGAACCGCCGCGCTGCCGCGGCGTTTGAGATCGTGCCAGCAATTGGCGCGAGACCGAGGAGGATACGATGGGCGTTGAACAGGCACCGACAGCGAAGGGCAAGCAAGCGGCCAAGGGATTGAAGCAGGCTGCGGCGAAGGACGAACGCAAGACCGAAGCGGATACTGGACGCCCGCTCAAGAAGGGCGGGGCCCGCTTCGAGGAGCGCTCGAAAAGCTCGGACGGCAAGAGCGCGGGCACCAAGCAGAAGATCTGAGCGTGACTGACCAAGTCCAGACCAAAAAAAGCGCCGGCAGGGCTCTCAGCCGCGGGTGTCGTGCACGGACTGACCCCAGAGCCGGCGGCCCCGTCATGCGAAAAATACTGTGACTTGGCGCAACCATTGGGATAATTGTTTGTTGGGTCGGATCGGGCCATGAGATCGGCAAGGTACCGATACGTGCATCGCGGGGAGTTGCCATGCTCTGGAAAGGTCGTCGTCAAAGTGACAATGTCGAGGACCAACGCGGCCAGGGCGGCGGGCTCAACCTGCCGCGCGGCGGCCCCGGCCGTCTCCGCATCCCGATCGGCGGCCGCTCCGGCGGCGGAATGTCGCTGTCGACCATCATCATTCTCGTGGTCCTCTATTTCGGGCTGAAGGCCATCGGCATCGACCCGCTTCAGATCCTGGCCGGTGGCGGCTTGGTGCCGGGTGGCGGCGGTCAGATCACCGACAACAGCGGAGAACAGGGCGGTGGCACCGGGGCACCCGCCTCCGACGAGATGAAGCAGTTCGTTTCGACTGTCCTGGCCGAGACCGAGGACACCTGGACCGGCATTTTCCGGGCCGAGGGCCTGACCTACGAGGACCCCAAGCTGGTCCTGTTCAGCGGGCAGATCCGTTCGGCTTGCGGCTTCGCCTCGTCCGCGGCCGGCCCGTTCTACTGCCCCGGCGACCGCAAGGTCTATCTCGACACCACCTTCTTCCAGCAGCTCGATCAGCAATTCGGCGCTTCGGGCGATTTTGCCCAAGCCTATGTGATCGCGCATGAGGTCGGCCACCATGTCCAGAACCTCACCGGCATCCTGCCCAAGTTCAACCAGATGCGGCAGCAGATGGGCGAGGCCGAGGCCAACCACATGTCGGTGCAGGTCGAGCTCCAGGCGGATTGCTTCGCCGGCGTCTGGGCGCATTTCACCGGGCAGAAAGGCATTCTGGAACAGGGCGATATGGACGAGGCGCTGAACGCCGCCCAGCAGATCGGCGACGACACGATGCAGAAGAAGATGCAGGGCTATGTCGTGCCGGAAAGCTTCAACCATGGCACCTCGCAGCAGCGTCAAACCTGGCTGGCACGCGGCTACAAGAGCGGCAAGCTGTCGGACTGCGATACGTTCAACACCCCGATCTGAGGTGTTTGGGCTCTCGTTGAAATGGCGTTGAAAGCGGCGGCGATGCAGCCGCGCTCATGTCGACAGTTGATGTCAGGATGAAAATTCCTGGCCTGTTCCCTTATTGTTCTGTGTGGCTGACTCGCCTATAAAAGGCCCTTCCGCCTTCGCTGCGAGGCGGCTCCAGGAGTCGATACCGTCATGATCGAAGCCAAAACCGCCAGGCGGGGCCTTGCGCTTGTTTTCACCACGCTGCTGCTCGACATCACCGGCATCGGCATCATCATGCCGGTGCTGCCGGCCTATCTGCAGGAACTGACCGGCGTCGGGGTCAGCGAAGCGGCGATCGAAGGCGGCTGGCTGTTCTTCGTCTATGCGGCCATGCAGTTCCTGTTCGCGCCGCTGGTCGGCAATCTCAGCGACCGCTTCGGCCGCCGTCCGATCCTGCTGGCCTCGGTGCTGACCTTCGCCGTCGACAATCTGATCTGTGCGGTGGCCTGGTCGTATTGGGTCCTGTTCATCGGCCGGGTGCTGGCCGGCATCAGCGGCGCCAGCTACTCGACCGCCTCCGCCTTCATCGCCGATGTCAGCACCGACGAGAACAGGGCGAAGAATTTCGGCCTGCTTGGCATCGCCTTCGGCGTCGGTTTCGTCATCGGTCCGGTGCTGGGCGGGTTGCTCGGCGAATTCGGGCCGCGCGTGCCGTTCTGGGGCGCGGCGGTGCTTGCTCTGATCAACTTCATCGTCGGCTGGTTCTTCCTGCCGGAAACGCTGGAGCAGCATCACCGGCGCCGCTTCGAATGGCGCCGCGCCAATCCTCTCGGCGCCCTGAAGCAGATGCGCAATTACAAGGGGATCGGCTGGATCGGGCTGGTGTTCTTCCTGATGACGCTCGGTCACATGATGTACCCTGCCGTGTGGTCGTTCGTCGGCAGTTACCGCTACGGCTGGAGCGAACAGCAGATCGGCTTCTCACTCGGCGTCTTCGGCCTTGGCGGGGCATTGGTGATGGGTTTTGTCCTGCCGCGCGTCATCCCACGGCTCGGCGAATGGCGGACCGCCGCCATCGGTCTGGCTTTTACCGCGCTCGCCGCCTTCGGCTATGCCGCGGCGTGGAAGGGCTGGATGATCTATGCAGTGATCGTGGCGACCTGCCTCGAGGCGCTGGCCGACCCGCCGCTGCGGAGCCTGACGGCGGCCAAGGTGCCGCCCTCCGCGCAAGGCGAATTGCAAGGTGCGATGACGAGCGTATTTTCGATCACCAGCATCATAACGCCGCTGCTTTATACGGGGATCTTCGCCTGGTTCACCGGGCCGAGCGCGCCGGTGACGTTCGGCGGCGCGCCCTTCGTGCTCGGCGGTATCTTTCTCGCTCTGTCGCTGGTGGTTTTCGTGCTCAGGGTCGAAAGGCCGGCCGCGGTGAAAGACGTCACGACTGCGACGGTGGCCTAAAGCGTGTCGCGTTTGAACGGATTCATGCGACGCGCTTTAAGTTCTGGTTTTGATGCTTGTCGTTATCGCAAAACCGCTGCGCACTCTCGGGTTAGGCCCGAGGCCATGCTTTTGCGCGCTATGCATTGGCGCATGCCCTAGGGTTCAATCCATTGCCCCGGAATATCCAGTGCCTTCGCCAGCAGCGCCCTGGTCTGCGCCGATGGCTTTCGGCGATTGGACTCAAGATCCGACAGGAAACCCTGGCTGACACCGATCGTGGTCGCCAATTCGGCCTGCGTCAGCCGCCGCCAGTTGCGCAGCGCCTTGAGCCGGCTGGAGCCCCGCAAAATTTCCATGGTCACGTCCGCAGGCAGCGGGTTTTCCGTTTTGAGATCAGCCTTTCGCTCGTCGTAGATCGCCACATCGGCAGCGTCTTCAAGAGCCTCTTCGGCCGCGTGCAGGTCTCTGTCATCACGCATGTTGTTATCCCAAAACTGCGCCGCGCTTTTGAGCGCGATCCATCAGGCGCGCTCCGCAAGCGCCGGCTCGCCGCGCTTTTCGCGGATGAGATTGACGAAGCGGCGGAACAGATAATGCGAGTCCTGCGGGCCCGGCGAGGCTTCGGGGTGGTGCTGGACCGAAAACACCGGCCTGCCGGTCAGGGTGATGCCGCAGTTCGAGCCGTCGAACAGCGAGACATGGGTTTCTTCGACGCCCGTGGGCAACGAGCCGGCATCGACGGCAAAGCCGTGGTTCATCGAGACGATCTCGACCTTGCCGGTGGTGTGATCCTTGACCGGATGATTGGCGCCGTGATGGCCCTGATGCATTTTGGCGGTCTTGCCGCCGAGCGCCAGCGCCAGCATCTGGTGGCCGAGGCAGATGCCGAAGACCGGGATGTCGGTCTTCAGCAGGTCCCGGATGACCGGAACGGCATAGTCGCCGGTAGCTTCCGGGTCGCCGGGACCGTTGGAGAGAAAGATGCCGTCGGGCCGCATGGCGAGGATCTCCTCGGCGCCGGTGTTGGCCGGCACCACGGTGACCTTGGCGCCCAGACCGGCGAGCAGGCGCAATATGTTGCGCTTGACGCCGTAGTCGATGGCGACGATATGCATGGACGGATCGATCTGTTCGCCAAAGCCCTCGTCCCAGACCCAGGGTGTCTCGCGCCAGACCGAGGACTGACCGGAAGTGACGTCTTTGGCCAGGTCAAGCCCGATCAGGCCGGACCAGGCGGCGGCGCGGCGCTTCAGCTCGTCGATGTCGAACATGCCGTCGGGCGCGTGCGCGATGACGGCGTTGGGCATGCCCTTTTCACGGATCAGCGCGGTCAGCGCACGGGTGTCGATGCCCGAAAGCGCGACGATGCCGCGTTTCTTCAGCCATTGGTCGAGACCAGAAGCGGCGCGATAGCTGGACGGATTGGTGACGTCGGCCTTGAACACGGCGCCGACGGCGCCGGCGCGGGCAACCGGATTGAGATCCTCGATGTCCTCGTCATTGGTGCCGATATTGCCGATATGCGGAAAGGTGAAGGTGACGATCTGGCCGGCATAGGACGGGTCGGTGAGGATTTCCTGATAGCCTGTCAGCGCGGTGTTGAAGCAGACCTCGGCGACGGCGGAGCCGGTGGCGCCAAGGCCGCGGCCCTCGATGACGGTGCCGTCGGCCAGCACCAGCAGGGCGGTCGGCTTCTCGGTGGCCCAAGTGGGGGTCGACGCGGCGGTCATCGTTGCCATGGCGGCACTCCTAAAGGCTGCGCCCTTCAATCGGTCCGGCGACCATTCTGCGCAGCAAACCGCGCGCAGCGGCGATTTCGCAGCCAGCGCGCGCAACAAAAAATCAGTTCATGCAAGGCCCAGTACATAGGGGAAGGCGCCAAAGCGGTCAATGATGCGACGCCCGCAGGCGCGATTTATTTCGTCGAGCAATATCAGCGGTTTGCCGGGCGCGTCGAATTTGCCTTGGGCATTCGGCACGGCTATTGTCCGTCGGATTCGAAGGAGAAAGCAACCATGCGCGGCAAAATCGCCGAATCCCTGAAGAGCGCGATGAAGGCGCAGGACAAGCGTCGGCTGCCGACATTGCGGCTGATCCAGGCGGCCATTCACGACCGCGACATCGCCAATCGCGGCGCCGGCAAGGAGCCGGCCAGCGACGACGAGATCCTGCAGATACTGGCCAAGATGGTGAAGCAGCGCGAAGAGTCGGCCAAGGCTTTCGCCGACGGCAAGCGGCCGGAGCTTGCCGCGCAGGAGCGCGACGAGATGGCCATCATCCGCGATTTCCTGCCGACGCAACTGGGGCAGGCCGAGACCGAAACGGCGATCCGCGCCGCCATCGCCGAGACCGGCGCCAGCGGCGTAAAGGACATGGGCAAGGTGATGGCCGTGCTCAAGGAGAAATACGCGGGCCAGATGGATTTCTCCAGGGCGAGCGGCATCGTCAAGGGACTGCTGCAGTAGGGATTTTCCCCGCTGCAGCGATACACAAAAAGGTCTCGAAGAGGCGAGCGCGAGGAGCCAGCCCGGCCGGATGATCCTCAAGCGTTCTTTGGTTTCCGAGAGCGAGTAGCTCGCACCGACAGGTTCAGTGCCACGGCGGCGCGAATGAGCGCCTTCAACGCCTCTTCATCGATCTTGTCGCCCTCATGGATGTCGATGGCGCGCCTGGTGTTGCCTTCGAGGCTGGAGTTGAAGAGGCCAGATGGGTCCTCCAGCGTGGCGCCCCTGGCGAAAGTCATTTTCACGACATTCTTGTAGGTCTCACCGGTGCAGATGATTCCGGCGTGTTCCCACACCGGAACCCCTCTCCACTTCCACGCCTCGACCACTTCGGGATCGGCCTGCTTGATGAGGGTTCGGATCCGAGCGAGCATCCCGCCCCGCCAATCGCTCAGTTCGTTGATTCTCGCATCTATCAACTGAGAGGGAGTGTCTCCTCCTTCTCCCTCCGTCGAGGCGCTCTTCTTCATGGCTGTTGTCGCTTTGGTCATGATTGGTCCCAGTGGCTTTGTGCACGTCGGCGTCCGGCGTCTGGGCTTCGTTCCAATGCCGGGGGACAACTCTCAACATCGCGGAGGAACCTTCGTCCCTCCGGACCCGATTTGCAATTGGGATCACACGAAAATGGAGCTACGATTTGGCGGCGCTTGTTGAACATTGTCGGCGCCGCCACCGGCGCCGGCGATCTTTCGGCGACATGGGCTCGCAGAGATGCTCGCGAGCCGAGGCCGAACCATGAGGGGTCACGGCGATGTTGCACCGTCCCGATGGCAGACGCCCTTGGCTAATTCGCGATGCATCTCACATTCGCTCGCCGGGCAATTGGCTGGCTTGCTTCACCCAGGCGGCAAATTGAGCTTCGTCGAGCTGGTCCTCATAAATGTCGAGGTAGCGCACGTCCTTGTGCTTGGACTCGCCGAGAGGCACAGGACGCAGTGACGTGCCCCGGAAGAAGGTCACTTTGACGTAGCGGGTGAAGACATGGAACGACAGGAACCAGCCCTGGCCCTCGATGCCGTAAAACGGCGAGTTCCATTTGACGGCCTTGTGCACGCCGGGGACGGTGCGCATGATGATTGCGTCGAGGCGCCGTCCGATGTCGCTTTTCCAGCCCGGCATGGCCGCGATGTAGGCCTGCACCGGGGCGTCACCTTCGGCCTTGGCGATCTGGGGGTTGCCGCATGCGAGGAGTGCCGGCTTCGCTTTCTTGCGGGATAGCGACTTCGGCGTCGCCTCGCGCGATTTGGTCGGTTTCGTAGCGACCCGCTCGGCGGCGGCCTTCGCCGACTTCTCGGACCTGTGGTCGGCCATTGTGTTCACTCCAAAGGAGGTGGAACCAATCGATGACACTTGATTTTAGAAAGCCGCCCCTGAAGATCAACTTCAGAATCTGAGGGCGGCAGGGGAGCGATGGTACCCCATGGTTGAACTCGTCAAACCGGCGCTTGAACATCTGCCGTCGTACAAGGCCGCCCTTGAGCGCGGCTGGTCGCCGGACAATGTGCGGCTGATGGAGGCGACGCGCGAGCAGCTTGCGGCCATCGAAAAGAATCCGACGGCCTTCCCTCGCCGATCTCGACGACCCCGATGCCAAGGGTGGTCCGATCACCTTGCCTGATGGGACGAAAGTGCCGCGCCTGCCGGGATTCCGGCGCTGGATCTGGGACGGCGAAGTCGCCGGCTCGATCGGCCTTCGCTGGCAGCGCGGCACCGCCGAGCTGCCGCCACATGTGCTCGGCCACATCGGCTATGCCGTAGTGCCATGGAAGCGGCGGCGCGGCCATGCGACAGAGGCAGTGAGGCTTATGCTCGGCGAGGCGAGGGCGCTCGGCATGCCCTTCGTCGAGATCACCGTCGGGCGATTCTTCGAGGACGCTGCCTATGGCGGCGCCGAAAGCCTGCGCTATCGCATCGACCTGTAGCGCCCGCCGACTATTCGGCAGCGGCCGGCAGCGGCGGCATCGTGTTTCGGCGCCACTCCCAGAGATGTGAGGCGAGCGCGACCGCCACGGCGACCAGCATGGCCATGGCGCCAACCACCGGCAGGCTGCGATAGCCATAACCGGCATTGAGCATGGCGGCGCCGAGCGAGGCGGCCAGCGCGATGCCGACATTGAAGCCGGCCGGGATAAGCGATGAGGCGAGATTGGAGGCGTCCGCCGTCCAGGTCAGGATACGGGTCTGGATCGGGGTGCCGATGGCAAAGCTGAGACCACCCCAGATAGTGATCGCCACGACCATCGGCACCGGGTACGGGCTGGCGGCGTAAATGACGGCAAGTGTCACCGCCTGCATGAAAAGCATGGTGATGAGCGACGGCATCAGTTTCCAGTCGGCGAGCCGCCCGCCAAGAAAGACGCCGATCGTCGCGCCGACACCGTTGAGTAGCAGCACCCAGGGCACCAGGCCCTCGCCGAGGCCGGTGACTTCAAGCAGCGTCGGCGTGATGTAGGTGAACAGGCCGAACTGGCCGATCATCAGCATCAGCATGAGGATTAGCGACGTCCAAACCTGCTGGCGAGCGAGCACGCGGACCTCGCTGCCGAAACTGACGGGCCGGCGCGACGATCCCGTCCGGCGCGGCAGGAGGGCGGCCATGGCGGCGATGGAAACCACACCAAGCGCGCACATCACCCAGAACGTCGCGCGCCACCCCCAAATATTGCCGATCGCCGTGCCGGCCGGCACGCCGATGACATTGGAGACCGTGAGGCCCGACAGGATGAGCGCCACGGCCATTCCACGCTGATCCTGGCGGACCAGGCCGACCGCAACCACCATCGCGACGCCGAAATAGGCGCCGTGCGCCACGGCCACTGCAATCCGCAACAGCAACATGGAGGCGAAGTCCGGCGCAAGGGCGCAGGCGGCCTGGCCGATGGCGAAGGCTGCGGCAAGGCCAAGCAGCAACGCCTTGCGGGAGATTGTCTTGGTAGCGAGCGTCAACAGCGGTCCGCCGATCGCGATGCCGCCGGCGTAGCCGGAGACGAGATAGCCGGCCGTCGGGATGGAGACGCCAAGGCCGTCCGCCACCTGCGGCAGCACGCCGGCGATGACGAACTCGGTGGTGCCGAATGCGAACGCAGCGATGAACAGGGCGATGAGGGGAAGCATGGCGCGGGAAGGCGATCCTTGAATGAGATGGCTCAAACCACGAACGAGAGCGGCGGGCAATCCAGAAATTCTCGACGCCGCTTTAGGTTTTCTTGATCGGACTGGCGCGGCGGTTTGTCCTTTCTCCCCCAGGGGAGAAGGACAAGGCTCTGGATCACCCGGCCTTCAGCCGCGAGCCGGTGAGCAGGCCGCGTTCCTCGAGGACGGGGTAGGCTATCGAGGCAAGCAGCGAATTGATCTGCTTCAGATCGCGGATAGTATCGAGATGGATGGAACTGGTCTCGACGCTCTTGGCGGTGCCGTCGCGCAGCCGCACGAAATGGCTGGCGCTGGTCTCCTTCTCGCGGTCGCGCAGCCGATCCTTTTCCAGCACCAGCTGGCGGGCGGTCTCCGGATCGCGCGAGACCAGCACGTTGAAGGCAAGCCGCGCGTTGGCAAGCACCGAAGCGTGGAAGCCGCTAAGCTCGCGCCAACCCTCGGGCGTGAACTCCAGCCCGCGCTCGAGCTTCTTCCTGACATGCACCAGCATGTTGCGCACGATGATGTCGCCGACCTGTTCGAGCTTGACGCAGGCGCCGATCAACTCCTGGCAGCGCAGCGCCTCGTCCTCGCTCAGCGGGTTCCTGGTGATCTTGGCCAGATAGAGCTTTATCGACGCATGTTTCTTGTCGACGCGGTCGTCGAGCGCGGCCAGCGCCTTGATCTTGTCGGCGTCGGCGCTTTCATAGAGCTCGATGATGCGCTTCAGCATGATCTCGACCGTCTCGCAGACCCGCACCACCTCACGGGTGGCGTTGGCCAGCGCCTGGCTCGGCACATCGAGGGCGCTGTCGTTGAGCGCGGACAACTCGACGACGTCGAGCGCTTCTGCCGACGCCGGTTTGGTGCCGAGCGCCACGATCTTTTCCGAAACGCGGTAGACGAGGCCGGCCAATGGCAGGCCGGCAACCAGGATCAGGATGTTGAAGAGGATATGGGCGTTGACGATCTGGTCGGGCACGGTGGCGCCGAGAAAGGCGACCGACGGCTTCAACCACAGGAACAGGATCAGCGTGGCCAGCGAGCCCATGCCGCGCATCAGGAGATTGCCGATCGGTACGACACGCACGCCCGGCTCCGCATTGCGGGTGAGCAGCGGCGCGATGATCGACGAACCCAGATTGACGCCGAGCACCAGCACGATGCCGAGTTCGGGCGGGATGAAGCCGCGGCCGGCGAGCATCACCATCAAAAGGACCGCGGCGATCGAGGAATGGAACAGCCAGGTGACCAGCGCCGCCAGCAGATAGGCGGTGACCGGATCGCTGGAGAAGTAGTCGACGACGACCGGCATCAGCGTGCTCTGGCGCAGCGGCTCCGAGGCCTGGCCGATCATTTCCAGCGACAACACCAGCAGGCCGATGCCGACCAGGATGCGGCCGAACTGGCGCCAGTCGCGCCGCTCGGTGGCCATGAACATGACGGTGCCGGCGACAAGACAGACCGGCACCAGCAGCGACAGGTCGAAGGTGAGCAGCTTGACCACCAGCGCCGAGCCGATCTCGGCGCCGCGCACGGCAAGCTGGCCCGATATGCCGCTGACGATGCCGGCGCCGGCGAAGGACCCGACCAGCAAGGTGACGGCGGTGGAGCTTTGCAGGGCGATCGCCAGGCCGCAGCCGGCCAGAACCGCCATGAAAGGATTGCGCATGGTGGCGCGCAGCTTGTGGCGCAGCAGATCGCCATAGGCGCGCTCGACACCTGTCTTCACCAAGCGGGTGGCAAACAGCATCAGCGCCACCGCGCCGGCAAGATGCAGCAAAACGACCGAACCGCTCATGTCAGGCTCGCATTCCGCCAGCCACCAGCAATATGGGAGCCGTGACGGCAAAGAGGCAAAAGAGGGGGCGAATCAAGGACATTGCAAAGGTCGATATTACTCCGATTACTTTTAGCCGGTTAATAAATTTTGCCCAATTCGGCCGGCTGTTGCGCGACAGGGCGTGTCGGAAATGGATGGATAGCAAAATGGTTGCATCGCCGGCCGGCTTCTTGAGGGTCGCGCGTTCAAGTGCCGACGACCGCTTCAGATCAGGTTTGAGCCGAGTGTTGAGTTAGCTGTTATAAATATCTGAAATCATTACAAAAACGTAATCCGCGTGTTCAGTTTCGGTTCATCCTTCGGGCTCTATTGCTTGGGCATCGACAACCAAGGAGTACCCGTCATGAAACGCATCACCCTTTCCGCAATCGCCGTCGCCATGCTGGCTGCGACGTCCCTGCAGGGCCAGGCAGCGCCGCTGAACGCGCCGAATGCACCGCAGTCGACCTACAGCCAGATCGACTGGAAGAAGCCGGACAGGCACGTCAAGACGCGTGTCGTGGTGAAGAAAAAAGTCGTCGTGAAGAGGAACCATTGGCGCAACGGCCAGAGATATTCGAGCTGGAGGCGCCACCAGCCGGTCCGCGACTATCGCCATTATGGCCTGCGTCGTCCGGGCCGTGGCCAGGAATGGATCCGCGTCGGCAACGACTATCTCTTGGTCAGCGTCGTCTCCGGCATCATCTTCGGCGCGATAGCCGCGCACTGAACTATCTTGACTAGCGCCACAGGAAGGCGGCCTGCAACGGCCGCCTTCCGCCAAATGCAATCCCGTACATGGCCAAAATCATTCTTTTCCTCGATATCCTCTCTTTCATCGAAAAACAGGCGTGGCCAAGTTCAGCCTGACATCTATAATCGGGCCTCGAACATCCTAGGTTTTTTGTCCTAGGTATGATATGCTGCCGAGTCCTCAATCGGCCCCACCCCAGAGTAAGTGATGCGTTTTCCAGATTCCTTTCTCGATGAGATACGCGATCGCGTGCCGATTTCATCGGTGATCGGTCAACGCGTGGCGTGGGATCGAAAGAAGACCAATGCTTCGCGCGGCGACTATTGGGCCTGCTGTCCATTTCACGGCGAGAAGTCACCCTCTTTCCACTGTGAAGATAGGAAGGGCCGCTACCATTGTTTCGGCTGCTCAGTTTCGGGCGATCATTTTAAGTTCCTGACCGAGCTCGACGGCATAGGCTTTCCCGAAGCGGTCGAAAAGATCGCCGACATGGCTGGCGTGCCTATGCCGGCGCGCGACCCGGAATCGGAGAAACGCGAAAAACAACGTGCGACACTCCACGACGTGATGGAACTGGCAACGAGATTTTTTCAAGAGCAACTACAGGCCGCTTCCGGGGCCAGGGCTCGTGCCTATCTGCGGGATCGCGGTCTGACGTCCGTTACGATCCAAAAATTTCGTCTCGGCTATGCACCGGACAATAGAAACGCATTAAAGGAATATTTGGCCGGAAAAGGTGTCGAAAAATCTCAACTGGAAGCCTGCGGTTTGGTCGTTTTTGGTGACGACATTCCCGTGTCTTATGATCGCTTCCGCGACCGCATCATTTTTCCAATTGAGGATACAAGGGGGCGGGTGGTTGCCTTCGGAGGGCGCGCGCTTTCATCTGAGGTGTCGGCGAAGTATCTAAACTCACCAGAGACGGAACTCTTTCACAAGGGAAACCTTCTTTACAATTTTGCGAAAGCAAGAAATTCCGCCAACAACGGTGGTGCCGTCGTGGTTGTTGAAGGTTATATGGATGTAATTTCTTTGGCGCAGGCTGGCGTCGACAATGCGGTTGCCCCTCTTGGTACCGCCTTAACCGAAAATCAGTTGGAGCTTCTTTGGAAAATAAGCCCTGAGCCAATTATGTGTTTTGATGGGGATGCTGCTGGCAGTAGGGCTGCTCTCCGTGCCATTGACGTATGTTTCCCCAAACTTAAATCTGGTTATAGCCTTAAATTCGCTGCTTTGCCGGATGGAAAAGACCCTGATGATCTCATCAAATCAGTCGGGCGAGACGCATTTTACAAGCACCTTGGTTCCGCCATTCCTCTACATGAGTTCTTTATTCTCCGTCGTAGACAAATGGGGTCCGACATTTCCCCCGAGCAAATGGCGAAAGCCGAAATGGATTTGTACGCCGATGTTGACAAAATTGGCGACCCGACAGTTAAGCGGTACTATCGTTCGCATTTGCGGCTACGTCTCTATGAGATGTTTGGCCGCACGCATCGGCCCCCAGCTGACGTGAACGCCAGAGCGCGGCTTTCGCTTGATAAGCTTGGGATTAACAGGCTTCAACGCATCCTGCTCGGATTGTGCGTTGAGTTTCCTGGGTTGCTTACGGACTATGTCGAGCAGCTCACTGCACTTGAATTCTCGAACTCTGAATTTCAACTCTTTGCTAAAGAGCTGCATAGGCTCTACGTCGAGTACAGCGATTTAACTGTGGCAGCTGTGTATGAGCGAATCGACAAGCGATTTGTGTTCGTTCTTGAGGCTATTCATGGCTCTGAAAAGATCATTAAAACTCGTGAAAATCGCCACGGTACCTTTTACGAATATCAGGTGACTCGTGGCCACAAGCTACGCACCCTTTTTCCAATGCTGCGTTTCGAACCACCATATGAAACCATCAAGCAGACATTGGAGCACCTATTTTTGGAAATCGAAGTTCGACAGTTCCGCGATCATTGTCTTTCGGTAGCTCATGAACTTGACCAGGCAGGTTTCGAATCGATACAACGCCAACTCGATGCGATTGAAGCTGCGAGAGCCGAATCCGAACTCGAATTAGATCAGGAATATCAAGCACTGGCTGGCAGGCATCAATTTTTGGCTGCATAGCGGTCCTATCAGGCGCTCCACTTGCAGCGCAGCGCGCGCACCTTACATAAGGAGCTGAAACAGGCAGAAGCAGCGCTCGCCAGCGATCCTACGGACGAAAACTACCGGCATCTCGTCGAGATCCAGGCGCAATTTCGTGATGTGCAGGCAACGGAAGCGCTGAGTGAAGGGTTCGGCGTGTCTTCGGGCAAGGCCGGGTGGGTGTAGGTCGAAGCTTACGAAAGAGTGAAAGTGCAGAACCGTGCTTGCGCGTCGAATCAGCCGCGGCGCTTTAAGTCGGGTAATTGATTCGCTTTTTTCATGCGAATCATGCGAGAGGCGCTTGACCTTCTGGCAGAATGACGGAATCAGGACGATTCGAAACGTTAACCCGCGCCGGCGTCGACGGAAATGCAGCGATGTGAGGTACCGGTCACTGGACAGGCGGTCAGCCTGACACAGTTACCAGGGTTAATCTGGACTTAACGAGAGATGCAGTTACTGGCCCGGGGAAACGCGTTCTAGCGAGAGCGCATCTGATTTAACCGGTACGGCAGCTTACGCGGCTTGATATTTATGCGGCTAGATACCTGGTCGCTTGGAGAAAATAAAGAATGGCGACAAAAGAAAAGGAAGAGGTCGAGACCGAACGTGAAGGCGCCACCGATGGCCCTCTGCTCGACCTTTCCGACGATGCTGTCAAGAAGATGATCAAGGCCGCCAAGAAGCGCGGCTATGTCACCATGGACGAACTGAATTCGGTGCTGCCCTCGGAGGAAGTCACCTCCGAGCAGATCGAGGACACGATGGCCATGCTCTCCGACATGGGCATCAACGTGGTCGAGGACGACGAGCAGGGCGAGGAGCCCGAAGCCGCCGACGCGGCTGCCGACGCCGAGGAAGACGCCAACGAACTGGCCGAGCAGACCGGTACCGCCGTTGCTGCGACGACCACCAAGAAAGAGCCGACCGATCGCACCGACGATCCGGTTCGCATGTATCTGCGCGAGATGGGCTCGGTCGAGCTTCTGTCGCGCGAGGGCGAAATCGCGATTGCCAAGCGCATCGAGGCTGGCCGCGAGACGATGATCGCGGGCCTGTGCGAAAGCCCGCTGACCTTCCAGGCCATCATCATCTGGCGTGACGAGCTCAACGAATCGAAGATCCTCTTGCGCGAGATCATCGACCTCGAAGCGACCTATGCCGGACCGGAGGCCAAGCAGGCGCCGGTGGTGGAGCGGATCGAGGAAGCCAAGACCGACGACAAGCCGCGCCGTTCGCGCGAGGACGAGGACGACATCACCAATGTCGGCGGCGACACGCGCGGTCTGACTGATGACGACGAGGAAGACGAGGACGAAGCCAGCCTGTCGCTGGCGGCGATGGAAGCGGAGCTGCGCCCGCAGGTGATGGAGACGCTCGACGTCATCGCCGACACCTACAAGAAGTTGCGCAAGCTGCAGGACCAGCAGGTCGAGAACCGGCTGGCTGCCGCCGGCACGCTGTCGCCCAGCCAGGATCGCCGGCTGAAGGAGCTGAAGGACCAGCTGATCAAGGCGGTGAAGTCGCTATCCCTGAACACGGCGCGCATCGAGGCATTGGTCGAGCAACTCTACGACATCAACAAGCGCCTGGTGCAGAACGAAGGCAAGCTGTTGCGGCTGGCCGAAAGCTATGGCGTGCGCCGCGAGGAATTCCTGAAGGAGTATCAGGGCTCGGAGCTCGATCCCAACTGGACGCGCTCGATCGGCAATCT
This sequence comes from Mesorhizobium sp. WSM4846, assembly GCF_055811415.1. Lineage (NCBI taxonomy): Bacteria > Pseudomonadati > Pseudomonadota > Alphaproteobacteria > Hyphomicrobiales > Phyllobacteriaceae > Mesorhizobium > Mesorhizobium sp. WSM4846. The sequence goes on from NZ_JBVVPZ010000001.1 coordinate 323,481, forward strand.
GACCTCGCGCGGCTGGAAGGAATTCACCAAGAACGAGAAGGACGCGATCCGCGACCTGCGCGCCGAGATCCAGAACCTCGCCACCGAAACGGCGATCTCGATCCTGGAATTCCGCAGGATCGTCAACCAGGTGCAGAAGGGCGAGCGCGAAGCTGCGATCGCCAAGAAGGAAATGGTCGAGGCCAATCTGCGCCTCGTCATTTCCATCGCCAAGAAATACACCAATCGCGGCCTCCAGTTCCTCGATCTGATCCAGGAAGGCAATATCGGCCTGATGAAGGCGGTCGACAAATTCGAATATCGCCGCGGCTACAAGTTCTCGACCTATGCGACGTGGTGGATCCGGCAAGCGATCACCCGCTCGATCGCCGACCAGGCGCGCACCATCCGCATTCCGGTGCATATGATCGAGACGATCAACAAGATCGTACGCACCTCGCGCCAGATGCTGCACGAGATCGGCCGCGAGCCGACGCCGGAGGAACTGGCGGAAAAGCTCGCCATGCCGCTGGAAAAAGTGCGCAAGGTGCTGAAGATCGCCAAGGAACCGATCTCGCTCGAAACGCCGGTCGGCGACGAGGAGGATTCGCATCTGGGCGATTTCATCGAGGACAAGATGGCGATCCTGCCGATCGACGCGGCGATCCAGGCCAATCTGCGCGAGACGACGACGCGGGTGCTTGCTTCGCTCACCCCGCGTGAAGAGCGCGTGCTCAGAATGCGCTTCGGCATCGGCATGAACACAGACCACACGCTGGAGGAAGTCGGCCAGCAGTTCTCGGTCACCCGCGAGCGCATCCGCCAGATCGAAGCCAAGGCGCTGCGCAAGCTCAAGCACCCGAGCCGCTCGCGCAAGCTGCGGAGCTTCCTGGACAGCTGATACCGGGCAACGAATAAGCAATTTAAAGGGCGCTGCGGCGCCCTTTTTCGTTCACAGGGATTGTCTCGCCAGACGGTGCGGTTGTTCTTGCAGCATACCGGCTGTGGGAGGATAATCGCGTGTCGGATGCAATTTTCTGGGCGACAAACCCGGATGCCCGCCCCGGCGGTGACGCCGCGCTCCGAGGCCTCCGGAGGAGGTGTGCATGACAACCTACATCGTGCTGATCAACTGGACTGAGCAGGGCGCCAGAAATGTGCGCGAGTCGCCGAAGCGGCTCGATGCCGCCAAGAAGCTGCTGGGAGACATGGGCGGCTCGTTCAAGGCGTTCTATCTCACCATGGGCGAATGCGACATGGTGGCGGTCGTCGAAGCGCCCGACGATGCGGTGCTCGCTCGTTTCTCGCTGATGCTGGCGACAGGCGGTAACGTGAGGACGCGGACGCTCAAGGCGTTCCCGGAATTGGCCTATCGCGAGATCATCGCCTCGCTCGGCTGAGGCGTTGCGCGGCCATAGACCCGCGCAGCTGCCGGACATCGGACGGTCAGGCGCTGCTCGACGGCGCCGGCCAGTCTGGCCCGAAGGTGGCTGGCCCGGAATGTGTCTGGCCGAAATGTTGCGGGGCGAAGGTTTTCCCGGATAGTCAGCACAGCATTTCAACTCGCGCCTCGAGACACATGCCCAAGCCTCTGCTGACCAGCTGGTACAATACCCGTTGTCCGGTTTGCGATGCCGGCATCGTCAGGCAGAAGCGGCGGCTGGTCGAGGCGATCAAGGCCGGGCGGATCGCGTTTCGCGACATCAATGCCGAACCGGCGGCGCTGGCCGGATACGGCGTGTCGCTGGACGACATCCGCCGCCGGCTGCACGCAACCGATGCGGACGGCAAGCTGCTGGTCGGCGCCGACGTCGCAATTGCCGTCTGGTTGAGAACGCCGGGCGAGGGCTGGCTGGCAGCGCTGTTCGGCAACCGCGCCGTGCTGCCGCTGACGCGCTATGCCTATGATCGCTTCGCCGATCTTCTCTATGCCTGGAACCGGCGCAAGGGCCGCTGGTAACCGGTATTGGCCAAGCTCGGTGACGAAATCAATCTGGTGGCACGTTCTCAGATACATCGTAAGATATATCTTGACTCAACGGCCTCATCCGCAAAATTGAGATATATCGTAAGACATAACTCAAGGAGCAGACAATGCACGGACATCATCATTTCGGCGAGCATGCCGAGCGCGTTTTCGTGCATATGGCCGGCAAGTTCGGCGGTCGTGGCGGCGGCTTCGGCCCATTCGGCCACGGTATGAGGGGCGGCGGGCGCGGCGGGCCGGGCGACATGTTCCGCGCCGGGCGTATGCTGGCCGACGGCGATCTCAAGCTGATCACGCTGTCGCTGCTGGCCGAGGCGCCGCGCCACGGCTATGACATCATCAAGGCGCTGGAGGAACGCACCAGCGGCGTCTACAGCCCGAGCCCCGGCGTGGTCTATCCGACGCTGACCTTCCTGGAAGAGGCCGGCTATGCCGTCTCGTCGGCGGAAGGCAACAAGAAGGTGTTTTCGATTACCGAGGCAGGGCAGGCGCATCTCAATGACAATCGCGAGATGATCGACCATGTGCTCGATCATCTCGAGCGTTTCGGCCGCAAGATGGCAAAGGCGCGTGACTGGTTCGGCTGGAACGACGATGGCGAGGATAGCGGACGTCGCGGCCGCGGCGGTTCGAAAAAGCGCGACGAATTGCGCGCCGTGCGCCACCGGCTGCGCGCAGCCCTCGGCGACATTGTCGACGCGCCCGCTGAAAAACAGGCCGAGGCGATCGCGATATTGAAAGGGGCGGCCGAAGCCCTCGAAGCGCTGTCGCCCGACTGACTTCCAGGCCGGATGCGGCCCTTGCCCGTTTGCCTAAGGATCGCTAGTGAAATCATCCTGCAGCACGCTATGTGATGCAGGATGATAGCCGTTGGAGGGCGCGCCCATGTCTTTTCTGAAACGTCTTTTCGGCGGTGGCGGCGGTGACGCGGGCGAGCCAAAGAGTGCTGCACCGGCAAAGCAGATCGAGCACAAGGGATTTTTGATCAGCGCCACGCCGTACAAGGCGGAAGGCCAATACCAGACCTGCGGCGTGGTTTCCAAGGAGATCGACGGCGTGGTGAAGGAGCACAAATTCATCCGCGCCGATCGTTTTGCCGGGCTCGACGACGCTGTCGACATCTCGATCAAAAAGGGCATTCAGCTGGTCGACGAGCAGGGCGAGAAGATGTTCGGGTGAGACCGCATTCGGTCTCCGGCGCTTCTTGAAACGAACAAGGCAAGCGCCCTGTCAGGCGCCTGCCTTTAATCTAGAGTTACCGACGGCTGGTGGCCTACGCCGCCGCCGCCTGTTTGCTTACGGTCGAGGTCACCAAAGCATCCACCTTGGCTGATGCCTTGGCCAGAGCGGCAGCGACCGCATCCGGCCCCATGCCGACGCCTTCGATGCGGATGACTTCGACGTCGGTCATGCCGATGAAGCCAAGCACGCTGCGCAGGTAAGGGATGGCGTGATCCATCTGCACGGCAGCGCCTTCCGAATAGATGCCGCCCGAGGCGAGGACGATATAGACCTTCTTGCCGTTGACGAGGCCCTTCGGGCCGTTCTCGCCATAAGAGAAAGTCTTGCCGGTGCGGGAGATGTGGTCGACCCAGGATTTCAGCGTCGACGAGATGCCGAAATTGATGAAGCCGGTGGCCAGGATGATGGTGTCGGCCGCAAACAGTTCATCGAGCACGCCGTCGGAAACGCCGACGACCTCGGCCTGGCGCTGGGTGCGGGCCTCGGCGGGCGTATAGATGCCGGTCGAATAGTCAGGATCGATGTGCGGCAGCGGGTTTGCCACGAGATCGCGTGCGACGAGCTTGGCCGAAGGATCTGCGGCGAGCAGCTTTTCTGCAAGTTCAGTGGCGATGCGGGTCGAATGCGAGGCATTGCCGCGCGGACTGGATGTGACGAGAAGGATGGACATGGCGGGTCTCCAGGGTTCGAATGATCTTTCCCGACCTATATGGGCGAACTGACCTATTTGAAAAACCGGCAAATTTTATGTATGTTCCATCTAAATAGTGGATATGACGATGCAGCCAAACCCGACACTTGATCAGCTTCAGATCCTTGTCACCGTCGCCGACACCGGCAGTTTCTCCGCCGCCGGCCGCAAGCTCAACCGAGCGCAGTCGGTCATTAGCTACGCTATCGCCAATCTCGAGGCACAGCTTGGGCTGAAACTGTTCGAGCGCGAGGGCACGCGCGAGCCGCATCTGACCGATGTCGGCCGGGCGACGCTGGAAGATGCGCGGCGCATGGTCGGCGTATTGCAGCGCATCCGCTCTCGCGTCGACAGCCACAAACAGGGCCTGGAGGCTGAAGTCGCGCTGTCGGTCGATGTGGCGCTGCCTTCCACCGTGCTGGTGCGCGTGTTGAAGGCGTTCGAGGCGCAATTTCCAACCGTGATGCTGCGCCTGCATGCCGGCACGCTCGGGCTGATCCCCGATCATGTCGTCAATGGACATGCCGATCTCGGTATTGGCGGCCTGCTGGGCGAGGTCGACGCGCATCTTGTGCGCATTGGCTTCATGTCGATGGTGCCGGCGGCCGCGCCAACCCATCCGCTGGCGCTGCTTCCCAAGCCGGTGCCGCTGGAGGAGGTGCGCGAACACATCCAACTTGTCGTCAGCGACCAGTCCGAGCGCACCAAAGGGCGCGACTACGGCGTCTATGCCTACCGCACCTGGCGACTTACGGATATGCGAACCAAGCACGCGCTGATGCGCGAAGGGTTGGGCTGGGGCGGACTGCCGCGATGGTTGATTGCTGACGATGTGGCCAACGGCCGGCTGGTGGAACTCGATCTGGAGCCGTATCGCGAAGTCCGCGCGCCGCTTTATGCCATGCACCGCGCCGACCGCAGCCCGAAGCCGGCTGCGGCCTGGCTGATCGACCAGTTCAAGCGCCAGCTTGGCTGTTTCAACGAGTTCGAGCCGAACCAGGGGCCTGGGGCGACAGACCATCAATCAGCGCCATGAGAACGGCACGGTAGTCCTCGGTCGAAGCGCCTGCTTCGATGGCGAGCGCCGCGCGGTCGAAGGCGGCGGCAAGCAGCGCGGTCAGCGCTTCCACCGGCAATCTCATCATGGACTGCGAGCGCATCGCGGCAACCAGGCCTTCGCGCAACGAGCGGTTGCCGTGCCGGTTGTCGATCTCGTCCATGGCGGCGCGGCCGAGCACGGCCGGCCCGTCGAGCAGCAGCAGCCGGGTGCGGCCGGGTGCGCGCATGGCGGCAAGATAGGCATCAGAGCCGGCGATCAGTGCGTCGCGGGCAGACAGCGAGGGCGGCGAGGCGCGCTCGATCTCTTCCGCCACAGCCGCCGCCTCCTGCTCGACCACTGCGGCGAACAGCGCCTGCTTGTCGGCAAAGTGATGATAGAGCGCGCCGCGCGTGACGCCGGCCGCAGCCACGATCTCTGGCGTGCCGGTCTCCGCATAGGACTTCTCGGTGAACAGTTTTCGCGCCGCGGCGATCAGCTCGGCGCGCGTCGCTTCGGTGCGATCGCGGTTGGAGCGGCGCGCGGTTCTTTGTTGCATACATTCAGCCTGTATGTTAATGCGTATTTGCATGCAGACTGTATGTTATTTGACGGGAGAAGGAAAGATGAAGACGACAAGCTATTACCCGGTGCTGATGACGGGCGACGTTGCCGGCACGAAGGCCTTCTATGTCGCGCACTTCGGCTTCAAGCCGCTGTTCGAGAGCGACTGGTACGTGCATCTGCAATCAACCGAGGATCGCCGCGTCAATCTCGGCATCGTCCAGGGCGATCATGAAACCATTCCTGAGGAAGGGCGAGGCCGGACCTCCGGCCTGCTGATCAATTTCGAGGTCAAGAACCCCGATGCTATCTATGAGCGGGTCATCGCCGCCGGCCTGCCAATCCTGCGAACGCTCCGCGACGAAGCCTTCGGCCAGCGCCATTTCATCACCAAAGACCCCAATGGCGTGCTGATCGACGTGATCAAGCCGATCCCGCCGAGCGCCGAGTTTCTGGAGCAGTTTGTTGAAGGCGCGGCGGGCTGAGCGGGATAGCGGCTGGCAGGAATTGTCTGTAGATATCACCTGAAGCCTCCAGCCGCGTGGCCGACGACGTCTTTGCGGTCTATGCTGAACTCATCAGCCTGGGCCCATTCCATGCGTGAAATCTGCCTTGTCCGCGCGCCCTCAAACCTTGGTTTGCGTCCGCTGAGGCCAGGTCATATTCCGGGGACGTGGCGTGCGCCGCAGGCATTGACGGAAGCCGGCCTGATCGAGACGCTTGCGCCCCTCAAAGTCGTTGATCTTGATCGGCCTGCGTATAGCACGGAGCCGCAGCCCGGCACCCGGCTGCGCAACGGCAGTGCGATACGCAGCTTCAATCTCGGACTCGCCGAAGTGGTTGCCGGCGCGCTGAGACGAGGCGAGTTCCCGCTGGTCGTCGGCGGCGACTGCGCGGTCCTGCTTGGCGCGCTGGCTGGCGCACGGCGGTCTGGTCCGATGGCACTGGTCCATGTCGACGGCCACAGCGATTTCCGCCATCCGGGCAATTACGACGTCGATGCTTCACTCGGCTCGGCCGCCGGCATGGACCTTGCGCTCGCAACCGGACGCGGTGAGCCGTTGCTGACCGACTGGCCTGAGATCGCAAGCCCGCTTGTTGCGGACGAACAGGTGATCCAGATCGGCGAACGCGAGAACCGCGACCCCGACTTTGCCTGGCCGGATATCAATTCGACCACGATGACGCTGATCGATGTCTTTGCCGTGCGAGAGCTTGGCGCGGCAAAGGTCCTGGAAAAGACCTGGACCGCGCTGGCGCGAACCGGCTGGGCCTATTGGGTGCATTTCGACGTCGATGCGCTCGACCAGACGGTGATGCCGGCGGTGGATTCACCAGGCAGTCCCGGCATCGATCCCGACGATCTCGTCGTCATCCTCGCGGGGCTGGTGGCGGACCCGCGCTGCACCGGCATGGACATGACCATTTTCGATCCGGACCTCGATCCGACCGGCGAGCTGGCAGTGCTGCTGGTTTCGCTGCTTGGCCAGATGTTTGCGCCGCGTTAGTTGTCAGGCCCGCGCCTCCGGCATCAGCGTGACCTGAGTAATGCCGGAGCGGCGCACCACCGTGCACAGCGTCTCGCGGCCGATGCGCTCGGCGTCGAGCAAGCGCACCAGATCGTCGACGCCGGTGACCGGGCGGCCGTCGATGGCGGCGATGATGTCGCCCTCTTTCAAGCCTGCTCTGGCGGCCGGGCTGTTCGCCTCGACACTGCGCAGGCGCACAGCCGTGCTGCTCGACACTTGCGACAAAAGGGCGGCGCGACGCGGCAGGTTTGTCGTATCGGCGGAGACACCGATGAAGGCGCGGCGGACGCGGCCGAAGCGGATGATCTCGGAAATGACGAAATTGGCGGTGTTGGAGGCAACCGCGAAGGCAATGCCTTGCGCGCCATGGATCATGGCGGTGTTGACGCCGATAACCTCGCCCGCCGACGACACCAGCGGTCCGCCGGAATTGCCGGGGTTGAGCGCTGCGTCGGTCTGGATGACATCGTCGATCAGCCGGCCGGTGGAGGCACGCATCGAGCGGCCCAGCGCCGAGACGACACCTGATGTGACGGTCCATTCGAAGCCGAGCGGGTTGCCGATGGCAATGGCGATCTGGCCGCGCCGCAGGCGCTTGGAATCGCCGAGCGGTGCAATATCGGCAAAGCTGCCGTCGGCACGCACCAGCGCGATGTCGGTGTCGGGGTCGCGGCCGAGAACACGGCCTTCTCTGGAGACGCCGTCCGGCATCGTAACACGGACGCTGCGGGCATCGCCAACGACGTGGAAATTGGTGACGACCAGCCCATCCGGTGTGATGACGAAGCCGGAGCCCAGGCCGCCGGCACCACCGATGCGCTCGATGCGGCAGACGGCGGGACCGATGCGGTCCACGGCATCAGCGACCGTTGCCGAATAATCGTCGAGCAGCGCATCGTCGAACTGCAATTGCTGGGCGGGGAGGGACATGGCAGGGCTCCGTGTCTTTAGAGCAAGATGAAGGATGCCTATATGTGCGGAGCGGCCGGATCGGCCGCGACCTGACCAGATGGCCAGTCCAACGCCCAACTAGCCGTCAGGCGAGTACCCGCCAACGCGCTGCCGAGCGATATCTGGGTTAGAGCGACGAGCGTCCATTGGGCGCTCAAGCACGCTCTAAGACTTTGAGTTCTCGCATCGTGCTTTCCGACAAATCGATGCCGATTTTCGGGACGATGCGAAAAAAGACCCAGGAGACCGACATGAGCGACTTCAATCTGAGCGCATTTTCCGAGGCCATAGCCGATATCGCCGCCGCAGCGGCGCCGGCGACGGCGAGCTTCGCTACGGATCAGCATCGCACCGCGACCGCCTTCCATTGGCGCGACGGCTATTTTGTCGCTGCCGAGGAGGCGGTTGAGGCCGGCGAGGAGATCGAGCTGACGCTTTCTTCGGGCGACAAGGTGAAGGCTGAGCTGGTCGGCCGCGATCCATCCACCGGGACCGCCCTTCTGAAGCCGACCGGCGCACCGGACGTGCGACCGCTGGCCGAGGCAGGCACGGCGCGGCCGGGCCATCTTGCCATTGCCGTCGGCAATAGCGACGGTGCGTCGCTCGCTGCATTCGGAACGGTTGGTGAGGTCGGTCCGGCCTGGCGCTCGATGCGCGGCGGCACGATCGACCGGCGCATCAATCTGGCCGTCAATGCCGGTGGCCGTTTCGAGGGCGGCCCGGTGCTCGACGCCAAGGGCGCACTGATCGGCATGCTGCTGTTCGGGCCGCGCCGGCGGGCGCTGGTCATGCCTTACGAGACGATCGAACGGGCGGTGGCGACACTGCGCGAGAAGGGCCATGTCGCGCGCGGCTATCTCGGCGCCGGCCTGCATCCAATCCGCACCGGCGACACGCAAGGCGCGATGGTGATGAGCCTCGACGACAACGGCCCGGCGAAGGCGGCCGGCCTGCATCTTGGCGACATCATCGTGTCGTGGAACGGCGAGGCCGTGCATGGCCCGCGCGAGCTGATCCGCAGGCTCGGGCCGGACAGCGCCGGCGCGTCGGTGACGCTCGGCGTGGTGCGCGGCGGCGAATGGCGCGACGTCGTGCTGACCATCGGCGAAAAGCCGCTAAACTGAGAAGATCGATGGCAAGTCACAGGATCACGGGGCGGCGGCTGACGGTGCTGATCGCGCTCGATGACGTCGTGCGCGCCGAGCACCTGTCCACCGCTCTTGCCGCGACCGGCGATCTGCTGCCGATTGTGGCCGGTAGCAGCAATAGCGCCGACAGAGCGGATGTCGCGATCGTCGATGGCGTTTACCTGGAAAGAGGCGGCGTGGAAGGCGGGCCCAACGATCCTGCGATACCTCGGGTGCTCCTGTCGCAACGAGCGAGCCGGCAGCGGCCGGCCGATACCGTGTTTGCCGTACTGCCGGCGGCAGCGGACGATCTGCTGATCGCTGCCGCCGCGCGACTGGCGGCGGCTGGCTATCGGATCTCGGGCGAGGGCCGCCCCTTGTCCGATCGGCATGACGATTTTGCTTTCCATGACGACGACCTCTCCGACGTGGAGCCGGTCGGCGACAGCGCCGGCCGGCCGGTGCTGTCGCCGCGCGAGAGCGAAGTGCTGGCGCTTTTGGCCGAGGGCGCGCCCAACAAGGTGATCGCGCGGCGCCTGAACATTTCCGTGCATACGGCGAAGTTCCACGTCGCGGCGATCCTGATCAAGCTAGGTGCGGCCAACCGCACCGACGCCATCGCCATCGCCATGCGGCAAGGCCTGGTGCTGGTCTGACGGTGGACTACACAGCCGGTTCGATTTCCGTCAGCCGGAAATCGTCACCTGGTTCCGCACGTGAAATAACGACGAGGCAGAGGAGTCGATGATCATCGCGTCGGGATTCCGAGTTCGTCGTAGCCGAGGATTTCGACGTCGGTCATCGCATCTTGGCGTTTCGGTACCTGCGCGGCTCTTTCGGCGATCGCCATTAGGCGCTGAAAAGGGTCGTCGGGCTCGTCGCGCGGCACAAGCCGCTCGCGCGCAACCTCGCGATCGAGGCTTTGACGGATCGCTTCCGTCACCGACACGCGACGGCGGCGGGCAAGTTCCCGCGCCAATTGCTCGACTTCCGTGTTCTTGATCGACAGGGCCATTCTATATTCAACCTCATTCTACAGAATATGTATTACTCCGCCGTTGAGTCCATTGGATTCCGTGGCGGCTCCGCAGCGTCACCATCTCTCGATGCTCCCCGCTCTTGTATCCGGCGACGGCGCGGGCAAGGATCACGACCAACCGATTTGCAACGGAGGCGCAAGACATGTCGCTCAAGGGAAAGACGCTGTTCATCTCCGGCGGGTCGCGCGGCATCGGGCTGGCGATCGCGCTGCGCGCCGCGCGCGACGGCGCCAATGTGACCATCGCGGCCAAGACCGCCGAGCCCCACCCGAAGCTGCCGGGCACGATCTATACGGCGGCTGAGGAGATCGAGCAGGCCGGCGGCAAGGCATTGCCGATGCTGTGCGACATACGCGAGGAGGGGCAGGTGGCCGAGGCGGTCGCCAGGACCGTCGAAAAATTCGGCGGCATCGACACCTGCATCAACAATGCCAGCGCCATCCAACTCACCGGCACGCTGGAAACCGACATGAAGCGCTACGACCTGATGCACCAGATCAACACACGCGGCACCTTCCTGGTTTCCAAAATGTGCATTCCGCACCTGAAGTTGGCCGACAATCCTCACATCTTGAATCTGGCGCCGCCGCTCGACATGAAGGCCAAATGGTTCAAGAACCATGTCGCCTATACGATGGCCAAATTCGGCATGTCGATGTGCACGCTGGGCATGAGCGCGGAGTTCGCCAGGGACGGCATCGCCGTCAATTCACTGTGGCCGATCTCGACGATCGATACGGCAGCGGTGCGCAATCTTCTGGGCGGGGCGACAGTGGCGGCGATGAGCCGTTCGCCCGATATCATGGCCGATGCCGCGCATGCGATCCTGCTCAGGCCGTCGCGCGAAGCGACCGGCAATTTCTACATCGACGAGGAGGTGCTGCGCGCGGAGGGCGTCAGCAATTTTTCGATCTATGCGCCTGATGCGATAGGCCCGCTCGCCGGTGACTTCTTCGTGCCCGACGAGGTGTTTGCGAATTCGAAAACCAACGTGAAAAATATCTACTGACTGGCACCGGCATAGCCCTCGTTTCCCAACCGAAGCCGAAAACAAAACCCCGCCGGCGAGGGGGAACCGGCGGGGCTCATGTGTCCCGCTGGAGTCGGGACAGGGCAGGGAAGCCCTAGCCAGAATCTGGGGTGGACGACCTCGCGATTCAATGCCTGTTAAATCGCGACTTACATTCTCCTTCAACCTCGGCTGATTGCCGGAAATTGCCCAACCCGGAGAATCCGGGGTGGGCTATGTCTTCCCGCATAGATTCCAGAAACCAGTTCAGGTTCCTGGAATTGCGAGTTAATTCGCGCTGGCGACCGGCGCCACCAGCGAGGTGATGCGGCGGATGGCGACGCGACGGTTCTCGCGCTCCGGCTCCGACGTATCGACCTTGAGATACTCCTCGCCATAGCCCTGTGTCGTCAGGTTCTCCGGCGGGATGCTGAAGGCATTGCTCAGGGCTTCGGCGACCGCCTCCGCGCGACGGTCGGACAAAGCGAGGTTCGCCTCCGGCTTGCCGACGGCATCGGTATGGCCTTCGATCAGGAAGGTTTCCGCCGGGTTCTTCTCCAGCAGCTTCTCCATGGCGGTGGCGACGCCTTCCAGTTTCTGCACCTCGGTTTCGGGGATCGAGGCTGAACCGAATTCGAAGTTCAGCGTGTCGAGGTCGATGCGGCGGGCGATGTCGCGCACGCGGGCCGAGCGCTTGACCTCGTCGATCGAGTAGAGGCGCTGCACCCTCTCCACCGGCGGCTGTTCAAGGAAGGCATAGTAGTCTTCCGGATCCTCGACCTCCTCGGAATCCAGAATGTACTCCTCGCGCGGAATGTCGATCCGAATCGGCGGCAGGTCGTCGCCCGGATCGCGCCAGTCGCCATCGTCCTCGTAGTGCCGCTCGTCGACATAACTCAGCACATATTCGCGTCCATCGGGCGCGATGCGTGAGCGCTGGACGACGTCGCCGTAGCGGTTGCGGATGGTGACGATCTGGATTCCGTTGTCACGCTCGACGATTTCCCGGGTGCGATTGCTCGACAACTCCTCATAGTAGACGTTCCGCGCGCCACGCCGCATGCGCGGCGCATCGTCGCTTTCGACGATCGTCTGGTTGTTGAACTGGAGGATGACGCGGTCGCCGAGTTCCCTGACGACGTCGACCCCGCGCGGGCGTTCACGACGGCGGCGAATGTTTTCCTCGTCGGGCGCACGCTCAACGCGTCTGCCCTTTTCCTCCGTCGCCCGAACCATCCTCTCAAGCTTGATCGCCTGCTGGGCCGCCCTGTCGTCGGTGGGCGGCGGTCCCTGGTCGACCGGAGCCGGCCTCGGGGCTTCCGCCTGTTCGCCGTCCTGCTGGGTGGGCTGACCACCCGCGTCCTGGCCGCCGGTCTCTTGCGCGTTGTCCCTGCCGCCCTTGCGCTTGCGCCTGGCATCCTTCTGGCTGTCGAACACTGGAGCCTCGCCTTGTGCCGGACCTTCGCCTTCGGCGGGCGCGGCCTGTTCGCGCTCGGCGGGCTGCTCGCCGGTTGAAGGCTGCTCGCCTGTCACCGGCTGTTCGTCGACAGGCTTCTTGCCGCGTTCCCTGGCCTGATCCCGGGGCTTGTCGCCCTCAGCGGGAGCCGTTTGCTGGTCGGTCGGAAGCGGCTCGGCCTGCTCGCCGGCTTCCTTGCTGGCTGGCTGTTCGGATGGTGCGGCTTCGATCTGCTGGTCCTGTTCCCGCTTCTTCCTGCGCGGCGTGACCTGCTCGTTGTCATTTGCGGGTGCGACCTCTTCGCCAGGCGCAGCCTGCTCGGCTTCCTGCTGCTGTTGCCGGTCGCGCTTCTTTCTGCGCGGTTCGGGCTGTTCGTCGCTGGCAGGCGCCGCCTGCTCGGCGGGCTTTTCGGCAGGTGCTGCTTCCTCCTGCTGTTGCCGGTCGCGCTTCTTCCTGCGCGGTTCGGGCTGTTCGTCGCTGGCAGGTGCGGCCTGCTCGGCGGGCCGTTCGGCTGGTGCGGCTTCCTCCTGCTGTTGCCGGTCACGCTTCTTCCTGCGCGGTTCGGGCTGTTCGTCGCTGGCAGGTGCGGCCTGCTCGGCGGGCCGTTCGGCCGGCGCGGCTTCCTCCTGCTGTTGCTGCTCGCGCTTCTTCCTGCGCTGACCGCCCTGCTGCTCCTCGCCGGAAGGAGCGGCCTGTTCCTCGCGCTTCTTGCGAGGCTTCTGCTCCGGTTCCGCCTGCGGTGCGCAGCCTTCCGCCGACTCGCCTTCGGGGCAATTCGATTGCACGGGGATCAACGGCGTGGCGGTATTCTGCGGTGGGTCGAACGCGGCACTGCCCTGCAACGGGAATGCGCCCAACGGCGCGGACGCCATCAGCAGGCCAAGTGCCGTGCCTGCCAGAATCCGTGGTTGGCGTTTCATTAAAAATCCTCCTTTGGCGTCCCATCCCGGCCCAAACTGTTCATCAACCGGATTGGTTCCGGTTAGCGGGCATTAACGGCTACGAAGGGCAATTGGCCGGCGTTTTGAAGGCGACTTCGTGTTATTCCTATGGTGCCGGCCTATGGTGCCGGCGGGGTCAGCGTCTGTTGCGGTGCTTGACCTTCACCCGGTCAGGGGCCACATCCCGACGATGGAAACGCCGTTCTGGAAAACCAAGACGCTCGAGGCGATGACCCCGGCCGAGTGGGAATCGCTTTGCGACGGCTGCGGCAAATGCTGCCTGTCGAAACTCGAGGACGAAGACACTGGCGCGATTTACTGGACGAGCGTCGGCTGCCGGCTGTTCGACGCCGAAACTTGCCGCTGCTCCGATTATGCCAACCGGCTGGCGCGTGTCCCGGACTGCGTCGGTCTGACGCCGCAGAATGTGCGCTTCATCAGTTGGCTGCCCAAAACCTGCGCCTACCGGCTGGTCGCCGAGGGCCACGATCTCTACTGGTGGCACAGGCTGGTTTCAGGCAGTGCCGAGACGGTGCATGAGGCGGGCATCTCCATGCGGGGCCGGGTCAGCGCCAGCGAGACCGATCTCGCCGAGCCCGACGACTATTTCGAGCACATGCTGGACGACGAGCCCTAGCGACGGGCCTTCAGGAACCGGAACCGGCTGCCCGACAGCGCGTTTTCGACCCAAATGGTTCAGAACCGACCGGATTGTTCAGAACCGGTAAGCCGAGAAGACTGCGCAATTGCTTGTTTCTACATGAACCAGAAATGAACGGCCGGTTCGTAAAAAGTTCAGATACGCAAGCGCATTCTCCTCGCCATCGGTTCGACCAAGACACATTGGTTCGATCAAAGGCGGGCGGAAGCCCTGAACAAGGAGAGAAGACATGTTCAACACGATCAAGACGGTGGCCCTTTCGGCGCTTATCGGCCTCGGCACGCTTGCCGCCATCCCCGCCACAGCCCATGCAGACAGCATCTATCTCGGCTTCGGCAACAACGACGAACCGCGCGTCGGCGTCTATTCCGGCGATGACGATGGTTACTACCGCGAACGCCGCCGCGAACGCGACTGGCGCCGGTCCTGCTCGCCAAATCGTGCCCTCGGCAAGGCAGAGCGCATGGGTCTGCGCCGCGCCCGTATCATCGACGTCGGCCGCCGCACCGTGAAAGTGGCGGGCCGCCAGTATGGCGACCGCGTCGTGGTCGTGTTCGCCAATGAGCGCGGCTGCCCGGTCCTCTACCGGTAAGCGTTCGCACGTTGCCGACCGGCAATGGCCCACTTGGTAGTATGACCTTCTGCGAAGGTCGGTCTGGAGTAGAGCCCCCTGAGATAGAAGGGTGAGGCTCGAAAAAAACCCGGAGGACCAGTCCTCCGGGGTTTTTCATGCAGCAAAGTCAATGTTGCTGCAACAGCCGCCTTCAGCGGGCGGTCACTTCAACTCGAAAGTGACTGTGACCTGTACCGCGTAGGAATTCTCGCCAGCCTGCACCGGAACCGATTCGCGGGCCGCATCAAAGGCCTTGGCGGTCATCGGTATCGGCGGCGGCGCGACGTTCTGGTCGGTGATTTCCAGCACCCGCCCGATGCTGACGCCGGCGGCTTCGGCCAGCGCCCTGGCCTTGGCCATTGCGTCGGCGACCGCCTTCTTGCGGGCTTCGGTGACAGTTGCCGTTGGATCCTCGTTGGAGAACGAGATGCCGCCGCCCTGGTTGACGCCGAGCGATACCGCCTTGTCGAGAATCTCGCCTGTCCTGTCGATGTCGCGGATGCGCACCGAAAGCGTGTTGGTCACCTGGTAGGCGATGAGTTCGGCCTCCTGGCTGCCGTCCGGTTTGTTGGTATAATTGTAGCGCGGGCTGATCTGGATGCCGGCTGTCTGCAGGTCGCGCTCCTTGATGCCGGCCGACTTCATTGCGGCGATCACCGAGGCCATCGCGTCGTTGTTGGCATCGAGCGCGGCACGCGCGGTCTTGGCCTCACGCATGACGCTGAGCGTCAGCAGCGCCAGATCGGGGGCCGCGGTCGCTTCGCCTTCGCCAGTGACGACGATCCGGGGCTGCGGCGGCGAATCGGCCGCGCCGGCCATCGCCGGAAAAGCGATTGCGGCGGCGAGCGCCAAGGGTAAAAGATGTCTGGTCATAAAAATCTCCTCGGTCTGCGATCCAGTCGCGCTTGTCGACTACCGCATCGGCCCAAGAATCGGAATCGATTTCGGGAAGCGCGATTGCGTAGGTTTAAAGCGTTAGAGCGTTTTTTGCGCGTCTAAGTGGACGCACGTCGCTCTAATGTCTGAATATGGGCGGATTTGGACGATTTCGGCCAGCCCGTCCGGAAAGCCTTGTGCGGTTCGGGGAAAAACATTAATCCAGCCGCGTGTGGGGCCTGTAGCTCAATGGTTAGAGCCGGCGGCTCATAACCGCTTGGTTGGGGGTTCGAGTCCCTCCGGGCCCACCATAACCATTGATTTTATTGACAAAAACTGCCCTCGGCCCAAAACGTTTTGGGCTCATTATGGGCCCAAAGCAAACACCGTGGTCCCGGTTTGTTCCGACTCGATTTGATTATTTGACAATGCGGAGGTTTGCCCGCCGCTTCATGGCGTCACGCTTGGCCTCGCGCTCGTTGATGGCACGAACAATATCAACCGCGATCCGCTTCTTGTTGGCCTCACGCACATATTCATCTGTTACCGTCATGGAGGAATGGCCCATCGCCTCCATGATAGCCCGCGCTTGGATGTTGCATTCAGCGAGGTAGGTGCCGAAGGTGCGGCGCAGGCCATGGAGCGTGTAGCCGCTAGGAAGTCCCGCCTGCCGCGTCCAGTGCTGCATCATCCCCGTCAGGCTCTTTTCCGAAAATGACCTGCTATACGCGTTCTTTAAGACAGTGCCGCCCTTCGAGCGATCAAGCGGCTCCAAGGCCGCTGCTAGCTTGTCTACGACTGGAATGAACATCTCCCTCCCGCCATGGCGGTTGCGGTTTTTCTTCTGGCGGAAATCAAAGGCCTCGATTAGCACCAGCGAGCCGTCGAACAGTTCGATTTCTTCGGTCAAAAGATCGTCCCACTCAAGAGCAGCGATATCCCCGCGCCGATTTCCAAGCCAGAAGCCGAGTGCATAGCAGGTGCGTGCGGCTGTGCCGATTAGGTGTCGCTCCTCGTACCTTTCGCGCATCGCAATTGGCCAAGCTGGGTTCTTGGTCGATTTGGGCACCCGCACACGGATAGATAGCGATGGATCATCCTGCGGCTTGATCCATTTTTCGACATCGGTCGCGACCCATAGAAGCTTCTTGATGGCGACCAACATGTGTTTGGCGACGGTGCGGTTTGTCCTGAAGATGCCTTCAATGATGGCGCGAAGCCGATCCGCGTCGAGATGTTCGACAGGAGTATCGCGCCAGGTGAGTGGGTAGTTGGGATCGACCCGCAGGTTGAGAAAACGCTCGATCAGTCGCGCATTCTTCTGCTGCGTGGCTTCATCAAAATCCAGCCACTCCATTGTCGTTTCAAGCCGACGCGCGGCATGGCCAAAGGTTTTTGGCAGTGCCCGACCGGGCAAATCGATGATAACTGCCTTCTTGCCTTGACCCTGCGTGGCCTTCTCGTAAGCCGCCTCGAACTCCGGATCGCCGGGCTTACCGGGAAGGCGGAGTTCGGGCATGCCTTTTGCGCGGTAGCGATAAGCTAGCTTGCCGTTCTTGAGACGCGAAGAGACCCCAGGGTATCGCGCATCCTTGAAGGGCCTAGCCATCAAACCCTCCTTCCAGACTTCTGCCGCTGGTGCTCAACGCGCGGGGAGTTCTCCAGCATCGCCTGTAGCGGAAGGGCTTCGCTTTCGATGGCAACGCGCAGGAGCACCGGGTAAGGGAAGCCTCTGCCTTGCTCTACGCCTTCGAATGTGCGTTTCGGTATTCCCAGCACCTTAGCTGCGGCTTCGGCAGTGAATCCTCCCTTGGCCCGCCAGGCTTTCACTTCTTGTGCAATCTTCTCATTCTCGTTCACGTCACGCCCCTCCGTACGGCAACGATCATACGACGCCTGCAGCGTATACGCAACGAGCGTATTGGTTATCTTCTTTCTCTGTCCCGTCTGCTTCTTTCCAGCAGTTCTTGAAGACCGCTATCTTTATCCGGCAACGAGGTGAAAGCTATGTCGAGAGCCACCCGGTCCCAGACAGCGCGGCTGTTGATGCGCTTGGGCTTCGGCATGCGCCCATCGGCGACCATTTCATCAAAAAGCGTCGATCCGACACCGATGTAGCGAGCTGCTTCCTCACGGGTTAGACCTCGTGGGGGATACGAGATTGCATCACTTTTCATGGGCGCTGCCTCGCTCCTGAGCTCCTGGCGTGTTGTTGTCGAAAGCCACAAGTTGCATCCTGGGTTGCCATTCGCAGCGAGGGACCGTGTCGACTTAAAGAAAAAGAGCGCGTTAAGCGGAAGGGGCCTGACTAGGTTCGTTCGGCTTAAACTGGCAGCAACGTGTGAACGGGTGGATCACCGCAGGAGAGCTACCCGTGGGGCATGTCAGCGGACGGCTCGCCGTTGCCGTTGCATTACACGACCGAGGCTAACCAACGGCGAGTGCCCCGTTGGCCTTTTCGCAGCTTCTTTTAGTGTCGAAATTTGAGCCGTTATGCTGAGCGCCGTCGTCGTCCCGAACACCGCCACCATGAAATAGCTGTCTTATGTGCCGAAACTGATACGCCATTTTCGACATAGACGTGGGGCCAAGACAATTTCGAGTAGCCGATCGAAATCGGCGATGGCACCGCACCACGATCGGAAGCTTTGCTCTGGGAGCGATCGACTAGCCACTACTCGGATGTCGCGTTTAGGCCGGTTGCCGACCGTTGTTCGACACAAGCAGGCTTTTATTTCGGTGCAAGCGTCATGGTGATCTGACCCAAAGCAGCCATAGTCTGCGGTTAATCGCGGGCGGCGTTTCCATTTTTCGATATCCTGAAGTCGGCGGTACCGCCGCGAGGATCCGACGGAGACGTAGACGCGGCAGGCGGGGAACAAATCTCCTGACATACCGTGTTACGGAGTGCTTGCACGATAAGGCCGATGACTAAAAGGCACCATGGTAGTGCATAGTTCCAGGGTTCAGGATTGATCGGCTTGCGTGCCGTGCAGCAGTCGTTAATGATGTTGAGGCAAAGTGGTTTGTGGCGGATGGAATCGTAGGCCGCGCCGAGGCTGTGGCGAAGGAAGATTAGATGGCCAAACACACAACCGTTCACAAGCTGCGACCGGAAACTGGGAATGGCAACGGAACCCGCGATACCCTGACTGCACTTATCGAAGAGGCTCATCGTCAGAACAAGCGCGACAATTCCGGGCGAACCTTGGTGCGCGAGCAGTCGCCGGCGCGATTCTACGGCGGAGGTTCGAGCATGTTACCCGAAAGTCTTCAGCCGCTGCTACGTGAGGTTGCGCCAGCGCGCCGGTTAGAGCAACTCGTCCTTGTAAAAGAAATTCTATGGGAAATTCAGGAGCTGATTAACGAAGTCCGGCAGACCGCGTTGCTGCGCTCGCATTCGCTCGAGCCACGCCATACGATAATGTTGGTGGGCCCACCCGGCACTGGAAAAACGAGCCTTGCCGAGGCGGTCGCCACAGAACTTGCGCTTCCGTTTTTCACTGTTCGCTACGATGGCTTGGTTGGCAGTTATTTAGGCGAGACGGCCTCGAGACTTCAATCAGTCGTCGAATATGCTACCCGGACGCCTTGTGTCCTCTTCTTTGATGAGTTTGACAGTGTTGGGAAGGAACGCGCTGATGCTCACGAAACTGGGGAGATTAAGCGGGTCGTCAGCTCTTTGCTACTGAACATGGACGCACTGCCGAGCAGTTGCATCGTGATTTGCGCGACCAATCATCCCGAGCTCCTCGACAGGGCGGTTTGGCGCAGATTCGAGATACGCCTAACACTTCCAAAACCCGGAGCGGCTGAACTGCGGGAGTGGTATTTTAAGACGGAGAACGCTCTCGGTGAATTAGGTATAAGCGCCGACAATTTCGTGAAAATATTTAAGGGGGAGACATTCTCTGAAATAGAGGCCGTAACACTCGACGCTCGCAGAAAAGTTGTGCTATCGCATGGGAAGTTGAGGCCCAGCGATGCATTCGCCCAAGCGCTCGACAGGTGGAGTAGACGTCGAGACGTTGGGGGGGCTCAGTCGGGTGGCACAGAAACCGATAGTAAGAATAAGCAGAGAACCGGCAAGGCGAAAGCGAATCAAAGGTCAACGGGCCAGGTTCCCGAAGGCGATCTCTTGGGGAGAACAAGCAAAGCGCCATGACGCCAAATTCGGCGATATAGAAAGTGGCCTTGGGCGGATCCTGAGCGGCGCAGACCTTTCAACGTCCCCTAGTGAAGTAACCCCCGACCGCGCGCTCGTTTTCGAAGTGATCGGCCCGCTGTCGAACGTGGCGAAATTTGTCGCGGCGGTACGCGCGGCCGGGTTTGAGTGGCTAGGCGAAGACTTCGATGAGGACACTAGCGACGAAGACGAAGGCGAGGAAGCAGACGAGCCTGCCGCTGACAGCGGTCAGAGCATGCTCTATGTCACCATGCCTACCATTCGCGGTCTTCAGAAGGTGCTTTCCCTATGGAAGCAGTATTCCACCAATCAGCCAAAGCCTAGGACTCACGACGGGGAATGGTGGCCTCTTTTCGCATACTTGAACGACGTCAGGACATGGTCGGCTAAAGACAGGGTCGACCCTGCGCTCTCCCGTTTTGTCGACCGTATGATGCGAAAATTTCCAGACCGACCGATCCGGTTGGAACTTGATCTCTGGTTCCGAAGTGACCTCAGTTTGAGAGCGGCGGCACGCGAATATGTTACCGATCTCATGTCACTGGTCGCCGGAACCGTCCTCGACTTCGTTACGATTCCAGAAATCCAATATCAGGCAGCTCTAGTCGAGCTACCAAACGAGCAGGCGCTTTGCCTCGGCTCACTCCAGGGCCCTCTGTCGACTGCCGACCGCGTGATGCGCGTCCGACCGCAGTCGCTTTATACCAGCGAGGCCGGGGATGCTGCATTCTCAGTCTCTGATCATCGTGATCCTCCGTCGACACCTGACGCAAGACCCGCAGTGGTAGCGCTACTCGACGGCTACCCAGTCGAGAACCACGTCCTGCTGAGGAATAGGCTGCGGGTGAGCGAAGTGGACGTTCATGCTGTAAACGTCCCCGTGGCAAGGCGCAGGCACGGTACTGCTATGGCGTCTCTCATTATCCACGGTGATTTGGGTGACGATACTGTTCCTATCGACCGGCTACTGCAAGTGGTGCCGATACTTGGCGCGCCGCAAAACCTCGCAGAAGAATGCACACCACAGGATCAGCTTCCGCTTGGCCTAGTTTATCGGGCGGTCTTGTCATTGGTCGAAGGGTCTGATGGCGTGGGGCCCATGGCCGAAAACGTCGTCGTTATCAACCATTCGATCTGTGATCGAGAAGCGCCGTTCGGTCAGCGCGCGAGCTACTGGGCGAAACTGCTCGACCACCTTAGCCATCGTTTCCGGCTGCTTTTTATCGTCAGCGCCGGAAACAACATGGAGCCTTTCGCGGTCGACACTTACGCCGACTGCAATGCATTCGAAACGGCTAGTCCAGTAGAGCGGCAGATCGCTCTGCTTAGCGCTCTCAATCGGAGCAGGGGGGGCAGGATAATGCTGAGCCCCGCGGAAACCCTCAACGGACTAACTGTGGGCGCGGTACATGGAGACAGTTCCGTCGGAGCGCCTCTTGGTTTCGTGGATCCCTTTGACACGATGTCGGGCGTAGCAAACCTCGCGTCGAGCGTTGGGCTTGGAGTTAATAGAGCAGTGAAACCCGACATTGTCGAACTCGGTGGCCGGCAACTGGCACGTTCGGAAGATGATGCAGGCTTCGTTTCAGCCTGGGCAATCGAGCACCCGGACGTCGGTCAGGTGACCGCGGCGCCTGGTGTCGGCGCTGCCCAAAACCTGGTCAGGCGCAGTACGGGTACAAGTAACGCTGCGGCTCTCACCACACGAACAGCCGCGCGGCTGGTGGACGTTCTGGAGGATCTCTTCGACGAAAACGGCGAGCAGTGGCTGGAGGCCAAAACGCGCGCGGTCGTCTTGAAGGCGCTGCTCGCTCACGGCTGCACGTGGGGCGGCGCAGGCGAGATATTGTACGAACTTTACCCTGGTGGAGCTCTCCGGAAGAAAGAAGCCATCAGCAGCGTGCTAGGATATGGCCGTCCCGATCATTCGAGGGTCTTCAGTGGTCAAGGGAATCGCATCACTCTGCTTGCCGACGACATAATTTTCCCCGATACGCTCCACGAGTACAGACTTCCCATCCCCCGCGCGATGGTCAACAATCGCGAGCTTCGGCGGGTCGTGGTCACACTCGCCTGGAGCAGTCCGATCGATCCTATAACGCGACGTTACCGTGGTGTCCGCCTCGAAGTTGTCGATGGCGATGGAAAACGGGATTTCTGGAAAGGGATCAAACGCACACTCTCGCCGGACGGGCGGGCCGCGCGACGCGGTACGCTCCAACACCTTGTTTTCGAGGGCAAAAACCTGATTCCGCAAGGCGGTTCGGGCGATATTTTCCTCGGTGTTCAGGCAATGGCGGAAATGACGCCCTTTGCCGCGGCGGAGGTGCCATATGGCCTGGCAGTGACTCTTGAGATGAGCCAACCCGTCAGGACAGACCTTTTCGCAGACGTAGAGGCACGCGTGAGAGCTAAGCGAGTCGACGTGACGCAGCGAGTGCCAACCCGGGTGAGAACCTAAGGTGCCAGGCGACAAAAACAGTATCGGCTACAAGAGCCGCGCGACGATCAAGAGCTATCTCCAAGACATCGGAGACGATGAAGCGGTGGAAGAGCTGTTCCCCAGCGGCGGGGTTGGACAAGGTCTGGCCAGCCCTTGGGGAAATCAGGTCTGGGCCCATACGGGAATGATGTGCGGCTTCCTGCCTCCTGAATCGGGCGGTCAGCTGGCGCAAATCCAAAGCGCGTTCTCGCTCGAACCTGACGAGACGCTAAAGAACTCGAGGGTCAAGATTACGCTCGAAAAGTTCTGGATACACAGGTACCCAGGCAGCGGCACTCACCAGATACTATGCGAGTTCACCGGAAAAAACCAACTCCAGAATGAGCCGGAAGAATTGCGTTTCGCGCTGACCACAGAAGCCAAGGATGGGGCAAGTGCAGCGATCAGCGGGTCTCCCATCTTTCTTGGTGTGTCGGTCGGCGAAAACGGAATCGCGTTCGAAGGAAAGACCATCAACGTCATCAGCAAGGGCGACGAAACCATTCTTAACGCAATCGGGAGCGGTCCGTTTAAAGAAGGTCTGGGCCTGTTGACCAAGGCTCAACCCGCTCTCAGGCCGTTCGTCGGCCTAACATCCAGCGTGGTGCAGTCCGTTCTCAGTAGGAACAAGAACAAGCAGGTATTCCATTTCAAGCTCGGACTTGATTTCGCGAAGAGTCAAACTTCGGTGCCGCTCCGGCACGGCTCGTTCATTGTCGCGCAGGGAGATTCTTCTCATTGGGATTGGAACGCCTTGGCGTGGAACACGGGCTCCGGCCAAGTCGTCGACAAATCGACGAAGCGCCCAATTTTGTTCAACTATATCGTTTTCAGAGTGTCTGCTTATGCCTAGGTGCCTATTTGCAGGAACATTGGAAACTTTGATCACTGTCAGTTCTGTTGGCGCAACGTTACCTACCATCGCGTGGTTCGACGGTTGCGTGCCGCGGCAAGTTGAAAAGGCAGGGAACTATGAGCAATCCTAGACGCGTGGCCGTCTTTCTCGACGGCACTGGAACACTGTCGGCGACAACACAAACGTCTGGCGCATCAAATCTCTGTGCGACCCGGACGATTTCCCAGCAACTTATCTAATGCGGCGTTGGCGTCGGGACCCACCTTGGAGAGAAGGTGAGGGGAGGTCTCTTCGGCTACGGCCCCGATCACGAGATCACCGACGCATATGAGTGGCTAATCGACCATTACAACGAGGGCGACCAGCTGTTCGGTCCTCGGCTTCAGCCGGGGAGCCTATACCGCTAGGGTTGGCGATCGACAAGGATTCGCAACTCGTTCAGGCCAACGCTCTGGACTCGGACGACGCTTCTAGGCGCAACCCCAGCCTCGCCACGTCCTCTTGAGATGTAGAGCAGCGCTGGTTGTCGGCGCTCATGCGAATGTCGGGGGCGGGTATGCAGGTGACCTGCTGGTCCAGATCCCTCTGAAGTGGTTCATAGCCAAGGCTACGGCGCTCGGTCACAAGTTGCGCTGGGACGTGGATATCGACCAAGCCAACGTCGTGCCACGCATATCCGACTCCTAGCCAGCTTCTTAGGTGGCAGCTATCAGTTTTTCAGCAGCTGGTATTTAGAACGGTCGGCGTCCAACCGGTTCTGGGAACCAAAGCTCGGACGTCGACGATCAACGAAACCATCGATGGCAGCGTATTCGATGGTTGGCGCTACCCCAGAACATCGTGGAGCGGGCGAAACGCATGGCGGTCGACTCGGGCGCAGTAGCGCAGTCAGTTTTGGCCGCGGGCCCGAAAATACTCGCACCAACCTAATGTGCCCACAGCAGACCTTCATGTTACGATAGGTGCGGAGACCGGGGTTGCAACCATACTTGTTTGAGTTCAGCCGCGGGTTTCGCGTTCTCAATTTCATCCAGATAATCGGCCCACCATTGCATCATTCTGACTCGCTCTTCCCAGTGCTCTGCCCGGGCGTAGGCGCGGCGAACTTCGTTGTTCTCAATGTGGGCCAACTGCCGCTCTATGGCGTCCGGATGCCACTTGCCGCATTCGTTTAGCAGAGTTGATGCCGTTGCTCGAAAACCGTGCGCGGTTGCTTCTTCCTTGCTGTAGCCAATGCGACGCAAGGCGGCGTTAAGCGTGTTGTCAGAAATCGGACGCCAATTCGATCGAACACTAGGAAACAGCAGCGATCCACCTCCAGATATTTCTCTAAGTGAGGTCAGAATGCTGACGGCCTGCCTTGAAAGCGGTACGCGGTGCGGCCGTCGCATCTTCATGCGTCCTTCAGGGATGGTCCACACCGAGCTTTTGAAATCGAACTCGTCCCATCCGGCCGCGCGCAGCTCGCCGGGGCGGGGAAACAGCAACGCCATCAGCTTCAGGGCGGCTCGGGTTGTAGCCTGTCCGTCAAATGCATCGATCGCTCTCAGCAAGCCTCCCAAGGCCTTAGGATCGGTAATCGCGGCACGCGACGTGACCGTCGGGCTGATGAGTGCGCCCCTCAGGGCGATAGTCGGATCTGCCTCGGCGCGTGCGGTCGCGATTGCGTATCGAAGCACGCTGCCGATGGTGGAGCGCAGTCGCCTAGCCGACTCGTATCGACCGCGAACCTCCACGCTGCGGAGAACGGCAAGAATCGTGGCCGAATCGATCTCCCGAACACTTTTGTCTCCAAACGTTGGATAGGCAAAGTCGAGCAGCCATTTGACCTTGGTGATGGTCCGGTCGGCACGTCCTTCCTTCTTCAGCTTGTCGATATATTCCGCCGCGATTGAGCGAAAGGTGTCCTTTGCCGAATCGGCCTTTTTTCGCCACTTACGCTCCTGTGCGGGGTCGATGCCACGTAGGAGGAGACGTTTGGCGGTATCGCGCGACTCGCGTGCCTCAGCGAGGGAGATGAGAGGATAGCTGCCCAATGCTAGAAGCTTCTGTTTGCCGCCAAAACGATAGGCAAAGCGCCATAGGCGAGATCCGGTAGGCTGAACCCAAAGCTGGAGCCCGCCACCGTCAGACAATTTGACGAGCTTGGAAGCGGGTCGGGTATTTCGGCATTTCACGTCGGAAAGGGCCATTCTCGGGACCTCCATTTGGCTCCATCGATACCATCAGGATCTCCAATACCAGCGAAAATACCAGCCCCCCGGCTCGTTAGACCAACTACGCCAAAATTCCACAAAACCCGACCATCCGCGCTTTACGCGCCGAAATCGGAAAAGATTTCAGCTAGTTGGCGGAACAGAAGCGTAGAAGCTTCGGCGAAAGAGACTCTCGGGAGAAGAGGGGATGGTGCCCAGAGGCGGATTCGAACCACCGACACGCGGATTTTCAGTCCGCTGCTCTACCAACTGAGCTATCTGGGCCTGTTCCGGCACGCGGGCAGTTCTGCACGCCGGATTTCTTGAAAGCGCCGCAGGCGCCCCTTGAAAGCGCGTGGGTTATAGCACGGGAATCCGGCCTGTCCAGCGCCTAAGCGTTGATTTCAAGCGGCAAACGAGCAATCACTGGACAGGTCGATTCATGGGACGCGGTCGAAGTCACCAAGCCGTGCCGAACAGCTTCATTTGGGAGGGTCGTTGTCCGTTTCGTCCTCGTCGTCGCGGCCCGGAATGACATAGGCGCCCTTGAGCCAGCGGTTGAGGTCGATGTCCTTGCAGCGCACGGAGCAGAACGGGTAGGTCTCGCGCGCCGACGGCTTGCCGCATTCGGGGCAGGGCCGCTTGGGGCGCAGCGGCGTGACCTTGTCGTCCGAACCTGAGTTCATGGCCGAACTGACTGCCAGTTGGCATGCACCTTGAAGCCCTCGCCGGCCAGCAGCGCCACCGTCTCATAGAGCGGCAGGCCGACGACGTTGGTGTAGGAGCCGATAAGCTTGACAACGAAGGCGCCGGCCAGACCCTGGACGGCGTAGCCGCCGGCCTTGCCGCGCCATTCTCCCGAGGCCACATAGGCGTCGATCTCGGCGCGCGGCAGCCGCTTGAAACGCACCCTGGTCTCGACCAGCCGCTGGCGCAGCTTGCCGCTCGGCGTAACCAGGCAGATGCCGGAATAGACCCGGTGCGAACGGCCGGACAGCAGTCCGAGGCAATTGACGACGTCGTCGAACGTTTCGGCCTTGGGCAGGATGCGCCGGCCGACGGCGACCACGGTGTCGGCGGCCAGCACGAAGCTCGGTGCATAATCCTCTTCCGTCTGCAGCGAGGCCAGCGCCTTTTCGGCCTTTTCCTTCGACAGGCGCTTGGCCAGCGAGCGTGGATGCTCGGCGCGCAGCGGCGTTTCGTCGACGCCGGCCGGCAGCACGCGGTCCGGCTCGATGCCGGCCTGCTGCAGCAGTTCGATCCGGCGCGGCGAACCCGAGGCAAGCACGAGCTTCTGCAAAATGCTCATCGCGATCCCGGCCGAGCTCTGACGATCTTACTTGAAACGGTAGGTGATGCGGCCCTTAGTCAGGTCGTAGGGTGTCATCTCGACAAGGACCTTGTCGCCGGTCAGCACGCGGATACGGTTCTTGCGCATGCGGCCGGCGGTGTGGGCGATGATTTCGTGTTCGTTTTCAAGCTTCACCCTGAACATCGCATTGGGCAATAATTCCGTGACGACACCCGGAAACTCGAGGACTTCTTCCTTCGGCATTCGATACCTTTGCTTGGATGGATTCCCAGCGCCTAGAGCACGATGCCGAAAAGTGTGAAGCGGTTTTCGGACGACATCATGCTCTACTTCTTGGATTTAGAGGCGGATTCAGATTTCAGGTCGAACAGACCTGAAATCATCCGACTCTAGCCGGAATTTGGGCGGAACCTATATGATAATCGTGCGCTTGTGAACATGCTTAAATCAGCCCGGTTTCTCTGCTTCCGGCGCCAGAAAACGGCGGCCGATCCGCGCCTTCAGCCGTTCGCGCACCTCGCGATAGGCGGCCATGATCTGCTCGCGCGTGCCGCCGACGCCAGTCGGGTCCGGCATCGGCCAATATTCGACGTCGACCGAAAGCGAGCGGGTAAGCTCGAGCGCGGTGTGATGGGCTTCCGGCGACAGCGTGATGATCAGGTCGAAATAGTCGTCCTCGAGATCGTCCAGTGTCCTCGGGTGCCGGTCGCCGAGCGAAAGCCCGTCCTCGGCCAGCACGGCGTCGACGAACGGGTCGCGTTCGCCGCCGCGCACCCCGGCCGACGCGACGAAGCTGGTGGCCGGAAGCACCTGGCGCGCCAGCAGTTCGGCCATCGGCGAGCGCACGGCGTTCATGGCGCAGACGAACAGGATCGAGCGGGGCAGGATCGAGCGGGGCAGAGGGACTGACAGTTCAGCCTCGCCAGTGTAGTACGCAGACCAGCGTGAACAGCCGCCGCGCCGTGTCGAAATCGATGTCGATCTTGCCGGCCAGCCGGTCCATCAGTGTCTGCGAGCCCTCATTGTGCAGGCCGCGCCGGCCCATGTCGATCGCCTCGATCTGGCTGGGCGTCGAGGTGCGGATGGCATCGTAATAGCTTTCGCAGATCATGTAATAGTCCTTGACGATGCGCCTGAGCGGCGTCAGCGACAGGATGTGGGTGACGACTGCCGCGCCATCCTCGCGCGTCACCGCGAAGACCAGGCGGGATTCGGCCAGCGACAGTTTTAGCCGGTAGGGCCCGGCGCCGTCGTCATTGACCGGCTGGAAGCTGTTTTCCTCGATCAGGTCGAAGATCGCCACCGCCCGCTCATGCTCAACGTTGGGCGTCGAACGGCCGATCGATTCGTCGAGTTCGACATCGATCAGCCTGGCACGGGTTCGATCGTAGTCCGCCATGTCAGCTACACATTCAGCCGGATGGCGACGGAGCGTCCATGCGCGTCGAGGCCTTCCGCTGTGGCCAGCGCGATGGCCGCCGGCGCCAGCGCCCGCAATTGCTCTGGCCCGAGCTTCAGGATCGAGGTGCGCTTGACGAAATCGAGCACCGAAAGCCCGGACGAGAAGCGCGCCGAGCGCGCCGTCGGCAGCACGTGGTTGGAGCCGCCGACATAGTCGCCGATGGCTTCCGGCGTGTGGCGGCCGAGAAAGACGGCGCCGGCATTGCGCATCCGAGCCAGGAAGGCTTCCGGCTCGTCGATGGCAAGCTCGACATGTTCGGCAGCGATGCGGTCGACCAGCGGCAGCGCCGCCTCA
This sequence comes from Mesorhizobium sp. WSM4846, assembly GCF_055811415.1. NCBI lineage: Bacteria > Pseudomonadati > Pseudomonadota > Alphaproteobacteria > Hyphomicrobiales > Phyllobacteriaceae > Mesorhizobium > Mesorhizobium sp. WSM4846. Next base: position 351,970 of record NZ_JBVVPZ010000001.1, read on the forward strand.
ATTCGGGGAACGTGGATGACGGCGCCGAAATCGCGCCAGCTGGCCGCCGCCGTCCCGGCGCGCGACAGGTTTTGCAACTGGCGTTCGACCGCCTGTTCGACCGCCGCGCCGAAGTCAGGATCGTCGGTGATCAGGATCGACTGCGCCGACACGTCATGCTCGGCCTGGGCAAGCAGGTCGGCGGCGATCCAGTCCGGATCGTTGCTGCCGTCGGCCACGACAAGCACTTCCGATGGCCCGGCGATCATGTCGATGCCGACCGTGCCGAACACCTGGCGCTTGGCCGCCGCGACATAGGCATTGCCGGGGCCGACGATCTTGGCGACCGGCTTTATCGTTTCGGTGCCATAGGCCAGCGCTGCGATCGCCTGCGCGCCGCCGACACGGTAGATCTCGGATATGCCGGTCAGGTCCGCCGCCACCAGCACCAGCGGATTAATGACGCCGCCGGGCGCCGGCACCGCCATGACGATGCGCTCGACGCCGGCGACCTTGGCCGGCACGGCGCTCATCAGCACCGAGCTTGGGTAGCTCGCCGTACCGCCCGGTACGTAGAGCCCGACCGCCTCGATCGCCGTCCAGCGCGAGCCGAGCTCGACGCCGGCAGCGTCGGTATAACGGTCGTCGTTCGGCCGCTGCCGCTCGTGATGCGAACGGATCCGGTCACGGGCGAATTTGAGCGCGTCGATCGTCTGCGGGTCGGCCGCATCGTAGGCCTTGGCGATGTCGTCTTGCAACACAGCAATGCCGAGGCCTTTCAGGTCGGCCTTTTCGAATTTCTGCGTGTAGTCGATGAGCGCCGCGTCGCCCTCGGCGCGGACCCGCGCGATGATCGCGCGCACCACCGCGTCGACGTCCTCCGAGACCTCGCGCTTGGTCAAAAGGAACGCGGCAAACCGCGGCTCGAAATCGGCATCGGACAGGCGAAGCGTGATGGCCATCTTGTGTGCTCAGGCTCTGTGGAAGGGGCGCGACGTCGCTTCCCAGGCGCCGCCAGTGTCAGCCAGCCGCGCCTCGATGCACTCGACATCGAGCATGATCGCGCCGCCGCCTGAAAAGATCAGCTCGACAATGCCGGCCGGCTTGTCGAGCGCGACGAAGCTGATCGCCAGCAGCGATAGCACCTCGTCCGGCTTGTCGCGGGCAATGCCGCTGGTCTTGGCGCCCAGCACCCGGTCGAAATGCAGCACGCTTTGCCGCCGTTCATTATGCTGGCGGAACAGCCCCGATTTCGCCTCCCAGACGAAGCGGTTCATCGTCATAACGAAGCGCTTGGCCGCCGGCATGTATTCGAGATCGCCGACCTTGAGCACGGCGTCCTGGACATGGGCCGAGACGATGCTCAGATCCTGATCGTCGAGCGCGACAAGCTTGAGAAGGTTCATGCGGAGTTCGCACCTGCGAAGGTTTACAGTCGACTTTCTGTTAGGCGGTCTTGGCGATCCGTGCAACCGCGCCACGGATTCCGACCAGGGCAATCGCATTTGGATTCTTGCGAAGGTGGACCCCCACCCTAACCCTCCCCACAAGGGGGAGGGAACGCTGCCGCGCGCCTTTGACTTCCCCTTTGGCGCCGAAAGGCAGGCAATCTGCCGAGGCCAGCGCCAACGGAAGTCTCCCTCCCCTTGTGGGGAGGGTTAGGGGTGGGGGTACATCGTAGAGCGAAAGCCTCGGCTTTCCACCTGCAATAGCCCTGGTCCAGACGGGGAGAAGATGCCGGCAGGCAGATGAGGGGCAGCGCCGACCTCAGGCCGTTACCTCTACCCCGAAATCCGCTCGATCACCGCGCCGCAGCCGGACAGCTTTTCTTCCAGCCGCTCAAAACCGCGGTCGAGATGATAGACCCTGTTGACCGTGGTCTCGCCTTCGGCCGCCAGGCCGGCGATGACCAGCGACACCGAAGCGCGAAGGTCGGTCGCCATCACCGGCGCGCCCTTCAGCTTCGGCACGCCGTCGACGATCGCCGTCTGGCCGGACAGTGTTATGTGGGCGCCGAGCCGGGCAAGTTCCTGGACGTGCATGAAGCGGTTTTCGAAGATCGTCTCGGTGATGCGCGACTTGCCCTTGGCCATCGTCATCAGGCCCATGAACTGCGCCTGCAGGTCGGTCGGGAACGCCGGGAACGGCGCTGTCGTCACGTCGACCGGCGCAATGCCGGCGCCGTTGCGCCTGACGCGGATACCGGAATTGGTCTGCGTGATCTCGGCGCCTGTTTGGGAAATCACGTCGAGCGCAGTCTGCAGCAGGTCCGCCCGCGCGCCTTCGAGCACGACGTCGCCGCCGGTCATGGCGACGGCCATCGCATAGGTGCCGGTCTCGATGCGGTCGGGTATCACCCGGACGCGCGCGCCCGACAGCGCCTCGACGCCGTCGATGGTGATGGTCTCGGTGCCCGCGCCGGAAATCCTGGCGCCCATGGCGTTGAGGCATTCGGCGAGGTTGACGATCTCGGGCTCGCGGGCGGCATTTTCGAGCACCGTCTCGCCCTTGGCCAGTGACGCGGCCATCATCAGCACATGGGTGGCGCCGACCGACACTTTCGGGAAGACGTAGCGATTGCCGACAAGACGGCCGTTCCTGGTCTTGGCGATGACATAGCCGGTGTCGACGTCGATATCGGCGCCCAGCGCCTGGAGTCCTTCCAGGAAAATGTCGACCGGCCGCGTGCCGATGGCGCAGCCGCCGGGCAGCGACACCTTGGCCTCGCCCATGCGGGCAAGCAGCGGGCCGATCACCCAGAAGGAGGCGCGCATCTTCGACACCAGCTCGTAGGGGGCCGTTGTGTCGACGATGTTGCGGGCGGAGAAAGTGACGGTGCGCGAATAGCCCTCCTGCTGCTTTTCGCGGCGTCCATTGACCGAATAGTCGACGCCATGATTGCCGAGGATGCGGATCAACTGCTCGACATCGGCCAGATGCGGCACGTTTTCCAGGGTCAGCGTGTCGTCGGTGAGTAGCGAAGCGATCATCAGCGGCAGCGCGGCGTTCTTCGCGCCCGAGATCGGGATGCTTCCGGCAAGCTTGTTGCCGCCGACAATTCTGATGCGATCCATGGAAGAGCGTCCCCTCGGCCGAAGGGCCGGTTTAATCGGTTGAGTCTGTTGTGGCCCGTCTAAACCATTGGCCGGTTTGGTTCAAGAAACAGGATTCTCGCCCTGGCCAGCCTGTTGATATCAATCCTTTTGCGTTTCCCTTAAGGCGCCGAACCCTTCCGGCCGCTTGTCAGCCTCGCCAGTGCGTCGCGAGCGCGACTGCGCCTTGCGCTTCTGCAGATTGGCGCGCAATTGCTCGGCGAGCCGGGTCTGGCGGTCAGCCTTCTTCGGTGGGCTGTCCTTTTTCGATGGCCCGCCCTTGTCAGTTCGAGTTGCCTTGTCGTTCATGGTTCCGTCCCGGCTGACCCGCTATTCAGGGATAGCCAACATTGTGGCGCTGCCATGTCCGCAAAAGCCGTCGGAGCGGGCTTTCACAGATCGCTTGCGCTTGGCCTTGCGCTTGCCGGTTCGATATGGCAGAAGCCCCGCCATCAGCGGCTGCGGTAGCTCAGTGGTAGAGCACTCCCTTGGTAAGGGAGAGGTCGAGAGTTCAATCCTCTCTCGCAGCACCAGTTTATCCCCTTGAAATCGCTCAAGCCCTTGACATGCAAGGCTCTCGTGATCGCTGCAGATTCCTTCTACGGAATTGGTTGGCACAAGATCGACAAGCGCAGCCCCTTGACATCGACGTGTATCCGTTCCCATACGATGAAGGTGATATGCGACGAGATTCAGGCTCCCACGGCCAGAACAGCGCCCGGGAATCAGCCATGCGTGGGAACATCCTGGCTGCACAAGCCATGCCGGCTGGGATTTTCGCGAGGCCTGGCAAGCCTCGCGCAGGTTCTGGTTCGAACATCGCGCCGAGAGGGAGCGGTTTCTTTTAGAACGTCAACCAATCCGCCACCCTTCGCGTCTGAAGCCCTACCGGGTTGACGTCGACGTCGATCAGCCTCGTACCGCCGAAGGATTTCTACAACGCGATGGCAAGACTTTAGGCATGTCACCGTTTCGCGATGTCAGCATCCCGCTCGTCGCGTCTGAGGAACTCGCTGGTGACCGTGCCGAGTTGGTTTTCCAGCCAATGTGCCATCGCCTCTTCTTCGCGGAGGTTTTCTTTACACGCTCTTTGGGTCTCGGAGTCGCCGACCTCGCCGGCTGCGGCAATGAGCATTTTGTAGCTGGCGATTTCCATATGCTCGAATGTGTAGCTAGCCAGTGATCCTTTCATCACCTCGTCGCCTGCAAACATGCCGCTGATGTTCTGTCCGATGGCGATTAGCTTACCGCCGGCGTCCTTCAGCGTCGAAGATCCGTCGCCGATCCGATCGAGGCATTGTTCAAGACGTTTTGCCTGTTGCCTTGTTTCTTCGAGATGCATGTTCATCCGGTCGCGAATCTCGGGATAGTTTTCGAGACGCTCGATTTGGCCGCTCAACATGGTCTCGGCTTGTTCTTCCATGGCGTGAGCGTCGCGAAGCCACTGCACCAGACGTTCCTTGGAGTCTGTCATGTCTGTCTCCGTTGGTCAGCATTGTCTTACTGCCATCGCAACGCCGCCACAGACCGTTAGTTCCGATCGCCTGCAAAGCGCAGTCGATACCCGGCGGTGACCACGACACCCCGTCCCGCAGGTCGCTGCCTCCCCGGCCAAAAGCCCCTTGAAGCGCAACATTAGCGTCAGCTAATAGTGCTCTGTGAGCAGTGGGCGTTGCCTGGTAGGCGCCGGCCGGCAGCTTTGGTCCGCCGCAGGAACAAGCTCCAGAGGTTAGGGCGGTGAGTATCTCAGATCAGAGTGGCCCGAGGACAAATGTGGCCAGTAGGGCAACAAAAAGCACAGCGGTGATCACGGCGCCCCACATGAGGACCCTTCCTGTGCCGCGTTGCTCTTCCTCGCGAGGTATCTCTTTCGCCATAGCAAGCATCCTTTTTGAGAAGTTCGGTGACTCAGCAACGTGTCTTGCGGAGGCTGGTTCCCGGCAGCCATCTTGAACAGATCAGCTTTCGGAGGGCCTATTAATGCCCTGGTTCATTTGGATGTTCCCTTGGACCCACGCCACGGGCGCGCTGTCGCTAGAAGTCCATGCGAGGCACGCCGGTTATGGCACCGAATTCTTACTGCTAATTTAGCTGGAAGTGATGGAACCTGTTTGCCCCCGCCAAGTTCGTTAGGCAATGGAGGAGATTGCCACCATGAACAGTGTCATTTATCTCATCGGCCTTGTCGTCGTCGTGCTTGCGATCCTCTCCTTCCTCGGATTCCATTAGGAGATACCATGCAGCGCAAAGACGATCAGGGCCGTAAGCCGGCCGATTTCGAAACAGCCAAAAGCGAACTGTCCGAACGGTTCCAGCAGGAAACGCAGACCGCGACAGAGGCGCTACACGACGCTCGCGACGAACTCGCCAGGAAGGCGGGCGACTACGCTGCTGAAGCCAAGCAGGCGTTGTTCGACAAAGCCGAGGGAACACAGCGCGATATCAGCTCCAACCTGAAGGCCTTTAGCGGAGCCTTGCGAGCAGCAAGCGAGCATCTGGCCAATAACAATCAACGGACCGCTTCGAAGTTCACCCTCGATGCCGCCGGCTCGCTTGAACGCCTTTCATCTTCGTTGAAGGACAAACCATTCGAAGATGTTCTTGGCGAGATGCGGTCTTTCGGCCGCGAAAACTCAGGGGCGCTGATAGCCGGCTCAGTATTGGCAGGCTTGGCGCTGGGGCGGTTTATCAAGAGCTCGCCGCCATCTGCCCGGACCGAGACACCGAGTCGATCGCAAACAGACGGGGGTTCAGAAACGGTTTCGAACTCGGATCAGTCCGCTACGCGATCGGCAGAGGCACCTGACACGACGCCGCCCCCCTTCAATCAGCCTAGAGACGACAGGGATTTGGCCGGCGCAAGCCTGGGGCAGAACCCATGACCAACAATCAGGAAAGTCGCGGCCTCGCAACCCTCGTCAGCGATCTGGCACAGCAGGTCACAACCCTGCTTCAAACCGAAAGTAGGCTGTTGCGGGCCGAAATGTCGGAGAAAATCAGCAAGGCCGGCGCAGGCGCCGCCGAGGTTCTGGCCGGCGCCATATGCCTTCTCGCGGCCTTGATGGTGCTTTTGCAAGCACTCGTAATCGCCCTGGCGAGTGCCGGCCTGGGAGCGGGATGGTCCTCGCTGCTGGTTGGAATCGTCGTCGCGATACTGGGGATCATTCTCTTGCGTTCCGGCACGAAAAGCATGGCTCCTTCCGAGCTGACGCCTGATCGCACACAAGACCAACTCAAGCGCGACGCGCGCGTGATCAAGGATCAAATAAGATGAGCGACAAATCCGCAGCCGAGCTCGAGCGCGATGCCGACATCGCCCGTGCTAAAGTAGCAGACACCGCCGATTCGATCCGCAGCAAGATGACACCGGGTCAATTGATCGACGAATTTACCGGGATGTTCGCCGGTGGCGAGGGATCCGCCATGCTTGGCAATCTCAAGTCGCAAGTCAGGGACAACCCGTTGCCATTGACGTTGATTGGAGCCGGCCTGGCCTGGCTGATGCTGGGCGACGGCACGTCGGCAACCAACTCAGCTGCCGCCGCCTATCGGACAGGCACAGCTCCTGATGCTTTCTCTAACTTGCGCGGCGATGATTTCAGCCAGGGCAACGAAGGGTCCGGAATCGGGGCGATGCTCTCCGATACCGCCGGTTCGGTTACATCAGCAGCAAGCGACGCGGCCGAAGCTGCAGCAAACGCTGCAACGGGCGCCAAGGAGAGGATGACAAAAACCGCCGGACAGCTCGGCTCAAGCGCCAGCGAGATAGCGGCTCGGACGCGCCAATCGGCACAAGACCTCTTCGAGCGCGAACCGCTGGCTATCGCCGCAGTCGGCCTTGCGCTGGGCACTGCCATCGGGGTGATGCTGCCCCACACAGCCACAGAGGACGAGCAACTTGGCGCCTACCGCGACAAAATTCGCGACAGTGCGGAGGAGGTTTTCGAAACGGGCCTGGAGCAAGCAAAGCAAGTTGCCGCCGAGGCCTACGAAACGGTCAAGGAAGAGGCCGACCGGCAAGGCTCGGGTGGAGATGCAGGCACCCTAGCAGGCAAGGTCGGCAAAGTTGTGGAATCGACCGCAAACAGAACTGAGGAAGCCATTCGCGATCGTTTGCCGGGGTCGTCGGACGAGTCTTCTACCACCACATAGCGTCGCCACCAGCCTGAATGACGCGCTTGGTCCATACGATGTCATCCGGCACCGTCGCCGGTCGTAACCACACCGGATCGGAAGGGATTGCGGATGTGGTCTTGAAGTAGCGGCATTCATAATGGCGGCTTTGAACGCGGCGAAGGTCTCCGGCGGCACGTCCTCAAACTGGTAACATTTACGGCTGGCCACGAACCACGCCGAGAGGGTTCTGCGTTCCGGATCGTATTCCGTTTGCGTATCGAGGTGAACGCCCTAACGCTCACACCTTGGTTCGGCGCGGGCCTGCTAGGTTTCTCCCCTTTGGGTCCTATGACGGTAGTTAGAAGATCGCCAGATCGTCCTGAACGCGGGTCTGCAACGACCTAAACTTGCGTCCCGGTCCACCGCGTGAAGGTGGACCGACCCCGCTACCGCGACGTCGAAAGCCGGCGCTTCAAGCAGAGGCGCGCCTATCGGGGATCGCTTCGCCGTCGGCACCCGATCGTTCCAGGTCGGCCTGATCGGTACCTGAACGACCGCCTGGAAGAGCTCGCCCCCGTGGAAAGGGGCCCGATCCTGGTCAAGACTCACCACACGAGAAGGAGTTCGCGCCAACCCATCCCGAAATACGGCTGGTGTGTCGAGCATCGGCCCGCGTAGCGACCGACGCCTAAAGGCCGGCAGGCAGGCCGCCGACAAGGTCAACCTGAACCGCGCGTTGGGCAACCAAGTCCGAAACCAAGTTCGCACGATATTTGGAATCAAGATTAGTCGGGTTGCCTCCCCGGCCGTAAGCCTTGAAGCGGAACGTTAGCGCGCGCTGATGGTTTTCTTTCAGCAGTGGTTGGCAATGCGACGTCAGAGGCATCCAATGTTGACCGTCGAAGGAAAATGGATATGGGACAGCTGGTATTGCCGGGATGATCAGGGACTCTGGCATGCCTTCTTTCTGCAGGCCGATCGCTCGCTAGGGAATCCCGAACTGCGACACTGGAATGTCACCTGGGGCCTTGCCACAAGTCCTGACCTGCGCAAATGGACGTATCGGGGAACGGTTTTCCGGCCGAGCAAAACTCCGTCTTTTGATGATCTGACGATCTGGACCGGCTGCATTGTGCGGAACGACAGGAATTCATGGACCCTCTTCTATACCGGGACATCACGCGCTGAAGAGGGCAAGATACAACGAATCGGACGCGCTAGTAGCGCCGATCTAGTCCATTGGAGAAGGCAGGGCCTTGCGCTTGAGCGCACCGGTGAGAATGCCGAGTATTACGAGGGTTGCGTTCCGCGGCGCTGGAAGGACTGCTCGCTGCGGGATCCTTGGGTGATACGTGACCCCGAGGGCTCTGGCTGGCTGATGTATTTCACGGCCCGCTCGCCGATGCCATCGGATACCAATGCCTCTGGTGCAATTGGCGTTGCCCATTCGCACGATCTTGTAAATTGGCAGCTTCAGCCTCCGGTTTATGTCGGATCTTTCGGGGAAATCGAGGTCCCCCAAGTCTTCCAGCGGGGCGACAAATGGTTCTGCCTCTTCTGCACACATTCACAATGTTGGTCGGAAGAATTCAAACGCAACTATCCGGGAGAGCCGGTAGCGGGCATCCACTATCTTGCTGCCGATCATCCCTTGGGGCCATGGAAACCGGCGGACGGTCCATTCCTATACGGCACATCCGACTGCGAGATATATGCCGGGCGCCTTCTTACACATGGTGACCAGGACTACCTACTTGCCTTCATCTCGGGTCCGGAGGAGCGGTTTTCTGGGACAATTTGCGACCCTATTCCAATCCACTTTGACGCGTGCGGAAGATTGGCGTTGGTCGAGCCACGATCTTTAGATCCGCCGGACTGACTAAAAGTCCCTGCTCTTATTCACGGTCGGGCGATCTGAAACATTGGGCCGAGCGCGGCCTGCTTTCCGCACGCTTGTCTGCGGCGTCGGCCGAAAGGGGCTCTGCAAGGTGAATGCGTCTGGCAGAATTCCCTTTTCGACCTGGTTCCAGGTTACGGGAGCCGCAATTGGAAAGCCAAGGCGGGCTCTTGGCGAATACGCACCGACCGCGGTGTTTCCACGCCCATTTCGGAGATAATCGAGGAAGATACGCCCTACGCGGGCGAACGGCGCAGCCGACAACAGGTAGCGATCGGGATGCTTGTTGACCAACTGCTGCGCCAGCCTGCGTGCATACTGCCTGGCCGCATCGTGGGTGATCGCAGCGTTCAGCGGCGCCATCACATGCAGGCCTTTGCCGCCGGTCACCTTCGGCCAGCTGTCCAGTCCTGCTGAACGCAGCATATCGCGGAGCGCCAAAGCCGTGCCGGCAACTAGCTCCCATTCGACTCCTTCGCCAGGATCCAGATCTATTACGAGGCGGTCGGCGTGCTCGATATCATCAATGGTGGCGTTCCATGGGTGCAATTCGACAACGCCCATTTCCACCAAGCCAAGAAGCCCATCAAGGTCATCGACCCACAGCCTCACCCCTTCGCCACCTTCGCGTTTCTGAACTCGCAGCTGATGCACGGCATCCGGAACTTTGGGCAATCTGCCCTTGTGATAGAACGTCACGTCGTGGGAGTGGCGAACCAGCTTGAGCGGGCGTCGGCCGAGGTGGACGAGCGCCTTTCTCGCTACCTTCGTCCAATATCCGGTCAGATCCTCTTTCGAGGGCACGACGGCGTCGGGCAGCAATTGCAGAATGTTTTCGGGCTGGACGCCCAAACTTTCATCGGACGGCGGCCGCTTACGGGCTAAACGCGGCGCGCGGGCTGGTGGGCTCAGATCATCGCGCAGCCCCTTGAACACCGCCTCACGCAGCAGTCCGTCATCGGTGATCCCGCTATATTGGATTTCGGCCTCGACTGCTGGGTGCACCCAAGTTGCCTTGGGCTTTTCTATCGGTTCCGAGAGTGGAGATTTCGCCACAATCAGTGGGTCCAATCGTTCGCGCACTTCGCGTGCATCGCGCAGGCTGTAGCCGCTTTGCGCCTTGCCGGCATAGTGGACGCGATTCCCCTCGCGGCGACCGAGATAAAGCGAGGCAATCCTGCGCGGCTTCGCCCCCAGCTTCTCGACGAAGGCAACGATCGGAAAGTTGTCGCTCTTGATGCATTTGAGCTTGAGCCAACTCTCCTGCCGGCCGGAGCGGTAGCGGGAATCTGCACGCTTCGACACTATCCCCTCCAGGCCCAATTCGCAGGCGTGCTTGAACACTGTCGGGCCGTCGCCCTCATAATGATCGACATAGACCAGCACCGGCGGCGCGCCCTCCAAGAGACGTTGCAAGGCGCGCTTGCGCTCCAGCAGCGGAGCGTCCCGCAGATTCTTGCCGTTGAGGTGAAGCAGATCGAAAGCGTGGAAGATCAGCTTCGTTGACTCAGCTTTTCCAAGCTCGCGGCGTAGTGCCTGAAAGTCAGGAAGCCCGGTAGCGCCTAATACAGTCGCCTCGCCATCGATGATTGCGCGCTTTGCTTTCAGCTCAGCCGCGGCACCGACAATCGGGCCGTATCGGTCGGTCCAGTCGAAGCCCCTTCGGGTGAAGGCCTGCGCCTTGCCCCGCTGGATGATCAGCTGGGTCCGATAGCCATCGTATTTGATTTCGTGAATCCATCCATCGCCCTTGGGCGGCTTCTCGACCAGCGTGGGCATTTGGAATTCAACGAAAGAAAGCCGGCCAACGCCAGGCTCGGTAAGCATGCACCCGCACTCCAGACACTTCGATTTGAATCAATATCTCCGTTTCGAATCGGTTCCGAAACAAAGTGAGGTCGGCAGTGCTGGCATTCTCCCGTGTGAACAGAACTTGAGTTACCGGATGGCCGATAGACCATTGCCTACGGGAGAGGACAGGCAATGGTCTGTTGGATCAGAGGGACTTCCAGATTTAGTGTCCTGCTATACCTTTAGGCACGGCGGGCTGTGCTCCCAGTCGCTTTAGGTCACTCGATGACTTTGATGATCTTGCGTGTGCCTGGATCAACGACAACGGTCCGGTTGTCGACCATCACGTAACTATATTTGGTGTCGGGAACTTCATGAAGCTCGACCGTCTGGGGCAGCGTTGAGCCGATATTGAGCTCCATCCCAGGGACCTTCACCGATGCGAGCGGCTGCTTCTTCACATATTCCCGGATGACGGTCTCCTGTTCAGGCTCGATGACTACGTCCTGAGCGGCAGCAGCGCCGATACCTGCCAGCAGCAGAAATCCCGCGGCTGCAGTGGAAAGTCGCATTTTCATAGTTGCCTCCTATGTGAGTCCTGTCGCGCCGAACAGCATCGTCTTCGCGCGATACTCATCGAACCCGCGGCAGCTGCAAAAGTTCCTTTGGCTGGGAGCTTCGGGCGGATCTCAGACCGGACCCAAGTCTCACCTGTTCGCGCAACAGACTGGACCCGCTGGTTACTCGCTCCGGTCTTCGCCGTCTCCATCGCGTTCCTGGCAATTGGAATGGTCGTTAGCTAGGCAATGCGCAGCAAGAAACCACCGCCATTCCTCGACTTGCGGGTGGTCCGCAATCCCGGCTGACCAAGTCCGCCCGGGCGAGGCCTGTCAGCGGTTCCAAGGTGGCGAGGGCGGGCATCATCTCACATCAGATCTTCAGCAACCCCGTCGAATTTCTTGAGGCCTTCGCTTGGGGGCTTCTGCTTATGGAGTCCCTGTTCCGTTGCAGCCGCCTCGAAGGCGGCGAACGCAGCTTGGTGACTGCAATGTCCGGCCAGGCATTCCTCGATCATTCGGATTGCTTCAAGCCGGGACGGCTTGTCCATGAATGGCCATGGTTGCTGAAGCGCTTTCGCAGCGCCGGCGATCGACGCGACCACCATCGGCCTGTGATTCAGGTAGATTGTAATCGGGACAAACGCCGTCATTTTCGTCGCTCCCCAGGAGTGAAGGCGGTTAAACGCGAAGACGTGGCGGTGGTTGCATCATCGTGAATTCAGGGCGCCGCTGCCCGACGCGAACGGCCATGCAGGCCTTAACCGCCGCCAAGATCCAGGACGTCGATGCGGTCGAGCAAAGGGGCGCGAGGCGCCGTTTCGTGGCAGCATGCCCACGTTGCGATAATTGCATGCGCGTAACGCGGCCGACCGTGGAGGGATGGACGTCGAACAGGCGGGTCGGCCTCGGACGCGCTCGCTGGCATTGGTCACTCTTCGCCATTTGTCTTCGTATTGCGCTCAGCTGAGTTCTTGGGCTAGTCCGATGAGGAGCCCTTCAGGCCCACGGATGTAGCAGAGCCGATACGCGTCTTTATACTGGACTACTTCGCCTTCGAGCTGCGCGCCGCGCGTGCGGAGCCTTTCAAGCGTCTCGTCGATGTCGTTCACGGCGAACATGACGCGGAGGTAGCCGAAGGCGTTGACCGGGGCGTTCCGGTGATCTGCGACGACAGGCGGCGTGAGGAAGCGGGAGAGCTCGAGCCGGCTGTGGCCGTCCGGCGTGCGCAGCATGGCAATCTCGACACGCTGATCGCCCAGTCCAGTGACACGTCCGGCCCATTCTCCTTCGATCGTGGACCGCCCTTCGAGCTCGAGGCCGAGTTCGCGAAAGAAATCGATCGTCCCTCCGAGATCTTCGACGACGATTCCTACGTTGTCCATCCGCTTGAGCGCCATGTTTCGAATCTCCAGGGTGTCGTTCCAATCTACAAGGTGTCGCCGAGTCTAACAGCGGACGCTTGAGTGCCCCCAACACCGATAGCTGATGACATGTGGACGTGCGGTCGTGTCCACATGTCTACAGTTCTGCGGGCCCACGGGGGCTAAGGACAGGCATCACGAAACGGATGTGGTGAAAACGCCACATGCAGCAACCGAACAACCCGCCGCACATCGTGCCGATGCGGAGGCGCGCATGAGCGCGGCCCTACTGATGCCGCGCGAGCCGGTCCATGGGTGCGTTTGCTTCGGCCAAACTAGCCAGCGCTTGCTCGACTTTTTGAGCCGAGGCGTCAGTGCGCTTGATGTGCCGGATCATTTGCTGCCTCAACCGCGCGAGCCTTTCCGCGCGATATACGTCGCCGTATGTCGCAGTTTCAAGGTGGAGGGTCGCGAGCCTCATGGGCGACGATTCCGATTATCTAGCAGTAGAAATTCGCGAATCCGCCTTTCGTTCCGATGTCCGACCTTGCCCTCGCAAAAGCTGGCCGGACGGCCGCGACGAATGAGCCGCATCCCTGCCAAAAGAGAGATCGTCCGCTGATGCTGCTCAGTCGACCGCGGGTCCAACCAGACGGTAGCGGAAGTGATTTGGGATGTGGCCGTTGAAGATGCGGCCCTTGGCGAAGGCGGCTTGGAACTCGGCGAAGGTCTCCGGCGGCACGTCCTCAAACTGGTAGCATTTACCGCTGGCCACGAGCCACGCCGAGAGGACTTTGCGCTCCGGATCGTATTCCGTTTTGTGTATCGAGGTCGACGGCATGACGTGACTACTCCAATCAGGGAGAGAGTCCATCTGAAGTTGCCCGCGCCCACGGAGGGGAAGAAAGCGGGCTGGTCGGGAGGGGACACCGATCTCGCAGCACAGAAGATGCTGCAGGAGGCGAACGTCCTGCCATGCCGGTGTTCCATAGGAAACAAAAAAACCCGCCGCACAGGAGAGCGACGGGGCGATCAAGCGGTCACCGAACTCGGGTGGGTCGGGATTTGCCCGGTTGCGGATCGTGGAAAAATCCTACGCGCGCCGGCTGCGGCGCGTCTACCAACCGCCGGTTAGCGCGGTTGCTTGTTTGACAGACGCGCGCCTATGATGACTGCTTAAAAGCGCCCGATCGAGCCTTTTGCCGAGCGGCTCGTTGTGCGGAAAGGAACGCTATGGCCGAGCAGGAGCAGTGGCAGCTGCAAGGCAGCGCCGCGGAACTCTACGAGCGCTACCTGGTCCCGGCAATCACAGCCCTGTGGGCTGCCGACCTGGTGGATCGTGCTGCGCCTCAATCTGGTGAGCGGGTTCTGGACGTAGCTTGCGGCACCGGCGTGGTGGCACGCTTGGCGGCCGAGCGTATGGGAAGTGGGCAGGTCGTCGGCCTCGACATCAACACGGGCATGCTTGCCGTTGCTCGATCCCTCCCGACAGGCGCTGGACCGTGTATCGACTGGCACGAGGGAAGCGCGCTCGAAATGCCGTTCCCTGACGCCACCTTCGATCTGGTTCTTTGCCAGCTCGGACTGCAGTTTTTCCCGGACCGGTCGAGTGCGCTACGTGAGATGTTCCGGGTGCTGGTGCCTGATGGCCGACTGGCCTTAAGCGTTTTCAGCGCTATTGAGCGCACTCCTGCGGCAAAGGCGCTGGTGGACGCCTTGGATCGACACCTCGGTCCAGGCGCTTCGGCAACGAAACGGTCCGAGCATTCACTCGCCGATGCGGACGAGCTTTACCGATTGGTGGCCGGGGCGGGATTTCGTCAGGTGACCATCCACACGACGACACAGAACATCCGATTCCCCTCGTCAAAGGAATATGTGCGACTACAGCTGGCAGCGACTCCGCAGGCAGGGCTGGTCAGCGGAATGGATGCCGGACACCGCGACGCAGTCATCGCAGCGATTATGAGTGATGTAAGTTCTTCGCTGGCAATCTATTCAACTGGAGGGGAGCTGATGTTCCCCCAAGAGGCTCACGTCGTGCTCGCACGCAAATAGCGCAGCTCACTGTGCGGCTTTTACGTCGTCGGCTGTGCCCTCGCCCTCATGGACGCCATGCAGGCCTTAACTGCCTTTGTCCACTTAGGTCCCCGCTTGGTCCACTTCATGAATTCCGCGGCGGCAACCTCGACGTTATTGCAGCCGTATGTCAGCCCAGGTCGGTCGGTCTCGATGTTGACCGGAGGGTGAAACCAATGGATGGCCATGATGCCTCCTACTCAGGCGAGAGATACATCTCCGCCTCTTTAGCGGCAGCCACGAAAGCCTTTCGGATCACGTGAGGGTCAATCGGATCGCCCTCCAGTGCTGACAGGCAGAGGGTCCACGCCTTGTGCCAGTGAGGTCCTCTCCGGGTCCACGTCTTGAGCTGCTCAAGGGCTGCCCTCGCATTGTTGCAGCCATGCCTGGCACCTTCCGTTTCAGTCTTCACGAAAACCGGAGGGACGAACCAAAGACTTGCCATGATACCTCCTACTCAGGCGACAGATACACGCTCGCCTCCTTGGCCACCGCCTCAAAGGCTTCACGGACCTTTTTGGGGGGACACTCTGCCCTCGAACGCGTCAACGCATGATTGGACCGCTTTCGTCCACCTCGGCCCCTTTGTGTCCCACGACATGAGTTCCTCGGCGGCTCCCTCGAGGTGGCTGACCCGATGGCGAGTGGCCGGACGCTTCGCCTTCACGTAGACCGGGGGAGAGAACCAGAGGAGTCTCATGAGGAGTAGATTAGGGGATGCTCACATCTTTGGTAGAGGCGGATCACAGCGGCGGCTCCGTCGATATCTCTGGCCGGCCTCATTTCCGGTGAAGCCGTCGCTTGCCGCCCCATTTTCGAAGCCGACAGAAGTTCTTCCTCGTCCACCACTCCGGCCATGTAATTGGCAATAATTCGGGACGCGAGCGTTTCACGTTGTTGTTCCGATTGACCGTCATAACGATTGAACGCGGCCACGCAGCGGCAGTTCGGACCGCTCGGTTACCCTCCCGAAATGCCTTTCAACAAAGTCTTTGAAATCGTTCTCGCCAAGTTGCAGTTGAGGAGATCCGAACTTAGGCGTTTTGCGGTTTACGTGAACGGTCGTCGGCCTACGGAACAAAGCGCGAAACTGCACGCCTTGGAGCGAAGAAACGTCAGCTTTGGGGGCCAAAGACATGATCGCTTACGATGCCAGCTTCGCCTTTTGTGCGGATCGCTTCGGCGGCTTCTTTTTGCTGAGCGCCACCAGACTCGCGGACAGTTGCCCACGATGGATTTTATCTTATCGTTTGCCACCGCCCACCTCCATCTATCTTGCGGCAGCTAGGCGGCAACGCGAATGTCGACTTCCACCGTGCGTCCTAGCGCGGAGAAGGCCGCCTCCAACTGTTCAAGTCTGGATCTGTGATCAAGCCTGAACAGGCGGTCGACAGACTCCCTCTTCCAATCCAATCGCCTGGCCAATTCAGCTCGCGTTATATCCGAATCCCTGAGCGACCAATAAAGATTGAGCTTCAGCCAAGTCAGTGCCGGTAAATCGATGACGAAACCCGGTTGGCCATCTGGGCGAGGGACGTCCTCACCATCGTCGATCATACTTGCCAGTGCGGTCTCTATGGCATCAACTGCGTGCTGGCGCACACCCTGCTCATCCTCTGCGAACGTCACCACAATTGGCAATTGCGGGCATGTAATGAGCAGCGTTCCGTTGTCGTCCGGTTCCACGTTGATGCGATATCCAGCCATCACTTCAATCCCAACTACTTTTTGACTGCATTGACCAGGCCTGTTCCGAGTTCCTTGCCAGCGCCATGCATTGGCAATTCCGACTTGCGATCACCACGGCGGATGATCAGGTGGCCGGAGCCGCCCTTCTTGCTTTCGAAGGTGCAACCCTGCGCAGCGAGCCATTTCTTAAGTTCCTTGCTGTTCACGCATATAAGGAACTCCACACAAATGTTGAAGTCAACATAAATGTGGAATACCCTAGGCGTGGGCGCCGGTAACCTGCGCAATGGGGCCCTCAGAAGCTCTCCCTTTACCAAGGGCAAGGGAGGCCGGCGCGCAAGGATGCGCAACGGGGATCGACCGCCGCCACCTTGTCTCAGTTTGAAGTTCGGCCGCGGGTGGCGAAGGTTTTGCCAATCGCGTGTTTGCAGCCTATGCTTTGATATCGGCCGCCAGTGCTGCGGATGCAGCCGACAGTAAGAGGGTACGTGCTCTTGCCCGTCAGGGAGAGAGACGTGTCCCTTCCTCGCAATCATCTGCTGAAAGCCCTCTCCCCAGAGGATTTCGCGCTGCTGCTGCCGTCAATGCATCATGTCCAACTGGACCTCAAAGCCCAGCTGGAGGTCCCGTATCAGCCAATCGAGCACGTGTATTTTCCAGAAGCGGGTATCGCTTCGGTGGTCGCCACCATGACTGGAGGGCGGCAGAGTGAAGTCGGGATCATTGGCTATGATGGCATGACAGGCGTTGCCGTCATTCTCGGCCAGGACAGCTCTCCCAATGAGACTTACATCCAGGTCGCAGGCAGCGGCTGGTGCCTGCCGGTTGAGAATCTTCGGTCTGAGGTGGCAAAGAGCCAGTCGCTTGGCGCGTCGCTGCTTGCCTATGCCCACGCCTTCCTTGTCCAGTCGTCGCGGACGGCACTGGTCAATGGCCATTCCAAGATCGAGGAACGGCTGGCCCGCTGGTTGCTGATGGTCCACGACCGGACAGAGGGAAACAAGATCCAGCTGACCCATGAATTTCTGGCGACCATGCTCGGCTCTCGGCGCCCCGGCGTTACCACCGCCCTGCAAATGCTGGAATATCGGGGGCTGGTTCACGCCAGGCGCGGCGAGATCACGATCGTCGACCGTGCCGGAATGATAAAGCTCACACATGGCGCCTATGGCGACGAGGAGCAACGTCACTTCGGCTGATGCATGTCGCGCACAAGCATGCCCCTCGGGGACTGAACCATCCCAAGGGCGTGCAGCGGTTTTCCGATTACCACATGCATGAAAACAACAACCTGAAGCGCGTCGCATGAGGCCGGTCAAACGCGACGTGCTCTGCCTGATTGTCCGAAATCAGACATATGCTTGAAGGCCGCAGCATGTTAGACGAAAGTCGTAGTGTTGGCAGGGAGGAACTGTTGATGAGCCACACTTTTCACACAGTCACGGTTGAAGGCGCGGCGGAGGCCTATGTCCTTTCCAGAGGCAAGGCTCGGTATCTCTCGATCGCGCAGGCGATCCGCGCCATTCGAACACTCATGCCGGCTTGCAAGGCCACCAACCACGAGTTGGAGGAGATGCTGGCGGCAGCATGCGTAGTGCACGGCGTGCCCGTCGCTTTCGACGCCAAAACAGCCGATAGCCCAGAACCACGGCTCCATTCTTAGGCCGGAAATGTCCGCGCCGCTGCAGAAGCCAAATTCATTGGATGTTCGGCAAGCGATTGTCGGCTACCTGATCGATCACGTTGACAATCCGAGTGTCTCGATAGCCGAAGTGACCATCGCCGTGAGGAAGATGTTTCCACTTTGCGAACTCACGGATTGGCAAATTGGCGATCTCATTGCGCGAAGCGCCATCGACGCGGGATTTGCGATCGATTTCGACGCGGCCCCCTAGACGCCTCTGCGCAGCAGCATAGCGGCGCCTCGGTCTCTCACGGCGGAACCAGGCTGGTAGTGCACATCGTCCGCGACGATGGGGCCGCAGGTTCCCGAGCGGACTTGCGCGTCGCCGGCCTGCCGAGCGCAGCTTATGCTGGATCAATCCTGAGCGGGAGCTGCTATAATCCCGTATGGCCGCTCGCATAGTGGTTATCCTGGCGCTGCTTTCCGCCTTCGCCTACGGCTTCGCAAAACTCGTGGAACGTTATGGCGACGCTGGCGACAAGCCGACTGCGTGTGAAAAATGGCCACAGCCTGATTGTCCAGTCCCAAACGCGCCGCCCCAAGAAGAAACCAGGCCTTGAGCCGGCGTTGGCGGGCGCCGCCAAACATCGGCGTCGATAGGCCGTGGCAGCCGGTTCGCTCACAGCCGGTGGAACAAGAATTGCTCGGCATCGTTGAGATAACTAGGCAACCCGTCGCGGCAGCATCAAGCACCGCAGCTGAAGGTTGCTTGGAGGCTATTATGGGAAAGCAACTTACATTGGCTGCGGCAGGCATGCTTCTGCTGGTCGGTGTCAGCGCCGCTGCCGCTCAGGACGTCATTATTCAACCCGAGCATGACACCGTGATCCGCGAATACGTGAAAAAGAAACCGGTGGCATCACTCAGCCTTCCTGGCGTCGAACTCAACATCGGCACAGCTTTGCCCGAAACAGTCGAGCTTTACGAGGTGCCGGACGTTCAGTACCGCTACGTCGTCATCGATGGCCGAACTGTCCTGGTCGATCCAGGTACCCGCAAGATTGTGAAGGTCTACGACTGACGTGACCCCACGCTGAAGCCCGTCGAGCCGAAAGGCGCGGCGGGCTGGCGCCTTCCCGATATGCCGATGGCAGAGATAGAAGGTGCAATATCGCGCTGGAACAGTCATGCAACGGCGTGAAATTGCGAAATGCGTAAAATCCCGACAGACACCGGCGAGCAAACTCCCGCGAACAGTTCCGAATATATTGGAAGATGCTGATTTTTATAGATGCTGGTGATTGCCGGCTTCCCTCACCACCTTGACCTCCACCGTCATGCCGAGAAAGCTCGACGCGCTGCCGCAGTAGCTTCCCGAAAGTGGGATGGCTTGCCCGGGATGCCTGGCCACAGCCACCCGGATCAGATCCCGGTTGCCGACAATGCCGTTGGTGGGATCGAACTCGACCCAACCCGCGCCGGGCAAATAGACCTGGCACCAGGCATGCGTCGACCCGCCGCCGACGACAGAACCGCTGTCGCGGTTCGGCACATAGACATAACCGGTCACAAACCGGGCGGCAAAACCGAGCGAACGAACCGCTTCCATCATGAACAGCGCAAAGTCTCGGCATGTGCCTCGACGCAGGTGCAAGGTCATCAGAGGCGGTTGCGTCCCTGATTCAGTTCGACGCGAATAAACAAAGCTCTCGTGGATGGCGTAGCAAAGCGTCATCAGCAATTTGCCGGTCTCGGTGCGCCCTTTGGCGCTCACGAACTGTCGTGCCCATTTGCCGATCTCGTCGCCATCATCGAGGTGATGGCGCTCGATGGTTTGGCTGAGGTCGGTTGCCTCGTCGGGATCATAGGAAAATGGATAGCTGAGTGCTGTGTGATCGATACGGAAATCGGGCGCATGCTGCGGCGTGTGATCGAGCCGAATGTCTGTCACGAAACGCAGTTCGTCGCCCGAGCCGTTGAAATCGATTACGGCAACGCAGTTTCCGAAAACGTCGTGGATCCAGCCAATCTCTTTCGGCTCGGGGTCGACTAACAGGGCGTGATCCAGAAGTCGCTGATCGAAACTGTCGCGCGGCCTGAACATCAGCCGGTGCTCGCCGAATGTCACCGGCTGCGTATAGCGATAGACGGTCGTGTGCTTGACTGAAAAGATCGGCATTGGCTTGCGTCGACCACCTGCGATATCAGCGCCATCATATAATCTTTTTTGATGTGCAGCGGACAAAATGGGGCCGCCCCTCAAGACGGCCGTATCAGACGGACTGATGAACAGATCGGCGCGGCTAGCGCCGAATTGATCATCCATGCTGGCCCGCTGTTCTTGGTTCTGTCGGCAGCATGGCCGCGAAAAAAGCAGCGGACTTGCGCCGCAGGCCTTTTGCAATCTCTAATTGGTAGACTCTCTCAAGACCGGGGAAGTTAATCCTTGCGCCGCGGAGGGGCCAAGGCGAGGAACGTCGCAAACGGGAGGAAGCAATGAATGAAGACTACGAACTGGCCATAGACCACGACAAGCCTTACGAAATAACTGCTTTCGCTAAAAAGCACGGCCTTACGACAAGGGCTGCCGAGCTGATCCTTTTCGCCTATAGCCCGTCCCGAGCGGCGTGCGATACTGCCGCAACGGCTTTCCTCACCGCCGTCGCCGTGCAAGCCAAGAGACAATCGGCGCGCTAGCCGATCGTGACATCGGGGCGTCGCGGCGATCGTATTTTGATGCTGGCGGGACAGCGCACCCCTCTCTCTCTCCTGCCGGACATCTCCCCCACAAGGGGGAGATTGGCAATGTCACTGTGGGCGCCCTCTTTGCGACGTCGGAGATTGGCGAAAGCGGTCCCGACATCCGATTTCCCCCCAAGTGGGGGAGATGTCCGGCAGGACAGAGGGGGGCGCCTCCCTCCGCCATCAACGGTTCTGCACCGTCGTGACGCTCTGAGGTAACGGCATGGATCCTAGGGTCTGCGCCCCGTCGCTTCGCTCCTTGCTTCGCCCTAGCTAGGACGACGAAGGCGCGCCGATCGACGGCGCAGCCTGGATATTGAAGACTCAGGTGAGGCTTCTGGACCAGTCGTCTACCTGGCGCTCTGCCTCTTCCTTGGCGATTCCATACCGCTCCTGAATGCGTCCTGCGAGTTGGTCACGATTGCCCTCGATGCGATCAAGGTCATCGTCCGTAAGGTCGCCCCATTGCTCCTTGGCCTGGCCTTTGAACTGCATCCATTTTCCCTTGATTTGATCCCAGTTCATGAATTCCTCCTTTGTTGTCTAGAGGAAATGCAACTGGACACCACATGTTCCCAAACAGCGGATCGCCATGACGATTATTGCCGATGACGATTGTCATTGGCGACGCGGCAAACACGCCGCCGGCCGGAGCCAGCGGGGCGAATTGGAGCAGGACGGGAACGATCCGCGTCTTGAAATCACACTCGCCGGAAAGGTCCCTCAGCCGGATCAGCTGGCGCGCGCCAAGGCTATCGATATGACGTTGTCTGCATCCGCCCCCGGCAGATCGAACAGCATCGGAAGTTGGCGGGTCATGGCCATTTCAACGATCAACTCTTCGATGGAAGCTGTCGGCAGATCGGTCTCGAGACTATTCGAGATCATCGAGGCAAGCTTGTGGACTGGCACTGGTGCCGACTTCGAACGGTCGTCGAGCAACCTGCTGATTTCGATTACAACGTCTGCGTCAATGCTCTTTGGCAATTCGCGCATGGCTTTTCCTCCCTGCCCATATCATGCGCGTGCCTGAGGGCTGAGTCTCGAAAAATCGACGTATGGACTTAACCAGATACGTGCTTCGACCCGATTGCTTTGGCCGGGCGCTCGGGCCTGCGGCGAAAGAGCGAACTGCATTGGTGTCGCATGCGGCAACGAATTCGCCCGTTTTGCGTTGGCCAATCGTACGTCGTGAGCAAACGTGACCAAAGGAGAGTAAGCATGACAGCCGACGCGGCGAAGCTCTATCCCCGCCACCGGGATCGGATCTCCGGCAGCGAAGCTTATATGGTAAGGCATTTTGCCCGACAGAACGGCATCACCCCAGCGCAAGTCCATCAGTTGATCAAGAGATATGGAAGCAACCGCGTCAGGCTGGTGGCTGCGGCGAAGGAGCTTCGCGCGTCGCTCCGACCGGATGTCCCCAAGGCCATGCTCGCCTCGGGGCGCCGCGCCGGGCGTCTCAGCGCCAGTGTTGATGCTGGAAATGGCTTAGGGACGCAGTGAGCGGACTGCGGAAAACAATCTAGCCGACGACTTCGTTTTAGACTTTTCGATCCTGGCCGCCGTCGCCGGCTTCTGTTTGCGATTTACTTGCTTCAATGGTCGCCTCCAGGTCGGACCGGCTGCCATATCGAACCGAGTAGGCTCGTGTAAATTCGGCGCCCAACAGAAAGATCTCGGACGAATAGAAGACCCACAGCAGCACGACGAGCAGTGCACCGGCTGCCCCGTATGACGAAGCGATGGCGCTGGTCCCGATATACCAGCCGATCAGTGACTTGCCGATCGTGAAGAGAAACGCCGTCGCTACGGCGCCGACGCCAACGTCGCGCCATTGCAGCGCGCGGTCGGGCAGTATCTTGTAGATTGCCGCAAACAACAGGGCGATCATGGCAAACGACACGATCCCGTTGATTGCGCTCAGGATGAGGGTGCCAAAGGGCAGATATGCGTTGATGATATCGCCAAGCGCCGAAATTGCAGCGCTTACGACGAGGGATACCAGCAGCAGAAAGCCAAGCGCCGCGACGAGACCCAGGCTGGCAGCGCGCGCCCGGACGAGCCGTGAAATCGATGTGCCAACCGGTTTGACTTTCCAGATCTCGTTCAGGGCAACCTGCATTTCGCCGAAGACGCCGGATGCGGCAACCAACAGCGTGAGGAGCCCCAAAATGCTGGCAAGAGTTCCCGCCTCTTTTTGTGACGCGTTCTCGATTGTCGCTTGCAAAAGCTCGGCGCTCTGCGGACCCATCAGGCCCGCCAGCTGGGCCGAAAGCGCCAGTTGTGCGGCATCTTTTCCGAAGGCCATGCCTGCGATGGCGACAACGATGAGCAGGATCGGCGCAAGCGAGGTCGTGGCATAAAACGCCATCGCTGCGCCGTGGCTCAAGGCATTGTCATTGATGAAGCCGACAATGCTCTCCTTAAGGAGCGTCCAGCCCTCTTTCGCCACATCCCACATGTTTGCCTCGCCTGCTTCTCAAGCAAATAGAGGCAGTGCCGCGGCGGACCAGACCGTGGCAGGTCGCAAACCTCTATAGGATTGGGAGCTGGAGGTCGCTCGGCAGCGACCGCTCACAGTCCCTTTCAGGCTCAGTCGAAGAACCAAATCCTCTGTGCAGAGCAATCAGGTGACGGATCCCGGCTTGTTTGGCGCGACCTGCCCCGCGGCTCTTCTTGTGAGACCATCCTGCGTCGGGAAGGCCGCGAATGCCGCGATGGCCAGATAGACCGGAATCCCCAATTCGAGGATTTCCTCGAACACTGTCGAGGTATCGTTCCGGGCAAGATGGATGCCGAGAAATGTGAGATTTGACGGCGCCCCGTCGATGACCTTCGAAAGGACGGCGCAACCGATAGCGGCGGCAATGGCAACGGCAGACGCCTCGCCGTGGCGAAGCCCTTGCACAAAGCTACGGAAGCCGTCTTTGAGGAGAAAATAGAAGGCAATGGCGAGGGCCATAACGACCGTCGCGCCGATCAGCTTTTCCAACAGCGAAACGTCAGGCGAAATGTAGAGGGTGGTCTTGGTGATGTTGTGGGTGGTGAAATGCGCATGGAAGTCCAACTCGCGCAGGCACATCGCGATCGCTATGGCGACGAGATACCAGCGCTTGAGCAACTCCCGATAGGACATTTCCCGCACAAGCGTCGCCACGACGATCAGGTAACCGGCGGCCGAGAAGACTTCGATGGGACCGCCCTCGCTGAGGTAGAACTTCCTGATATCTTCGGGAAGAAAGGCGAGCGGCAGGGCGATGAGAAAGACGAGCACCAGCAGCGCAAGGCCCATTTGAATGAAATAGTGGCCCTTGCCGTGACCGATCTTTCTTTCATCCCATGCCATATGTGTCTCGCCCATCTGTCTTGTGCCGGTTCTCTATTAATCGTGATTTCACTCAATTTGAAAGACTGGGCCTCGTCAAGTTGCCGCTCCGTATGCCCGGCCGCTTGCCGGCGCTCTGACGGCATCACTCCGTAAGCGTGGCGAGCCTGTCCGGCCTAGTGCGGTGTTGGCTGTCCTGTCCAGAAACGTGTCTTTGTAGCGACGACGACCCGTTCACTCACGCCACCGATCGCCGCCATCCCGCGGCCGGTGTTAACGAATCAATCGGCGCCCCACCGCCTGTTGCGTAAAGGCGCTGTTGGACGCTCTCACGATCCGACCAAGGGAACTGTGACAGTTGTCGCATAATTGATCGGATATTGGTCGAAGTACGGGAACTCGATCACGAAAGCATATCTGGCCGTGAGATGCGCCATGCGGAAGCCGCCGCTGGGAGGGTCGATTGCTATCGTCACATCGACATCTTTCAATCCCAAACCCAGCAATTTTTCTGTGGCTATGGCCTCTATTTCGGCCTCGGTCAGCGAGTTCTTCATCTGCAGCGCCCGCGAGGACGTTTCCAGCGTATAGCGAACGCTGGACATGGCATTCAGAGCCCAGCCGAATGCGAAGATACCGAACAAAAGTATTATTAGAAAAGGTGCGATCAGCGCGAATTCCAACGCAGCTCCGCCTGATCCATTACGCGAGAATGCTCTCCATTTAGCGGACACGAATCACCTGTTGATGACTGAGTTCGCGCGAGAAGGAAAACACGCCAAAACTGAAGGGCGGGAACCAGGTGGCCGTCGCTTGTATTTCAACGAAGACCGAGGGAACTTTCAAATCGTCGCACAGCATCGATGGATCGGCCACGGTGCTCCCACACATGTATTTGCGCGCCAATATAACCTGCGCGTCCTCGGGGCGGTTTTCCCAGCTCGAAAGGCCAACGGCTTGGGTGGCCGCGTCGTTGGCTGCTCCTTGCATCACAAGATTTGCTGCCGTTTTGACGCCTGCACGCATCGACAACGAGCTTGATACGAAAGACCAGCCGTTGATGACGCCAAGAAGTACCAGGCAAAGGATCGGCACAACCAGTGCAAACTCCACCGCAGCAACACCCGAATCGCTCCGGAAAATTCGGACTGGTCGCCGTTTCACGAAGATTACTCGACAAGCCGAACGGACTGCGTCGCCGGAATCTCTCGCATCCCGAGGCTCGTGCAATCCTGGTTGATGCTTGTGTTCCCAGACCACTGCACGGTCCTGGCGACGACCTGTGTGCAACCACTTTTGCCCGAGAAATTGCCGAGATAATCGACCTCCTGTGTTGGAAAATACAGGGCGCCTGTCAAAAGCGAATCCGCCGTGCCATTAAACGTGTTCGATCCCGCCAGGTTTGCTCTGTCGCCGTAAAACAGCACACCCGAATAGGTGCCTGACGTCGGTGCGCTAAGCTTGACAGTGGCCGTGCCGTTCATGCTGACGCCGGAGGTGCCGGCCAGATAGATGATAACTCCTTCGCCGGAAATATTTGCATTCGAGCTCGCTTTGAAATCGCCTCCCTGAATGACGTATACCCCGGGCGAGAGCGTTACATTGCCGCTCAAGGTCAGTCCCTTGCAGTATGTTCCAGGTTGCAAGGTCGACTGATTGCTGTTTTGACAGGGGTTCGTGGCCACTGGCGCCGGCAGGTCGGCAAAAGGATCGGCAGCGGGCAACGCCTGAGTTATCGGGCTGGCGCAAACGGTCGTCACGACGTTGCTCAACGAAACACCGCCTGCCGATATCAGGCAATCGGTATCAAGGCTGGCCGATCCCTGAAGTTTGATGGCGTCCGAAGCCATCGAATTCGACATGACGGAGCAGCCAATCAGTTTTGTGGTCGAACTGCCGGAAAAGAGTGCCGCTTTCGAAGCGGAAGGACTGAGCGCCAAAATGCAGGCCTTTGAAGCATCCGTGATAAGAGCCACCGCCCTTGACTGTGCGACAACCGCATTTTGCGTGAATATCGATGTGAAAAATCGATCGAGCGTCTGATGGACGATGACCTCGACCGCCTTTTTTGCGACATTCGGTCCGGACGATGGAGGCGTGAAGACCTCGATTGTGCCGGTCGATGGTCCCCAGCCGTTCGTGGTCGCTGATAGCGTCGCGGCCGAGACAATCGTTGGCTTGTCGGATCCCGAAACTTTTTCCAAAGCGCCAGCATAGGCTGCCGCATCCGCCACCGCCTGTAGCTTCAGGCTGCTGTAATACCAATAGGAAGTCTCGACACCGAGGCCCGCTCCGCCGACAATAATCGGCAAAGACAGGGCAAAAATAATAGCAACGTTGCCGCTCTCGCTATTTCGTAGCGGACAGCTAAAAAAACGCCTGAAGGTACCGCCACCCCATCCCATTTGCCTATTCAAGCAGCGATGCATAAAGAAATGACTAAGAATTTCACTCGATTTGTTAGCTGCGCTCCTCGCCATCCGCCGACGCTGAACCAGCTTCTTCCAGTTCCCGGGGTCATGCGCAAGAAATTGCCGACGAGGGCCGGTTTCGTTGGCAAAAGGTCACCGTTCCCTGCTATTCCCCTTCAAATCAAAAGCAGTGGACTTGCGCATGACCAATGTCGCCCTGACCGGGCTTGCCCGCGATCTCGCCAAGCGCGCCGCGGAAGGCCGTCCGGTGCGCATCGGCGTCATCGGCTCCGGCGAGATGGGCACCGACCTGGTGACGCAAGGCATGCTGATGCCGGGCATTTCGGTTTGCGCCGTCTCGACCCGGCGCCCGCACACGGCGCGGGGCGCCGTCCGCATCGCCTATGGCGACGAGACGATGGCACGGGAGGCTGATACGCCGTCGAAAGTCAGCGAGGCGATCGAGAGCGGAAAAATCGCCATCACCTCGAACGAGATGCTGGTCACCAATCCGCTCATCGACGTCGTCATCGACGCCACCGGCAAGCCCGGCGTCGCCGCCGATTTCGATCTGATGGCGATGGAGCACGGCAAGCATCTGGTGATGATGAACGTCGAGGCCGACGTCACCATCGGCTGCTATCTGAAGCAGCAGGCCGACCGGCTCGGCGTCGTCTATTCGGTCGGCGCCGGCGACGAGCCGTCAAGCTGCATGGAACTGATCGAGTTCGCCGCAGCACTCGGCTACACCATCGTCTCGGCCGGTAAGGGCAAGAACAACCCGCTCAACCATGACGCGGTTCCCGACGACTATCGCGCGGAAGCGCTGCGCCGCAACATGAACCCGCGCATGCTGGTCGAGTTCGTCGACGGCTCGAAGACCATGGTCGAGATGTGCGCCATCGCCAACGCCACCGGGCTGGTGCCCGACATTGCCGGCATGCACGGTCCCAAGGCCGCCCGCGATGAATTGGCCAAGGTGCTCATCCCGCGCGCCGACGGCGGCATCCTGTCGAGGAAGGGCGTCGTCGACTACACCATCGGCAAAGGCGTGGCGCCCGGCGTGTTCGTCATCGTCGAGGCGACGCATCCGCGCATCATCGAGCGCATGGACGATCTGCATATCGGCCATGGACCCTATTACAGCTTCTTCCGGCCCTATCATCTGACCTCGCTGGAAGTGCCGCTCACCGCCGCGCGCATCGCGCTCTATGGCAAGCCGGACATGGTGCCGCTGCCGAGGCCGGTTGCCGAGGTCTGCGCCGTGGCCAAGCGCGATCTGGCGGCGGGAGAGACATTCGACGCGATCGGCGAGACCTGCTACCGCTCCTGGACCATGGCTGTCGAAGAGGCCCGCACCAACCGCGCCGTGCCGGTCGGCCTGCTCGAAGGCGGCAAGGTGCTGAGACCGGTCAGCAAGGGCGAGCTGCTGACATCAGGCAATGCCGCGCCAGACCCAAGCACCAGGCTGTTCGCCTTGCGCCGGCTGCAGGACGAGATGCTGTACGGGGCGGGGTAGTGCGCAGAATTTTGATGCCGGCGGGACAGCGCGCCCCTCTGTCCTCCCCTCTTTGCCAAAACTTGGGATCTCCCCCACTTGGGGGGAGATTGGCAGCTTCTGGCGGCCACTCACCAGTGCGATGTTGGAGATAGGCGAAAGCCGGCGTGACGTCCGATCTCCCCCCAAGTGGGGGAGATGTCCGGCAGGACAGAGGGGGGCGCGAAGGATCGCTACGGAACGTTTGTTATTGCAACTGATCGTCGACCTTCGCCGCCGGCGACTCGCAAAGCCGCCGCTATTTTCCCAGTTCGATCGACCGCAGCCGTGCCGCCTCCACCGCTTCGGTGAGCAGGTGGATTAGCCGGTCCTCGCCCATCAGCACGGCAAGTGCGGCGGCCGTTGTGCCGTTGGGGCTGGTCACCTGCTGGCGCAGCACGCCCGGATCTTCGCCGCTTTCGGCGGCGAGCGAGGCGGCGCCATAGGCCGTCTGCACGGCCAGCAGCCTGGCGGTTTTGGCTGGCAACCCGGCCGTCTCGGCAGCCACCGCCAGTGCTTCGATGAAATGGAAGACATAGGCCGGGCCAGACCCTGACACCGCCGTCACCGCGTCCATCAGGCCCTCGTCGTCGATATCTGTCACTTCGCCGCTCGCCGAGAGCAGATCGGCAACGAAATGTTTCGTATCGATGGAAACCAGCCGGTTGGAAAACACCACCATCATGCCCTTGCCGATCGCCGCCGGCGTATTGGGCATGCAGCGCACGATCGGCGCGCGATCGCCCAGAATGGCCTCGAAAGTGGCGACCGGCGTTCCGGCGGCGATGCTGAGGAAGGCGGTGCGGCCATCATTGAAGCGCTTGTAGGCGGCGGTCACGTCGCGGATCACTTGCGGCTTCACCGCAATGACGACGAGGGCCGGCACCGCGTCCGCCGGAATGCCGCCGGCATCCGCGGCAGCACTGCAGCCCAGCGCTTCGGCGCGCTTGCGCAAATCGGCATTGGGCTCGACCACGAAAACCGCCGCCGCGGCGAGCTTGCCCGATTTCAGCCAGCCGGAAAGCATGGCGTAGCCCATATTGCCGCAACCGGCGAGGACAAGCTTGATCGTCATTGGAGCCTCCGCAGAGCATCGGACCCAAAAGTGGGTACCGGTTTTGGCAAAAATCCGATGCTCAAACCAAAAGATGGCTTCCCATAGACGTTCGTGGCGGGGCGGGGAAGCCCTGTTGGGACGGAGGATCAGGACGGACCACGAACCGCCATCGGCCGCAGCGACACTTGCCTCAGGCCGAACATGCCGAACACGAAGAACAGCCAGACCGGGTCGGCGCGATGGAAGAAGAAGCTTTCGAGGAAGGCGTTCAGCGCTGCGAACAGCACCACCATCATGAAGAAGTCGCCGAGATAGATGTTCTCCTTGCGCAAGGGAATGCGCATGTAATCGCGCAGCGGCGCGACAAGGAACGTGTAGACCGCCACGCACAAAGCCGGAATGCCCATCAGCACCGCGATGTCGAGATAGCCGTTATGGCCGTGCACGATGGTTCTGATGTCCCAGGCGCGGTCGAATGGCTGGTCCTGGTTCAACAGCAGCGGCGTGCCCCAGAAGCTCTCGAAGCCGTAGCCGGTCCACGGCCGCTTCGCCAGCATCTCGCCGGCGAACTCCCAAAGAGTCGTGCGCCCAGTGTAGGTCAGGTCGGGGAAATAGAGTGCCGCCAGATGCTTCACCGGCGGCAGGAAGACGATGCCCAGCGTGCCGATCGCTGCGGCGATGATGGCCAGCGCGAACAGGATCGGCGTGCCAAGCCGCATGCCGATCAGGCTTGGCAGCACGACGATCAGGATCGAAAACGGCACCAGTCCGGCCGTCGTCTTGGAACCGGTGTGCAGCATGAAGATCATCGCTGCGCAAAAGATCGATGCGCCCCAGAGCCGCTGTCCGCGCCGGTAGAGGTACAGCCCGGCGAAGCTGAAGCAGGCCATGACGGGCCCAGCGATGTTCTTGTGGGTGAACACGCCGCGCCACAGGCCGGCATGTTCCGGCTCCAGCGACGCGGCGGTGTGCAGCGCCTCGTTTGGAAAGACGATGAGCCCGATATAGGACAGGCCCATGACGACGACGATGGTGAAGATGATGACTTTCGAGAAAGCTTCGGCGTCGCGCGGAAGCGCTAGGATCGTCACCATCGTCAAAATGCCGATCAGCGTGAAGAAGGCGGCGCGCATGGCCGACGGCGGATCGGTTGCCATCACCACCGAGAACATCAGGAAAGCCAGCATCAGCAGCCAGGACGGGCTGAGCAGCGAGCGCACCACGCGCGGGTCGGCAAAAGCCATGAGCGAGAAGACCGAGATCGCGCCAAGCGAGCCGAAGCCGAGCTGGTTGACGATGTCGCCGCCATCGCCGGTCGTTGCGGCGCCGGCCGGCTGGAACGGACGGAACGACACCAGGATGACGGTGAACAGCAGCGCGGCGACCGCAGTCGCGACACCGTCGCGTGTGAAGGCCGCGCTGAGCGGCGCGCGTTCAGTTCTTCTCAGGCTGCCGGTATTGCTCATTGGCGTATCCGAATTCGGCAAGCACGCGGCCGACAGCGACATGGATTGGGTATAAGGCCGTCGCCAACGACCGCGTCCGCGCCAGCATGGCCGCGCCGCGAAACGGCGAGACGGCAAGCAGCGCCAGGCTCTTCAAGAAAACCCTGGTGCCGGCGAACGGCGTGCCGGCCCGCTTCTTCTTCTCGACCAGTGTCGAGATGACGCCGTTGCGCAGGCTGCGGGCACGGATCCAGTCGGCCTCGATGCGCCGGGCCGGAACTGTTTCATGCACTTGCGCTTCGGCGCACCAGCCAAGCACAAAACCTGTTTGTGCCGCCCGGCTCAGGAAATCGGAATCGCCGCCGCCCATGAAGTTGAATTTCAGGTCGAGGAAGGGCGGCCCCATGGCGGTGAGCACGTTGCGGCCGACCAGCAAATTGCCGGAGGAATACAGCGCGGGCACCCGCCCGGTCTGCCGATAAGGTGGCGCAAAGACCGGGTGCTCGGCCCAACTGGCATGGGCCGCGTCGGCAAACACAGGCATTTGCGGGCCGCCGACAATATCGGCACCGAGCGTCTCGGCCGCATGGCACATGCGCTCGAGCCACTGCGGATCGGCGATCTCGTCGTCGTCGATGACCAGCAGGTGGCTGAAGTCAGGAAAGTGGAGGATAGCCGTCTGCCAGCCGGCATTGTAGGCGCTGCAATTGCCGCGCTCATGCGCGACGATCACCATGCCCGGGATGTCGCCGCCCTCGAACAGCGGCAGCGCCGCCCTGGCGCCGGCGCGCGCCTCAGCTTCGTTCTCGATGACGATGATTGCGAAACGTATGCCGGTTTCCTGGGCCTTGAGCGATGCCAGCGTCGCCAGCAGTTGCTCGGGCCGTTTGAAGGTCGGCAGCGTAACGACCGCCTCGACAGCAGCGGCGACAAGTCCCGGCGACCGCCCTGCGATCGATACCGAACCGTCCGATGGCAAAGGGATCATCCGTGTCCAGCCCGGGATTGGTGAGTTCGGCTCTCGATAGCATCCGTGATGATAACGTTTCGTTAATCACCTTCGCGGACAAGCCGGCAAATCGGCAACGCCGGGCCACCAGATAGCTTCACTTAATCAAGGCTTCACCGCGCCTTGCTAACCAATCAGCGCTGGAAGGTGAGATGCATCTGCTGTTCGCCACATCGATCGTGCCCGACGGGGCCCTTGCCTCGGGCTACGAGATCGCCAATGCCGCGATCATCGCCGCGTTGCGGCGCGCCGGCGCGCGGGTCACGGTGATCGGCTTCACCTGGCCGGGCAAGCCTGCGAGCGATCCGCAAAACACCATCGTACTCGGCGCCGTCGATGTGCGCACGGAAACCGCCTCATCGCTGCAAAAGCTCGCCTGGGTTGCAAGGGCGATGCTCTCCGACCTCACTTTCGCGTCGGTCAAGCTGCGCGTGGTCAACGACAGCGAGGTCCGCGCCGCCGTCAAACGCGCCGGCCCTTTCGACGGCTACGTCTTGAATTCCGTGCAGTTCGCCGGCGCCTTCGAAAGGCTTTTCGGCGACCGGCCGTCGATCTTCGTCGCCCACAATGTCGAGCATCGTTCGGCGCGTGAGAACGCCGCTGCCGCCGGCGGCCTTTTCCAGCGCCTGCTGTTTCGCCGTGAGGCAAGGCTGCTCAAGACTGTGGAAGAACGGCTCTGCCGCCGGGCACGCTTCGTCTTCACGCTGGCCGAGGAAGATCGCTCAGCGCTCGGCGTCGCCTCCGACGACCGTTCGGCGGTGCTGCCGCTGGTGACCTGCGCCGAGCCGCCGGTGCAAAAAACCCCGCGCCGCATCGACTGCGACGCGGCGCTGATCGGCACCTGGACCTGGCAGCCGAACCGCATCGGCCTCGACTGGTTCCTGGAAAAGGTAGTGCCGCATCTCAGGCCCGATTTCCGGGTCAGGATTGCCGGCGGCATGCCGTCCGGCCTCGCGTCCGCGCATCCCGGCGTCGAATTCGTCGGCCGCGTGCCGGACGCGCAGGCTTTCGTGCGCAGCGCCGCCGTCATCCCGCTGATCAGCACCTCCGGCAGCGGCGTGCAGCTCAAGACCATCGAAACCTTCGAGCTCGGCCTGCCTTCCGTCGCCACCAGCCATTCGCTGCGCGGCATCGACCATCGCCCGGTCAATTGCGTGGTGACCGATGATCCGGTCGCCTTCGCCGGCGCCCTTGAAGCAGCAGTGGCTGATGTCGGGGACGTCGACGGCAGCGCTTTCCACCGCCGGCAGCTGAAGGCGCTCGATGCCGCAATCAGGCTCGGCCTGGAAAAGCTCGGGCCTGTCGGCCAGGAGATGTTTGCATGAATGTGCACAACGCCCGCGCCGTTTTCGGGGCCGACAGCTTGAAATCGATCCTGGGCATCCCGGTCCTTGCCATCCGCTGGGACGATGCGGTCGCGCACCTGACCCGGTTGATTGCAGAGCGGCGCTTCACCAAGGTCACCTTTCTCAACGCGCACAACGCCAATGTCGCCTATACGGACCCGGTCGTTGCCGAGGCGCTCGACGATTTTCTCATCCTGCCGGACGGCGTCGGCGTCGATCTGGCGGCGAAACTGCTTTACGGAGCATCGTTTCCGGACAATCTCAACGGCACCGATTTCATCCCTGCCTTCCTGCAGGCGTCCGCCAGGCCGCTGACCGTGGGGCTGCTCGGCGCGACCCGTGTCAACGCCGAGGCGGCGTCGAAGAAGCTGGCAGCGCTCGCGTTGCAGCACCGGTTCGTAGTCATCCATGACGGTTATTTCTCTCCCGCCGAGGAGCCGGCAATCGTCGATCGCATCGCCAGATTGCGGCCGGACGTGCTGCTTGTCGCCATGGGCGTGCCGCGCCAGGAATTATGGATCGCGCGCCACATCGACGCGCGCCACTGCACGCTGCCGATCGCCGTCGGCGCGCTGCTCGATTTCCTGAGCGGCACGGTGCCGCGGGCGCCGCTGTGGATGCGTCGGCTCAGGCTCGAATGGCTGTTTCGGTTGTGCATCGAACCGGGCCGTCTCTGGCGCCGCTATGTGGTCGGCAATCCCCTGTTCCTGTGGCGCGTCATCGGCCAGAAATTCTTGCACAGGCCCGCTGCTGCCAAAACTCGCCCCAGAGCAAGCCCCGGAGCAGATCATTGAACAACCGGTTCGTGCCGCGCCCTGACACCGAGGCCGATTTCCTCCACCGGACGCCGACGGCGGCGGTCGTGACGGCAAGCTATGCGCCGGATTTGGAGCGCTGCCGCCTGCTGTGCGACACAATCGACCGCTACGTTTCCGGCGTGGCGCACCACTATATTCTTGTCGAGCATCGTGACGTGGCGCTGTTTCGTCAGTTGGAGAACAATCGCCGCACCATCGTCGACGAGCGGGACCTGTTGCCGCGCTGGCTGCATGCCTTCGACGATCCGCTCAGCCTGTTCCGCCGGCGCATCTGGCTCAGCCTGAAGACCAAACCGCTGCGCGGCTGGCATGTGCAGCAGCTTCGCCGCATCGCGATATCGGCGCATGCCGGCGAAGACGTGCTGGTCTTCTGCGATTCCGACGTGGCGTTCCTAAAACCTTTCGACTGCAGCGGCTTCTGGCGCGATGGCAAGGTGCGGCTGTTCCGCCGCGACGGCGTGCTGTCCGGTGACGGTCATGAGGAGCATCGCATCTGGTCGCGCAATGCCGGTTCGGCGCTTGGCATCGAGCCATCGGAGGTTTCGACCCACGACTACATTTCGACGCTGATTGCCTGGCGCCGCGAAACCGTGACGGCGCTGTGCGCGCGGATCGAGAAGATCCATGGCCGCAACTGGGTCGAAGTCATCGGTGCGGCGCGCAAATTCTCCGAATGCATGATCTACGGCCGCTATGTCGACGACGTGCTCGCCGGCGCCGGCCATTTCCATGGCTCGGAGGAGTTCTGCCGCGTCCACTGGACGGGCGAGGCGCTGTCGGATGACGAGTTCCGCCGTTTCGTAGCCGCCATGGCGCCGCAACAGGTGGCCATCGGCATGCAGTCGTTCATCGGCACCGACGTCGGCCGCATCCGCCGCCTGATCGGGCTCGATTAGTCCGAGGATCAAAACTCATCGCCCTTTAGCGACCGGGCTTAGGCCCCGACCTTCCCATTTACCCCGGTAGGAGGTGATGAAAGGGTGGGAAGTCGCCTGTTACTGACGGCAGCGCAGGTTCCGTCGCGTGAGCTCGTTGACCGAGGTGCAGCCCATCAGCTTCATGCCACGCTCAATCTCGATGTGCATCAATTCCAGCGCGCGTTCGACGCCGGCCTGCCCGGCGGCCGCCAGTGGGAAAAGGTAGTAGCGGCCCAATCCGACGGCCTTTGCGCCCAGCGACAGGGCCTTGAGCACGTGGGTGCCGCGCTGCACGCCACCATCCATCATCACATCGATTCTGTCTCCCACCGCATCGACGATCTCGGCAAGCTGGTCGAACGCGGTACGCGAGCCGTCGAGTTGGCGACCGCCGTGATTGGAGAGGACAATTCCGGTGCAGCCAATCTCGACCGCACGCCTGGCATCCTCGACCGACATGATGCCTTTCAGGCAGAACTGTCCGCCCCAGTGCTGCACCATCTCGGCAACGTCGCCCCACGACATGGAGGGGTCCAACATCTCCGTGAAGTAGCGGCTGATCGACATCGCGCCGCCGCCCATGTCGACATGGCCATCGAGCTGTGGCAGCCGGAACCGCTCATGCATATAGTAGTTGATCGCCCATGACGGTTTGACCGCGAACTGCGCGATGCCAGCGAGATTGAGCTTGAAGGGGATGGCGAACCCCGTTCTCTTGTCACGCTCGCGGTTGCCGCCGGTGATGCTGTCCACCGTCAGCATCATCACCTCTACTCCCGCCTGCTTGGCCCGGGCCATCATCTCGCGGTTCAATCCGCGGTCCTTGTGGAAGTAGAATTGGTAGACTTGCGGCCCATTGCTGATCTGGCGCGCCTCTTCGAGGCTGACGGTGCCGAGCGAGGAGACGCCGAACATCGTGCCATATTTCGCCGCCGCTGCCGCCACCGCACGTTCGCCCTGATGGTGGAACAGGCGCTGGAGCGCTGTTGGCGAGCAGTAGGCCGGCATCGCTAGCTTCTGGCCCATGACGGTCACCGACATGTCCACATTGGTCACGCCGCGCAGAACATTCGGCACCAGGTCGCAGTCATCGAAGGCAGCCCTGTTGCGCCGATAAGTGACTTCGTCATCGGCCGCACCGTCAATGTAGTTGAAGATCGGTCGGGGAAGGCGCTGTTTGGCCATGCTGCGGAAGTCATGGAAGTTGTGGCAATTCCTCAGACGCATCTCATCACTCTGTTGGCCCGGCTCATCTGCCCGATAGCACACTGCTGCGCGATGCCTAACTGACGCGGGCTGAACGATAAACGGCCGCAACGGGCCGGTAGCAGTCGGGGCGCGAACGTCGCTCTGGAGAAGCGGCGGCAAGGTGCACCGCTACCCGACACCCGGCATTTTTCGAGTGAACGACCAGTCTCGGGCGACAACCTCGATGGTCTCATCTCGAAAATAGAACAAGAAATGCCGTGATGTCGGACTGTCCGGCGACAGAACCTCCCGATCGGGCTCGTCGACTGCCCCGCCGTCGCCGATTACTTCGTAGACCCCCATTTTGGAGCTTGATTGCTATAACGGCCTTCACCTGTAAACCACGCGTGATCATTTGTGGCGTCCCATCGCCAGCGACTACTGCCAACGAATCGAAGTGTCCATCCCATCTCGGCATCGACGGCAGCCAGCTGGTCGACCTAGACCGGCTTCGCCGGCCTGCGCATCGCCGAATAGGTGAGCAGCGCCGAGGCGAGATAGAGCAGCAGGAAGACGAGATTGAGCGAGAGCACCAGATCGGGCGTGTCCAGGATATGGGTCAGCACATAGGTCAGCAGGACCGCCTTCAGCCCGGCAAGCAGCGCCAGGTTGATCGCCCGCACCAGCGTCTGGCCGCGCGCGAACAGAAGCTCGGCCTGGTATTCGACGAGATTGCGCAGGCCCGGCACGCAGATCGCCACCACCACCAAAGGGGCGGCCTCCGCAACATTCCTGCCGAGCGCGTTGGGGAAGAAATGCAGCACGATGCCGAGTGCCGCCAGCGCCAACGTCGAGACCGCGAACACGCCGCCTT
Organism: Mesorhizobium sp. WSM4846; assembly: GCF_055811415.1. Taxonomy (NCBI): domain Bacteria; kingdom Pseudomonadati; phylum Pseudomonadota; class Alphaproteobacteria; order Hyphomicrobiales; family Phyllobacteriaceae; genus Mesorhizobium; species Mesorhizobium sp. WSM4846. The sequence continues at coordinate 388,830 of NZ_JBVVPZ010000001.1, forward strand.
CGATGCCGCTCTTGACCGAAAAGCGCGACAAGAGTTCCGGCGCCCGCATCATACGCTGCACCAACATCATCGAGAAGGTGCGGATCGGGATCGCCGTCAGGTCGACCAGCCGCATGATGATGGCGTAGATGCCAGCGAGGTGCGGGCCGCCGATCGCCAGCACCAGCAGCTTGTCGAATTCCATCTGCAGGTAGAACAGCACCTCAGCCCCGGCCACGTAGATGGAATCGGCGAGCCGCCTGACATAGAGCGCCAGCCGCAGCCGCAGCCTTTGGCGCGGATAGAAAAATCCGAAGGCGATGAGCAGCGAGGCGGCGTTGGTGCCGATGTAATACCAGGACCAGGCTCCTATGGTCGGCTGCGCCGCGAACATGAACAGCACGGCGCCGAGCGCCCGCAAGGCCGTCGCCAGGATCGTCAGCAGGGCGGCGCGACCGAATTTGCCGAGACCGTTGTTGACGATCAGCGCCACCTCGACCGGCCGCCACAGCAACGCCTCGGCAAACACGATCGCCGCAAAGACCGACAGCGGCACGGTGCCGGCAAAGAAGACCAGGTAGACGCCGTAGGAGGCGGCAGCCAGCAACGGCAGCGATATCGCGCCAAACAGCAGGAAGCCGGCCGTGAAGGTGCCGATCAGATTGGGGCGGATGGTGGCGGTTCGGTAAAGCGCCGAGATGAAGCCGAAGGCCAGGATGCGCGACAGCATCACGCCGGCCGCCGAAGCGGTGGCAAACATGCCGAACTCGGCGATCGACAGCGTGTTGGCCAGCGCGATGAAATAGGCGAGCGAAAACACCAGCCGCCCGCCCGCGCCACTGATCGCCGAAAGATAGTCGCGTACCAGCCGCCGTCGCTCGGCGACGAAAGCGCCGATCCGGGCGAGAAGCCGTTTTTGCGGGATGTTGCCAGCCTGAGTCATGTGTCGAGACAGCATAGGCCGGAAAGTTTAACGCGCGGTTCTGGGCGCTTTCGATGCTTTCAGGAAGGGCACAACCCTAGAGGGAAACCGTGTCTTCAAGGCTGGGAAATTAACCTTTTGTTTCCTATGCTTGTTTAGCGTGGTTTAACGAATGGCTGACCGCGCGTCCAAGCCGCAAAGGGCAAGCTCCACGACAATGGTCGACAGGCAAAACCGTGAAGATTGGAAGCGCGAGCGGTCCTTGCTGGCGCTCGGCCAGGCGTTGCGCGGCGAAGAAGAACCATCGCTGGTTGCGATCGGGGACCGGGCAGACCCGTCATGGCGCGACGATGCCGCAACGCGCCATCGTGTCGCGCGCTTACGGCGCGAGGGGCGGGCGCATCCGGAAGTCTCGGCAAACCCGGAGCCCTCGGCGACCCCGGAACGCTGGGTGACTCCGGAGTTATCGGCAAACGATGAAACAAGCCGGTTTCACGCCGAGGATGCATCGGCCTCGGCCGCCCGGATGCCGCCTGAGACCGACGACGCCGTTGAAGCGGACTATGCCGACGCCGCGTTCGATCCTCGATACGCCAGGCAGCGGGAGGAGCCGGTTGCAGCCGCTGTTTCCGAGGGCCGCCGCTCCGATGCCGACCCCCGATACGCCGCGTTCGACCCCCGATACGCCGCACCCGAGCCTCGAGACGCCGCACCCGAACCTCGATATGCCGCACCCGAACCCGGATATGCAGATGACGAGCGGCGGTCTTCCCGTCAGGATGACGACAGACAAGAATGGAAGCCGTTGATCGACCCGATGCAGGTCGTCCGCGGCATTGCCCGCTCGAAGCTGCTGATCGTCGCCATGACGATACTGGGCGCCACGCTTGGCGTCGCCATCGCGCTGTCGACGCCGAAGAAATACGAAGCCACCGCAGAGCTGATCGTCGACCCGCGCGACCTGAAGCTCACCGACCGCGACCTCACGCAATCCGTGGTTGCGTCCGACGCGACGCTGGCCATTGTCGAGAACCAGGTTCGCGTGCTCACCTCCGGTACCGTTCTGAACAAGGTCGTGGACAAGCTCAATCTGGTCAATGATCCGGAGTTCAACGGGCAAGGTTCCGATGGCCTGGGGATGATGACGGTCATCCGATCGATCCTGTCGCGCAATGACGGGCCGGCTGCCGGTGAAGGCCGCCGCCGTGCGCTGGCCGTCGCCAATCTGGCCGAGAGCCTTGCGGTCGAGCGCGGCGGCAAGACCTTTGTCATCTCCGTCAGCGCCACCACGCAAAATGGCGAGAAGTCGGCGCTCATCGCCAACACGATGACGGATGTTTTTCTGCAGACCTTCGGTCAGATCCAGGCCGACACCGCTGGCCGCGCGACCAACGAGCTGACGGGCAGGCTCGACGAGCTGCGCAAGGGCGTCGAAGCGGCCGAGCGCAAGGTCGAGGATTTCAGGGCAGCGCACGACCTCGTCGACGCGCAAGGCCATCTGATCAGCGACGACGAGATGCTCAAGCTCAACCAGCAGCTGGCGATCGCTCGCGCGCGCACGCTGGAACTTAACGCCCGCGCGGCGTCGGCGCGCTCGATCGACGTGAATTCGGTTCTGAGCGGCACCTTGCCGGAGGAGATCAACTCCAACACCATGAGCGAGTTGCGCTCGCAATATGCGACACTCAAGCAGGAGGCCGACCGCGCCGCGATCCGGCTCGGGCCGCGCCATCCCGAGCTCCAGGCGCTCAATGCCCAGCTTGCCGGATCGCGCGAGCGTATCGCCGGGGAACTGCGCCGCATCGCCTCGTCGCTGCAGGTCGACCTCAGGCGCGCCGTGCAGCTCGAACAGGATCTAGCCTCCCGGCTGGCGCAGTTGAAGGTCCGCAGCGGCGACGTCAACAGCGATCTGGTCACGCTGCGCGAACTGGAGCGCGAGGCCGCCGCCAAACGCTCCGTCTATGAGCAATATCTTCTCCGCGCTAAGGAGACCGGCGAGCAGAAGGACATCAACACCGCCAACATCAACGTGATCTCCAAGGCGTTCGCCCCGCTCGAGCCAAACGGACCGTCGCGCGCCATGACGGTGCTTGCCGGCCTGCTGGCAGGGCTTGCTTCCGGTGTCGGCCTCGGCGCCATGCGCGGCGCTTATGCGAGCTTGCGCGAAACCGCCGATTCGCGGCCGCGCCGCCGGGCAGAAGGGCGCCGGACATCCATTGAAGACAAAGCATACAAGGCGTCGCCGCCCGTTCCGCCCCATGCCGGGCAAGTGCCTCATCCGCAGCAGCAGTATCGGCGAGCCTCGTCGGACGAGGCAGATCAGGCTTCGAAAGCCGCTGAACAGCAAGCCTCCATCGAGGAAATCCGAGCCAGCTTGCGCGAATTCCGCGAAGCGGTTCGCGAACTCACCGAAAGCCGATCGCGGCGCTATTTCTGAGCGCCGAATAGAATAAAAGCCATCGGTTTCGAGTTAGCGGCATAAGACGGCGCTTTGACGGGATTGCCCGGTCGGATTTTCGTGAGAATGCCGCCCGAAGCAGAACGTGTTGAGGATGGTTGATGGCCGAGTTGATCGACGGAAAAAGCGTTGCCGAAGGCGTAGTGCGGCGCGTCAAGGCCCTGACGATCGAACTGATGGAAAAGGGCGCGCACAAGCCCGGTCTCGCCGTGGTCATCGTCGGCGAGGATCCGGCGAGCCAGGTTTACGTCGCCTCTAAATCCCGCACCGCCAAGGAATGCGGCTTTCATTCGGTCCAGCACACGCTGCCGGCGGAAATATCCGAACAGGAACTGCTTGCCATCATCGGCGAACTCAACGCCGATCCCGGCATCAACGGCATCCTGGTGCAGCTTCCATTGCCTGGCCATATCGATGCGGGCAAGGTCATCCAGGCAATAGCGCCGCAAAAGGATGTCGACGGCTTCCACTTCATCAATGTCGGCAAGCTCGGCACCGGCGAACTGGAGACGGCGTTCGTGCCTTGCACGCCGGCCGGCTCCATGCTGCTCATCGAGCGTGTGCGCGGCAAGGATCTTTCCGGACTCAATGCGGTGGTCGTCGGCCGCTCCAATATCGTCGGCAAACCGATGGCCAATCTTCTGCTTGCCGCCAACTGCACCGTCACTGTCGCGCACAGCCGCACGAAGGACCTGGCTGCACTGGCGCGCACCGCCGACATTCTCGTTGCCGCTGTCGGCAGACCTGAAATGGTCAGGGGTGACTGGGTCAAACCGGGCGCCACCGTCATCGACGTCGGCATCAACCGCATCGCGGCGCCAGAAAAGGGCGAAGGCAAGACCCGTCTCGTCGGTGACGTCGCCTTTGCGGAAGCGGCCAGGACCGCCGGCGCCATCACGCCGGTGCCCGGCGGCGTCGGACCGATGACCATTGCCATGCTGATGGCCAACACGCTAGCTTCCGCCTATCTCGCGGCCGGATTGAAACGGCCGTCTTTCTGAACCTGGAAAGCCCAAAGCTTTGCCGAACCTCACTGTTCCCCCAGAGCGGCCGGTCACCAATGATCCCATTCACGGCGGCCGGCAGTTCGGGTTCCTGCTGGTTGACAAGTTTTCCATGTTCTCGCTGGCCGCCGCAATCGACACGTTCCGGTCGGCCAATCGGCTGCTCGGCCACGACTTCTATGGCTGGACGACGGTGTCGGCCGACGGCGATGCCGTCATGGCCTCCAACGGCCTGCCGCTCAAGATCGACTACGCTGTCGCCGATCTACCGCCGGTCGATATTCTTTTCGTCTCGGTCGGGCTGACGACCGAGTTTCCCGGCAAGAGCAAGGTGCTGGCGGCGCTGCGCAGCTGGGGCCGGCGCGGCAACGCGCTCGGCGCACTGTCGGTCGGCTCCTATCTGCTCGCCGAGGCAGGCCAGCTCGAAGGCTATCGCTGCACCATCCACTGGGAAAACCGCGCCGGCTTCGTCGAACGGTTTCCCGACATCAACTGCACGGGCAATGTCTTCGAGATCGATCGCAAGCGTTACACCTGCGCCGGCGGCACCACCTCCATCGACCTGATGCTGGAGATCGTGCGCGGCGATTTCGGCTCGAGCCTCGCCAACGGCGTCGCCAACCAGTTCCAGCACGAACGCATCCGCTCCGCCGGAGACCGCCAGCGCGTCGGCCCCGAACGCGACCTGACCGGCAAATCGGAAAAGCTGCGCCGCATCGTCGAACTGATGGCCGACCATCTCGACGAGCCGCTTTCGGCGGTGCAGCTCGCCAAGTCGGCGGGCCTGTCGGTGCGCCAGGTCGAGCGGCTGTTCCTGCGCCACCTCAGTGTGACGCCCGGCCGCTATTACATGCGGCTCAGGCTTGAGCGGGCGCGCGAATTGCTGCGCCAGACCAACATGCCGATCCTCGACGTGGCGATCGCCACCGGCTTCACCTCGCACTCCTATTTTGCCCAGAGCTACCGGCTGCAGTTTGGCCGGCCGCCTTCCGAAGAGCGGCGCACGACATATTGAGTGCTTTGGCGCAGTCAGCCCCGCCACGTGCCCCGGCGCCCGGGCTTGTATCCTGACGCGGCGTCAAATAGCTTCCCCCGGCGGCACGGACTGGCGGGCATGGGCCGGCTGGCAGAAGCTGACTGGCTGCGACGAACTGGCGACCACTGACTGGGGGGAGATTTCATGGCGGGACTTGCACGGAGCATCGTTGCGGCGGCGCTCCTGTTGTGGATGACGACGCTCGGCCTTGCCGCCGACCGTGTCGTCATCGTTCTCGACGCCTCCGGTTCGATGTGGGCGCAGATCGACGGCAAGCCGAAGCTCGAAATCGCCCGCGAATCGCTGCGAACGGTGCTGCAATCGGTCCCCGCCGACAAGGAAATCGGCTTCATGGCCTATGGCCATCGCGAGAAGGGCAGTTGCGAGGACATCGAGCTCATCGTGCCGCCGCAGGCCGGCTCGGCAGGTGCTGTTTCCACTGCCGCCGACAGCCTGAAATTCCTCGGCAAGACGCCGCTGACATCAGCCGTCAGGCAGGCGGCCGAGGCGCTGAAATACACCGAGGACAAGGCCACCGTCATCCTGATCACCGACGGGCTCGAGACCTGCAAAGGCGACCCCTGCGCGCTCGGCAAGGAACTGAGGGCTGCCGGTGTCGACTTCACCGTAAACGTCGTCGGCTTCGGCCTGACCGCGGAAGAGGGCAAGCAGGTTGCCTGCCTCGCCGACAACACCGGCGGCAAATACATCCAGGCGTCGGATGAGAAGGCGCTGCAGGACGCGCTGGTCGAGACCATCGCCGCCGCACCTGCACCAGCGCCCGAACCAGCGCCCGCGCCGCCGCCGGCCGCCGCGCCGGAAAAACCGGAGTTCAACTTCATCCCCGCCGTGGTGCTCGCCGAGGGCAGCGATCTCGTCACTGACGGCAATTCCTGGGAGATCCACCAGGCAAACTCCGACGGCACGCGCGGCGAGTACGTCGCCACCGAATACGGAGCTTATAAAGGCAATTTGGAGCCGGGCGATTACACAGTCGTGGCGCGCCATGGCGAGGCCAGCACCGAACAGAAGATCACGGTCGAGGCGGGCCAGGTCTACAAGCCCCTTTTTGTGCTCGATGCCGGTACGCTCATCATTCATCCGCGGCCAAGCGAGGGAGCGGATGTGGCCGATGGTGCGGCTGTCGTGATCGCCTATCCGGGCGTTGAAATGCCCGCGACCTACTATGGCGACACAAAGGTGGTGTTGCCGGCCGGCGATCAGAAAGTCACGGTCAGGATCGGGCAGGGCGAGGTTACCGAAACCATCCCGCTCACTGCCGGCAAGATCATCGACAAGGATATCGTCGTCGGCGTCGGCCATGTCGTTGCCAACGCCTACTACATTGCCGGCGGCGACAAGGCCGAGGGCTCGGGCATTGGCTTCAAGGTGTTCAAGGCAAAAAAGAAGATCGACGGGACGAGGCAAGAGGTGGCTTATGCCTATGGCCCCGACAGCAAGTTCGATCTGCCGCCCGATGATTATGTGCTGACGGCGACGGTCGACCTTGCCGTCGTCGAGCAGCCGTTCAGCGTCAAGGCCGGTGAGCATCAGGATCTGAACATCGCCGTCAATGCCGGCGTGCTGGCGATCACCGCGCCAGGAGCTTCGAAGATCGAGATTTTCGATCCGAAGAAGGACATCAATGGCAACCGCAAATCGCTCGGCTACGCCTTTGACGAGAAATATCAGGCGGCGCTGCCGGCCGGCGAGTACGCCGTCGTCTCGCAAATGTTGGACAACAGCTCAAAGGAAAGCACGGTGACTATCACAGCCGGCGAGCGAGCCGAGCTGACGGTGCAGTAGGGACATTCGACGTCTGAAAAAAGTGGTTCCGAAGCCCGGCCCCTAACCCAAATGTGGAACCCAAGTACCTTACAGCGCAATATTCGCCTGCGGCGCAGACGTTTCGCGCGGTTTAGCTTGCTATAAAAATTTCGCAAAGCATTCTGTTCGCCGGATCGTCGCGGAACATCCGGTTTTGCGACGTCGCAAATATCAGTCGCGAACCGATTCAAAACTCGGGAATCTTGCGACAAGAACGGGGCAACGACCCCCACAAGAAAAAAATTTCGGGCATGCGTCGAGGCGCTTGGCTGTCGTTCGTCTTGTATACCTGACACGACGGGGGATTTTGCACCATGGCGAAGATCGTATTCGGAATGAACCAGTCCCTCGACGGCTATGTCGACCACCAGGAATTACCTGCGCCAAGTCCCGCGCTCTTTCGTCACTGGATAGAGCACGTGCGCGACCTGACCGGCAGTGTGTACGGTCGCCGCATGTACGAGGCCATGCGCTATTGGGACGAAGACCGTCCTGAGTGGAGTACGGAGCAACACGAGTTCGCGGCGGCGTGGCGGCGCCAGCCGAAATGGGTTGTATCGCGCTCGATGAAGTCGGTCGGTCCCAATGCCACGCTTATCGCGGATGACGTCGAGGTAGTGATACGCAGGCTAAAGGCCAAGCTAACAGGAGAGATTTCCGCTTCCGGACCAGAGTTGGCGCAAAGCCTGACAGAAATGGGTCTGATCGACGAATACCGCCTCTACCTTCACCCCGTGGTGCTTGGTCGCGGCAAGCCCTTCTTCGCCGGCTCTCGGCCACCGCTCCGCCTTGTGGCCAGCGAGCGAATCGGCGGGGAAGTCATCAGGTTGACCTACGTTCCTGCCTGACTACAGACCACGCCGATGAGAAGGCGATGCATCGAAATCCCCCTTTCGGTTCAGCCTAGACGTTGCGGAAAGGATTCGGAAGAACGACGGCTGCGGGTGGGGAGATCGCCATTCGCCGGGGATCGGCCGAACGGCTCGGTTGCGCCATTTGCCGACCTTCATTGCGTTTCTCCAAACCTGCCGTTCGCGCTACAGCCTGATACGACCCTAAGCGGAAGCTCGTTCGCCCCCGGCCGAATTCACGCCCATGACCCGAAGCTGCCTTCCATCAATGCGGATTTTTTCAGAATCTCCCGTTCGGGTTGGCCGAGGCCTCAGGCAGGATTCGAAGTGTCGCGGCCAAACGGGCGCCATTCAGACATTCCGATACCATCATTGTTCACGGGGCCTGGTATCCTGCAGCGTCTGCGAACTCTGCCACAGCCAGATTGCGAGCGAGCCTGAACGCCCGCGGAGCTGTGCTTCCACAGGTCCTCTTAGAGCACCAGATTTGAACAACTCGCAGTCGCGGCCGGCGACTTGCAGCATTTCGTCGCTCACTGCGACTTCAGCATTTTGGTCGGCCGCGATCTCCATCAAGCGACTGGCGACGTTAACCGTATCACCCGTCGTCGCGATGTGCTGACGGCCTTTGCCGCCGAGTCTCGACGCAACGATTGTTCCGTAATGCGCTCCGATCTTGAAGCCGAGCCTAGATGCAGTTGATGCGGGCAGCGAGACGAGCCAGTTGCTGGTACGGCTGGAGAGCGCTGCGCAGCAGCGGGCGGCATTGAAGGCATCATCTGTCGCTGCTTCCGGTAGACCGAACAGGATCATGGCTCCGTCACCCATGAAATTCGTGACAACGCCACCGCATTTTGTCACCTCTTCGTCCACCAACGCATGGAACGTGTTCAAAAGTTCGCGTGTGGCGTTCGGCCCCAATGTTTCGCTCAGTCCGGTGAAACCGGACAGGTCAATGAATATGATGGCGGCGTCCCTCCGGACAGGTTCCAGGAGAAAGTCGCCATGCTCCGCAAGCCACCCCGCAAAGCCCGGGGCCTGAACTCGTTGAAGCAATTCGCTCTGCGTGGCGAAATACTGGGCCTGGTTCCTGCCCAACCAAAGCTGCGCGGCCCCGAACAAAATAGCCGGCGGAACGGCGGCGGCCATCGGCAACGCCGCGCTCAGCCAGATATGGTGTGAGAATGCGGTCATATTGACCACGAACCAGATCGCAACCACGCCGACGATCGCTGCAAGGCCGACGGCGTTGCGACGCCATGCCAACAGCCCCACAAGAACCACCGGCAGCACCACCGCAAAGCCGGCATCTGCAAGGCGAACGTACTGATCTCGCACTATGCCGTCGCCGGTCATCAGATGGGCAATGGCCGTCGACATGACCTCGACGCCTGGGAGCACGGGATCAAACGGTGTCGGGAAAACATCGCCGGCGCCGGTTGCAGTTGCTCCGATCACAACAATTCGATCCCGAATAATACCGCCATCGACTTGGCCGCCCAGCACCGTCGTGGCGCTGATCGTGCGGATCGTGCCGCGGGGGCCATAGAATGTCAGAGGGAGTATGTGACCAATGTCCGTCCGAATCCGCTGTCCACCCAGAGATAGATAGTCGGGCGCTATTCCCGGATCCTCTCCCACCGCCATGGCGGCAACGCGCAGGGAGAAAGACGCTTCAGTCCGATCTCCGGCCCGAAACAGCAACGGGACGAACCGAGGCGTTCCCGTCCAGTCGGTAACCACGTTCACGACGCCGACAGCGGCGATATCCGAGAACGCTTTCAGGGGCCACAAAAACCGCTCGGCATTCGGCACTCGGGCGAGAGGGCCATCGCCCTCGACTGCAATCGATTGTTTACCTCCCGAGTAGACCGCTGCAGCAGCGATTACGCTTGAAGTCCCACGCAGCGAACGCGCGAGCGCCTCATCATCATCTTTTGTCCCGGGATCGACCAGCAGCAGGTCGAACGCAATGGCTTTCGGTCCAAAGCGAGCTATCGTATCGACAATCCGGGCAAGCGTGGCGCGGCTGAGGGGATAGCGGCCATCGTTTCGGACCGCTTCGTCGTCTATGGCGATAATGGTAATCAGCTCCGGCGGCTTTGTGGTTCCCCGAACAAGCGTTCGAAGATCCGTCATCGTCGCTTCGACGCGATCGAGGGACCACATGTTGCCGCGCCAGTGCGCAAAGCCAAGGCCGGCCCCCCAAAGACCCGCCAGAACGAGCGCGATCAGCGTCTGAAGCGCTCGCCCGCTCATTTAGCTTACTGACCGAAACGGGCCATCAAAGCCGAAACACGTGCGGCGGGCCAGCGCTTGACCGTCAGTGTGCCTGTTCCGGCTTCCACATCGACGCCTTCGCCCGGCCCGAGGACTACACCAGCATTGGACGCCGGCCTTTGCACGGCGACGCGACCTTTGACGACGAAAACAGACGTCTTGCCTCGGGCAACGTCGACTGCCCATTTTGTACCTCGCACCGCGGCGATCGCCTGCGGGGTGACGACAGCGAAGCCACCCCGGACCCTGCCGGCTGGAGCATCGAGCAACAGCGCCTTGCGTCGTAATCTGACCGCATCGGCACTACCATTTCGATCACGGTCCACCAGTGCAAAACGAGCGCCATCTTCCGCAATGATGGTAAGGCCTTCCCGGCATCTCAGAATTTGTCGGGACGCACCTGCTACCAGTCTGAACGTACAGCCGGCGTTATTCGACTGCGCTGAAACGGTATCCACCCAGAAGACACAGGCAAGCATGCATGCCATCAGGCTCCGGAGATATCGGCCACTTGCGCTCATGAACGTCTCCTTGCTTTTGCGAAAATCTGCGGCAAGAAAATCTTTGCATTGTCTTCTGCGGTCAGCCTGGCAGTATACTCATGCGTACGAACCGGCACTTGCAGCCGCGTTGCCTTAGAGGTAGCACGGTGCCGACCAGCGATCTTAGCACGATAGCTTGCTCCAACACCAAATAAGGCGACATCAAGCCGTTTGAAGCGGCCGCGATGCGGATGTCGCGAACCTCACGCGGCGACGCTGCTGTTCGGCTCATCTGCCAGAACGAGCAGGTCGCGCCAGAAGCGGTCACTCCGTAGCAAGCCCTTGAATGACCGCAATGGGGCCGGAAGCGGAATGGCGGCTTTTGGCGTCTGAAGAACGATAGCGGACGTTCAGCCCAGTGGGACCAAGGTCTCAAGCTGACCCAAGAGCGACGCCCGCTTGTTCGCCAACAGACGGCGGCTGTGCGCCACGGTCCCGACCTTGCGGTCCTCAATCGCGGCATTGGTGCAACGGCTAAAGGCCTTTGGCGGATCGGATCGGTGGCTCGCGCAACCTCTGGTCTGCCAGACCAACGCATGCGAGCGCGGCGAGGTTGAGCAGAAAACATCTGAATCGCAGCTACATAGCAACAGGAAATATGTTGCCAAACGGCGGCAAGAGGCGGATCATCATCGCCCGCACCACCCCGATCGAGAATTGGCAGAGACAGGGCTGATCGGGGGTGGGCGAACGTACCGAACGCCAGGAGGTTCACATGAAACTGCGTGCTTGCCTGCCAAGCGCGGGATGGACCGCGCTTGTCCTGATGAGTTTCGGCACCGGCGCTGCCGTTGCTTACGTCGGCGCCAGTCCGGTGCAGCTTGCGGCGCCTAAAGTGCCGGTGCCGGGGGAACTCGACGTCGGACACTGCGTCGTCCTGGCGGCTGCCGGCCAATCATTGGCCCCGGAAGACATGAAGGCTTACGAGGAGGCCCAGCCGCCTCTGTGGGACGACCTGGGCTCCCTGAGCTATCCGATCAGCACAAAGAGCGCCGATGCCCAAAAATATTTTGACCAGGGGCTGCGGCTCGCCGTCAACTTCAATCACGCGGAGGCGCGACGCGCCTTCCGCAAGGCACAAAGTCTCGATCCCGACTGTGCGATGTGCTTCCTCGGCGAGGCGCTGATCCTGGGGCCGAACATCAACGTGCCGATGGATCCCGCCGCAAATGTACCGGCGATCGCTGCTATTCGAAAGGCGCAGGCGCTTTCATCCGGTGCCACCGAGAAGGAGCGGGGACTGATCGAGGCGGTCGCCACGCGGTATTCCGACGATCCCAACGCCGATCGAAACACCCTGAACGCCGCCTTCGCCGATGCAACTGCGGCGCTTTCCGACAAATATCCTGACGATCTCGAGCTCGCTGTGCTGGCCGCAGAGGCCGGCATGGACACGCAGCCCTGGGACTATTGGCAGCCGGGCGGCAAGGAACCCAAGGGCCGCACCGCGGACGTCCAGAAGCGGCTGGAAGGCGTTCTCGCCAAGAGGCCTGACCATCCGATGGCGATTCACCTCTACATTCATCTTGTCGAGGCATCGGATCGTCCGGAGCGCGCCGAGCCCTACGCAGATCGACTGGCAGCGCTGATGCCGGGGGCCGGACACATCGTCCATATGCCGAGCCATATCTACTACCGCGTCGGCCGCTATACGGATTCGCTGAAGTCCAACGAAGCTGCCTCGAAAGTGGACGAGACGTATCTCGCCGAGACTGGCGCGGTCGGTGTCTATCCGCTCGGCTACTATTCCCACAACGTGCACTTCGTATTGGTTTCGGCCCAGCTCCTCGGTGACTCGAAGACGGTGCTCGCAGAGGCCGACAAGCTGGACAATTTTTTGACCAACGAGGTGGCGACGGCCATTCCGATCGTGCAGCCGGTGAAGGCAGCTCCGTATTTTGCCTGGGCGCAATATGCCGAGCCGGATGCGATCCTGGCTAAGGCCGAGCCGGCCGGCGCACCGCCCTACATCACGTCGATGTGGCACTATGCGCGCGGTGTCGCCCTGGCGGAGAAGAAGAACGCCTCAGGCGCCCGAGCAGAGGCGGACGCCATCCACAAGATCGCTCAGGAAACCGACTGGTCGGTGCACGATGCCTGGGGGATCCCGGCATTGTCGGTCCTGCAAGTGGCCGAAGATGTCGTACGCGCCCGCGCTGCGCAGGCCGAGAACGACGTCGGCGGCTCGATAGCCTTCTGGAAGAAGGCGGCCGAAACGGAGGACTCGATCCCCTATATGGAGCCTCCGTACTGGTACTATCCCGTGAGGCAGTCCCTAGGCGCCGCCCTCCTCAAGAATGGTCAGCCGGCGGACGCGGCGAAGGAGTTCGTGGCGGCGCTCGACCGCGCACGCAGCAGCGCCTGGGCGCTGTTCGGGCTGCAGCAGGCGGCGAAGGCCCAAGGCGATGCTGCCGCCGAAACCAAGGCCGCGGACGAACTTTCCAAAGCCTGGAAGGGCGATCCGGGCATGCTGACGCTCGAACGGCTCTGACGAAGCTCATCCCGGGCGGGACCGATCCGTCGGCCGCCCGGGCTCCAAAGCAGTCACCGAACTCCGATTTATCGGAACATCTCCAAGCGCTTGTTCGGTTTTGGCCGGAGCCAGTCTTGAATCGCGAATTTCTCCGGCCGCTCGGCCTGCCCATGCTGGCCTACATCCTCTAGGGCGAGCAGTTCGAAGGATTCAAGCGCCAGGTCAATACACGGGCGAGCGGGCGAAGGTGACGGTGCGCCTGACAACCGCCTAACCGATCCCGGGCGCCGCCACGCGCTCCGATACGGAGATCATCCGCTCCGGCTTCCTCGTCGTTCGAAGTAGAAGACTAGCGAAGCTACGAACGTCCGCATCAGGTAGATAGTGTTGAAAAAATCCGTCGCACAGCAAAACAAGTGCCGTCGACAGAACCACATTTCAAAGGCAAGGTCTTTTCCCGGAATCAGGACTCACGATCGGCGCCTTGGCAGAACACTATTCTACGAAAACGTCCATAAGAGATCGGCCGCGGACTTTTTCAACACGTCGGCATGTACAAGACGTTCGCATTTAGCCGTGCGAAGGTCGGCAATTGGCGCTACTTGCTCGTTCCATCAACGCGACGAATGGCGACATTCCACCCCGATGCGGACGCTCGTTCGCAGAAGGGGTACGGCGAAGTTTGACCCTTTCGAGACCTTCCGGAGTCGAATTCACTTCTTGGAAGCCGACATTAGCCGGAACCAGCATTCGTGACCCGATCCGGACATCCGAGTCCATATGGCGGAAGGAGAGAAATGGGTCATCAGTTCCGGTTCCGGAAGGACATTTGCGCCACCATTTCCCGACATTTCTGGTCCTATTAAAGTGGACCTTCAGGCTGAGGCCGAATCGACTTCTCGGACCGTTTTCACGCGTCCATGATGGGCTTTTGGTGTATGATTGTACTTTCATACAGGAGGGGAACGTGGACGTCGCCACCTGGCTTCGCGGTATCGGCCTGGGACAATACGAGAAGGCCTTCCGCGACAACGATATTAGTGAAGAGGTTCTTGCCCACCTGACGGCCGAGGATTTGACGGGAATCGGCGTGACCTCCGTCGGTCACCGGCGCAAGCTGCTCGATGCGATTGCCTCACTGGCCCTGGTTTCGAGGTCGGCGCCCATTGGCGCATCCGCATCGCTGAAGACAGCGCTGCCTTTATCCGCCCCGACAGAGGCAGAGCGGCGGCAGCTCACGGTGATGTTCGTCGACCTCGTCGGGTCGACCGAGCTAAGCCATCAGCTCGACCCCGAAGAACTGCGGGCGCTGATGCGGCGTTACCGAAGCGCGGTAACCGAAGAAATGGACCGTTTCGGGGGGCACGTCGCCAAGTTCTTGGGCGATGGCGTTCTTGCATATTTCGGCTGGCCGAAGGCACAGGAGGACGCGGCTGAACGGGCGGTCAAGGCTGCCCTTCGCATTGTGGCAGCAGCTGGTGGAATCAAGACGCAAGAGGTTCCTCACCTTCGTGCACGCATCGGCATTGCCACAGGGTTGGTGGTCATCGGAAGCCTAGGGGAAGGGCAGGCAGAGCGCCCGGACGAGATCGTCGGGGAGACGCCGAACCTCGCAGCACGGCTGCAGCAGGCGGCAGGGCCGGACCAAGTTGTGATTTCCGAAACCACCCGGCACCTCGTCGGAGGGATTTTCGACCTGGAGGACCTGGGAAGGCAGCCGATCAAGGGGATCGGCCCCTCGGTAGCCCGCTGGCGGGTCCACGGCATCGGGCGCAGTGAAAGTCGGTTCGAGGGACTTCACGGCACGATGCTCACGCCGTTCGTCGGCCGAGGCCGCGAGATCGATCTGCTGCTCGAGCGCTGGGGGCGGGTCAGGCGAACGATGGGCCAGGTTGTCCTCGTAACCGGGGAGCCCGGGATCGGAAAATCGAGACTGGTGCGCTTTCTCGGGGATCGACTGAGAGGGGACCGGCTCCAGGAAATCCATTTCGACGCCTCGCCGTACTACGCGAACTCGGCGCTACGGCCCGTCATCTCGGAAATCCGGCGCTCCGCGGAGTTTGCAAGCATTGACCCGGACGAAACACAGCTCAGGAAGCTCGAGCTTCTTCTAGGAAGGGCTTTGTCCGATACCAGCGGCGCCATCCCTGTCATCGCCGATCTGCTCGGCGTTCGAACCGGCGAGCAGCATTCGTTACGTGATCTGACCCCTCAGCAGAGGAGGGCCATGACGTTTGCAGCGCTGCTGAACTGGCTTGAGGGGCTCGCGACGCGGCATCCGCTGCTCGTGGTCGTCGAGGACGCACAATGGCTCGACCCGACGACGCTGGAACTGGTCGATCGGATCAACGATCGGATCGCCCAATTGCCAGTGCTGCTGCTCGTCACTTTCCGGCCGGAGTTCAAGCCGGCTTGGAGCGGCGCACACGTTGACTGGATCGTGCTCGAACGGCTCGATCCGATTGAGGCGGCCGCAGTGGCCGAGGCCGTTGCGGGCAAGCGTCTTCCGCAGGAAGTCTTGAACGAGATCGTCGCGCACACCGACGGCATTCCGCTGTTCATCGAGGAATTGACTAAGGCGATGCGCGATCTCAACGTCCTTGTCGACGCAGGAGATCACTTCGACCTTTTGGGATCTCTGCCTGCAGTCACGGTTCCCGTGACACTTCAGGACGCGCTGATGGCTCGGCTCGACCGCCTGCCGCCCTCCGCAAGGCATGCCGCGCAAGTCGGTGCCGTGATTGGGCGGGAGTTCGATTCCTGCGCTGCTGGCGAGCGTGAGCGACATGCCTGCCGGTGAACTGGAGACGGCGCTCTCGGAACTGATCGGAGCCGAGCTAATCTTGAGCGGCGGCACCGCGGCCAGCCGGGCACACATCTTCAAGCACGCTCTCATTCAGGACGCCGCCTACGAATCGCTCCTCAAAAGCCGCTGCCGGGAACTGCATGGCGCGATTGCCGACGCGCTGGTCAAGAGATTCAAGGACACTGCCACAGCTCATCCCGAACTCGTCGCCGGCCACTACGGCAGAGCCGGCTCGTCGAGCAGGCAGTGCCATATTATCAGGCTGCGGCACGCACGGCGATCATGCGCTCGGCGACAAGGGAAGCGCTGGACCAGCTCGATAACGGTCTCTCGCTTCTCGAAACGCTGCCGGAAGGCTTGGAGCGCAACCGATTTGAACTCGGGCTCCGCCTTGCACTCGGGGATGCGCTCCGGGCGGCTAGGGGCACGGCGGCGGTTGAAACGGGCACCGCTTATGCTCGCGCCCGATTCCTGGCAGGGCAAACGGGAGCGGAGCACGAGAACCTCCCGGCCGGCTACGGCGAGTTTCTCTGTTACTACAATCGCGCGGAGCTCGATCGCGCGCGCGAAGTCGCCAACGAGCTGATGCGCGCGGCGGCGCGCGCATACGGCGAGGGTGGCCCAATCGGAGCGGACGCAGCCGGATTCGTTGCCCTTTGGATGGGCGATTTTGCCACCGCACGCTCTTTCCTGGAGCAGCGGGTCTCGACAAGGGCACCTGACCTGGACCCTCTGCTCGGTGCGGACATCGCCGACGCCGGACCGATCCTCTACCTTGCCCGGACGCTGCTCATTCTGGGCTACCCCGAGCAGGGGTACCGGCGGTGCCGGCAGGGTCTGGAAACTGCGGAGAAAACGCGCCAGCCCTTCGCGATCGTGTTGGCTCTCGCCAACACGTGCGTCTACTACCACTTGTGCAAAGACTGGCTCGCCCTTCGGCGCGACAGCGAGCGCCTGATTGCTCTCGCGTCCGAAAAGGCCATGCCTGCAATGTTGAACAAGGGACGGGGCTTTCGAGCTGCCGCACTCATCGCTGAAGGAAATGCAACCGAAGGCCTCGAGACCCTCAAATCCTGCTACGAGCACGACGTGAACGCCGGTTACCTGGTGATGATGCCGTACTTCGAGTCCATTCTGGCTGAGGCTTACCTTAGTAGTGGCAACGTTGAAGATGCACGACGTGTGCTCGACGACGCGTTCGAGCGTGCGACTTCGACCGGCGAGCGTTGGTTTGATGCCGAGCTGTACCGACTGAAAGGGGAGTTTGCTTTGCGCGAGCCTGGTCGCGACAGCGACTTGGCGGCGGAATCTTTCGGCAAATCGGTAGAGACTGCCGGGGCGCAGGCCGCCAAATGGTGGGAGTTGCGAGCTGCGACGCAGCTCGCACGCCTGTGGGCAGAGCGAGGCGCCGGGGAGAAAGCCCACGGTTTTCTGACACCCGTTCGCGACTGGTTCACCGAGGGTTTCGAAACCGCCGACGTCAGAGAGGCCGAGGCCCTGCTCAGCGAGCTGGAGCGTGCTACGCTATATGACACGCCCTGGGCTCGGCGGGAATAGCGTTGGCCGTTAGTTGGTGGAAGGGGCAGCGCGTTCAACGGGCGCGGTCGCGCCAATTGCAGTCATTCCAGAACACACATTTGACTGCCTGCTACTGGCGCGTTTTCCCCGTTCAAGGGACGAATGGGAACTTCGTCTCTCCACCCCAGCCGGACCTTGCCGAGCCTCATCAGGCAATCTGAAGTCGGAACGCACCAACCGATCACGTGCGCCATTTGCCGACATTCACGGAGCGTTGGCAATCCCGACCTACGCCCGACCGCCGAATCGGCTGTGCGGTCGTGCCCTGTGCCGGCACGGAACTGCAGACGAGTGCAGCATTCATGTCCCACGACCAGGTAGCAGTCGCCAACGTTGTACGAAAAAGGCGGGATGCGTTTTGGTCCACTGGGCGACAAGTGGTTGCGCCTGTATAAAAGCGGCCCCGGGATGGATGGCCAAATCGCCGACGATCAACTCGCGCGACTCGCAGGCCTCCGGAGCGGATGTAAGGCAAGCCAGAATGACGAGCGTATAAAGCATTGTCTTGTTCCTTCGCGGAGATCGAGTTCGTCCTCGGAGGCGACAGATTCAATGGCCGGCACGAACGAGTTCGGGAGGGGGCTCGGCTCCTGCCACGAAGAGTTTGCCGCCGGCCCGCGAAATCTCGACGGTTTGGCTGCGCTCGTCCAACCTGCCTGGAACCGAGATCGTGAGGCTTTGGCCTTCATCGAGGGTTGCCTCGAAGCGCACAGGCAAGCCCGCCTCGCCTTCAGCGATCGTGGTGACCACCCGGAAGCTGTTATCGGCTTCCGTATAATAGACGACGCCTTGAAAACCGCCGAGATCGATACTCCCTCCTTGTAGGGGGTCCAGTTCACCTGCAGAGGCGTAGCCCGTCGTCACGCAAAGCGCTGCAAGGACCGTGTATCTGTACATGATATTTTCCTCCCCACCGAACAGGTCAGAACAAGATCGGTGCGCAAAGCATATGAGGAGTGGGTAGGTTCGTCTGTGAGAATTCTCACACGCGTGGCAAATTCAAAAACGAGGCTGGGCGCGTGTGGCAAGATGCGGATCGCGTCATGAGCGCCGGTCGCACCCAACGTCGGCTTTTGGGAAAGATTCCAGCGCAGGAAGGTCGGGATTGGGTCCGATTGTGTTGAAGAAGTCGGTGATTAAGCCGGGCGTTCTTTTCGCCGCGACGAGTTGCGGTTGGGTCGAGGCGGCTCCTTGGCTGGGATTGGTGTCCGGGTGGTGCAGATCTTGGCCAATTTCCTGAGGTTCTGGGCGGTGGCTGCGAGGTGGAACTCATCGCGGGCACCGCAGGGACCGCAGTCTGTCGAGCTTCAGGATGCGCCTGAGGTGCGCGAACAGCATCTCGACCTTCTTCCGTTGATAGCGTGAGGTTTGGTAGGCGTCGGTCTTGGCGATATCGCGGGCCATGTCGCGCGCACCCTCATAGATCGAGCGCAGCACTTTGCGCGCCGGCTCCTTCGGGCAACAGCGGAGCTTCAGGGCACAGGCGTCGCAATCCAGCTTGCTGGCGCGATAGCGCATCATGCCATTCTCGTCGACGAGAGGGTGTGGCACCCGATAGGTCTTCTGGCGCTGCCTGAGCGTCTTTCCGCCCGGGCAGCGGTAGGTATCGCTTGCATGGTCGTAGGCGAAATCCTCACGCGAGAAGGTGCCGTCCTTGCGCTTGGAGTGGTCGAACACCGGGATGTGCGGCTCGATCCCACGCTCATGCACCAACCAGTTCAGCATTTCGGCCGAGCCGTAGCCGGTGTCGGCAATCAGCCGCTCCGGCCAGAGGCCGAACTCGTCGTGCGCCCGCTCGATCATGGTCTTGGCGGCCGTCACCTCGGCTTGGCGCACCGCGGTCGAGGGCTCCACATCGACGATGACGGCGTGCTCCACGTCGATCAGATAGTTGGTGCAATAGGCGTAGACGGCCGGGCCGCCCCAAGAGGCGGTCCAGCGTGCTGCAGGATCGACAGGCGATACGAACTTTGGCTCTACCGGCGTGGCGGCCCCGAAGGCGGCGTCATCCAGAGTGGCGAGATACTCAGCCACGGCCCGCTTGGCTTTAGGATTGAGGTCCTCGGCCGTTTCGATCCCGCGCTGACGATGGGCGTCGGCGACGATCATGCTGGCATCGACCGCAAAGCCTTCGCCGCCGACGAGCCCTTCCGCTATGCAGCGCCGGACGACGGTCTCGAACAGTTCGCGCAGCAGGTCGGCATTGCGGAAGCGGCCGTGGCGGGTCTTGGAGAAGGTTGAGTGGTCAGGCACATCACCGTCGAGGCCAAGCCGGCAGAACCACCGATAGGCCAGGTTCAGATGTACCTCCTCGCACAGCCGCCGCTCCGAGCGGATGCCAAAACAATAGCCGACGATCAGCATGCGGATCAGCAGCTCAGGGTCGATCGAGGGACGGCCGATCGGGCTGTAGAAGGGCGCCAGATGCTGGCGGATGGCGGACAGGTCGACGAAGCGGTCGATCGCTCTGAGCAGGTGATCTGCCGGCACATGCCGCTCCAGGCTGAAGCCGTAGAACAGCTCCTCCTGCATCACACTTTGCTCGCCCATCATCGACTCAATCTCCTCTTACGACGAACATTGAATCAGTGCTTCAGGACTGCTGCAACCCGGACTTTTTCAACACAATCGGACCCAATCCCGACCTTCAGGGACGCATTTCCTTCCAGAAACCAGACATTGAGCCGAACCAGAAGTCCTGACCCATTCCAGACCTTCCGGTGCATGCACAGCAAAGGGCCTTGCGGCGATACAATGCCTCCGACTTCTGCTATGGTGCATTCCTCGGGCATAGGTGGTCTCAAAGAACGCCGTCGTGGATCGCAAGCTTGCTGCCATTCTTGCTGCCGATGTGGTGGGCTACTCCGCGCTGATGGACTGTGACGGCCAAGCAGGCGGCCGACGCGCGCATGTGGGCCGGGGTCCATTTTCGCTCCGATGTGGTTGCGGGCCAAAAGATCGGTGAGGGTGTGGCCGAGCAGGTCATAGCGTTCGCGGTTCCACCGCCCCAGCGGTGGGCGCGACGCTCGCCTTCGATTGGGGCCTCCTTAGGGCTAAGCACTACGGAGCCCTAGGTTCCGTAGTGCTTAGCCCAGAGCTATCGGAAAAAGGTGGCCGAAGCGCACGGGGGAGAGTCGGATTGTCAACCGAGCATGTAGAGCGGCGACTTACGGCCATTCTAGCGGCCGACATCTCCGGCTACAGCCGGCTGATGGGCAACGACGAGGAAGGTACGCTCGCCCAGCTGAAGGCGCATCGGCGTGCTCTGGTCGACCGAAAGATCAACGAACACCGCGGGCGGATTGTCAAGACCACCGGCGATGGGATGCTGGTCGAGTTCGCGAGTGTGGTCGAGGCCGTGCGCTGCGCCGTCGAGATCCAGCGCGGCATGGCGGAACGCAATGTCGCGGTGCCGGCAGGACAACGTATCGAGTTCCGCGTCGGCATCAATGTCGGCGACATCATCATCGAGGATGACGACATTTTCGGGGATGGCGTCAACGTGGCGGCTCGCTTGGAGGGGCTCGCGGAGCCTGGCGGCATCTGCGTCTCGGGCCGCGTGCAGGAAGACGTGCAAGGCAAGCTCGACGTTGCCTTTGAGAATATCGGCGAACAGCAGCTCAAGAACATCGCTCGGCCGGTGCGCGCCTTTCGCGTGCGGCTCGACGCCACGGCCGCTCCGGCGCCCACCGGCTGGCGCCGGGGATTGTTCGCCGCTCTGTCTCTGATGATTTTGCTTATTGTAGGCGCGCTCTGGGCCGGTCTTGGCTCTGAGTGGAAATTTCTCAGCATTCTGCGCTCTGGCGATCAATTCACAAAAAGTGCTGAAGTCAGCACGAAACCCGCGATCGCCATTCTCCCGTTCCTGAACCAGAGCGACGATTCGGCTCGTCAGTATTTCGCGGATGGATTGACGCAGGATATCATCAACGCACTGGGTCGGTTCTCCGCGCTGACCGTGATGTCGTGGAACGCTGTCTTCCCCTACAAGGGAAAGCCCGCAAGCCCGGAGGAGATCGGCCGCGGTCTCGCCGTCAGCTATCTGGTCGAAGGCAGCGTCCGCCAGACCGGCGACCGCGTGCGGGTCATCGCGCAACTCGTCGACACAAGGCAGGGACGGGTGATTTGGTCTGCACGCTTCGAGGAGGCGCTGGCGGACGTGTTCGCGCTGCAGGACAACATTGTCACTCGCATCGTCAGCGTCCTGGCGATTCGCGTGACCCAGATCGAACAAAATCGGGTGTTCGCGAAGCCAACCGAAAATCTCGCAGCCTATGATTACGTGCTGCGCGCCAGGCCGGCATTGCAGAGCCCGACGCATGCAAACAATGTGGAGGCGCGCGCCCTGCTCAGACGCGCCATCGAGCTTGACCCGAACTACGCTGCTGCATATGCGGCACTTGCCGAAACCTATCACATTGCCAGCTCGATGGGCTGGGCGGAATCGCCAACCGCCTTCCTGAGCCGTGCCGAGGAACTGGCAATCAAGGCGCTGAGCCTTGATGATTCCGACGTGCGCGCGCGCATCACTCTCGGCCACATCCACCTCTTTCGTCAGAGATACAACCAGGCAGAGGTTGAGATCGAGCGCGCCATTGCGATCAATCCGAACGATGCTCACGGCCTCGCCGGGCGCGGCACCATCCTGTTGTGGCTGGGACAGACGGATGCGGCGATCGAGGCCTTGGAGCAGGCGCAGCGTATCGACCCCGATCTCAATGCGATCGATCGCTTTGCGCTGAGCCTGGCCTACTATCTGAAACGGCGTTACGACGCGGCGATCGAACAGGCGGAACTTAGTCTTCGAACAACCGCAGGCGCGAACTTCAGCCGTATCCTGCTGGCGGCCGCCTATGCACAAGACGATCGAGCGGAGGACGCCGCGCGTGTCGTGACGATGATACGCCGCATCGACCCAACCTTCGACCCCCAGGAGTTCGGAACC
The DNA here is from genome assembly GCF_055811415.1 of Mesorhizobium sp. WSM4846. Lineage (NCBI taxonomy): Bacteria > Pseudomonadati > Pseudomonadota > Alphaproteobacteria > Hyphomicrobiales > Phyllobacteriaceae > Mesorhizobium > Mesorhizobium sp. WSM4846. The sequence continues at coordinate 411,531 of NZ_JBVVPZ010000001.1, forward strand.
AAGTTTCTACGCTCTGGCGATCTCGAACATCTGCGCGACGGATTCCGCAAGGCCCGCCTCTACCCCGTCACAGGCGACCTGCCACCAGCCGAGAGAATGAACCGCTAATGTCCTTGAAGTAGCGCGCGGTTCTGGTTGGCCTTTGCGATATTCGCAGCAAGGTCCTGCTGGAAGAGCGCGGGTCCCATCGGGGCCGGTTTACCGAAAATATAAAGCTTTCCGTCGCTGATCAGCCAGTTCTCCGGGTTGGCCTCGTCGAGCTCGCCCAGGGCCAGCGCCATTGCACAAAAATTTCCGAACTCTGGCGCGTAGCGAACAGGATCGGCCTTGAAAAGCTCGCGATGCTCGGCGTTCGCGAAGAGGTAGCGGTGCTCATCCCATTCGTACTCGATCTCCGGCAGCCCGCGCGTGGGGCTTCCGATGGTGAAATAGGCGACCGGGTCATAACCCTTGATCGCCAGCGGAACCGCTTCAGTGGCAAAAGAGGGCATCGAGGTCGCAAACAGGGCGGCTGTGACCGCCAGAACGAGGCGAATGGCATTTCGCCGAGAGACATTGTGCATGGCGAATTCCCTGATTTGACCGTCCGGGCCGCTACCAGCCCCGCGGCAAGCGAAGCCGTCTGCGTCATTCCGTTCGGGCACTAATTATCGCTCTTGTAGCGCTCGGCCGCAACACGTTTCGGAGATTTTCGGAGTTCGAGTGTGGTGAGGCCGGCGCACATTGCAGGGGCGCCGGGCTCCATTCTTCGTCTGCTTAGTCCGCAACCGCGACCTCCAGCTTGGTCCCCCTATCGTCCGCTTTCAGGCGGTGGCAAAGGGATTCTCTACGGCCGAGATCGGCGCGAAGCCGACATCCCTTGGAACCAACACCCGCATTTCGAATATGCTGCCGAAGCAGCCAGCGAGACTTGCCGGAGCTTCCTCGATCCTGGAGGATCCGCTCGGTAAAGCTGCCGCCCCAATTCTGGCTGTGCGCCCGATAGCAGCCAATGCGACGGTTTTATAAACTACCAAAGCGGACAGCGCCACCGCTGCCGGAGCGACCACTGAAAGTCAGAGGAGGCAGATGACCCCTAGCTCCAAGATCAGTAGAATGACAAATACCCCGCCGCCTATTGCGTAACCCTTCCAAAATTGCCGAATGTCCTCTTCGGTCACGAAGCCGACGGCCAAATGGGATGATAGCAAGCCTAAACATACGGGCAGCGGTAGCGACAGGTGCCTACACCGTGGGGGAGGAAGGGTGGTCGCTCGCAAGTCCACATTCAGTTTGGACGAATCTTCAAAAAGACTGCGCGGTCTAAATTCCCTATCCATGTCGCACCTTTTTGTTGTTGCGTGGGTAAGGCCAACCTTCAGGTCTCGCGGCTTGCAACTGAAAGCAGTGCTGTCCAATCCCGGTGCGCCACCTTTTAGAAAATCTTGCCCGGGTTCATGATCATATTGGGATCGATGGCGCGCTTGATAGCACCCATGAGATCGACGGCATTCTGGCCATGCTCAGCGACCATAAAATGCTTCTTGCCCTCGCCGATGCCGTGTTCGCCGGTGCAGGTGCCATCCATGGCAAGTGACCGCTCGACGAGGCGCTCAAGGAAAGCCTTCGCACGCCGAACCTCATCAGGATCGTCCATCATGACCAGGACCCCGGCATGAAAGTTGCCGTCGCCCACATGTCCAACAATAGGTGCGATTAGGCAGGAACGTTCGATATCGGCTTTTGTCTCACGGACGCATTCAGCCAATCGAGAAATCGGAACGCAGACATCGGAGACGACAACCTTTGCGCCTGCGCGGTAGGATCGCTGAGCCCAGAATACATCGTGTCGGGCCTGCCAAAGGCGCGCACGGTCTTCTAATCGGGCGCTCCACTCGAAAGGCCCTCCGCCGAAATCTTCGGCGATGGCGCCGAAAAGCTCTGCCTGCTCCGCAACGCTCGCCTCGGAACCGTAGAATTCCAGAAACAGATGCGGCTGCTCAGGCATGCTGAGTTTCGAATAGGCATTGCAAACCCGAACCTGCAACTCGTCGAGAAGCTCGACCCGCGCAAACGGTGTGCCGGACTTAATCCCCGTGATGGCCGCGTCGCAGCAGGCCTCGACCGAGGGGAACGGGCAGACACCGGCGGAAATGGCTTCGGGTATGCCGTGGAGCTTGAGGGTGAGTTCTGTGATAACGCCCAAGGTGCCCTCGGCGCCTACAAGCAACCGGGTCAGATCATAGCCAGCGGAGGATTTGCGGGCACGGCGCGCCGTGACTATGAGGTCGCCGTTCGGCAGCACAGCTTTCATCGCCAGGACGTTGTCTTTCATCGTGCCATACCGCACAGCGGTGGTGCCGGACGCGCGTGTCGAGGCCATACCGCCCAACGAAGCGTCGGCGCCGGGATCTACCGGGAAGAACAGGCCCTCGTCCCGCAGAAAGTCGTTCAACTGCTTGCGGGTGACGCCCGGTTCGACGATGCAGTCAAAATCTGAGGCGTGCACTTCGATCACGCGGTTCATCTCAGTTAGGTCAAGACATAGTCCGCCGAAAGGCGCATTTACGTGTCCCTCGAACGAGGTTCCGGCGCCAAACGCGATGATGGGAATGCGATGCCTGGCGCATATCCGGACAGCTTGCTGTACTTCGTCCGTCGACCTGGGGAACGCAACCGCGTCGGGCAGTGTCCCGGCCACCCATGTTGTCGTGTTGGCGTGTTGCTCCCGAACCGCTCGCGTCACAACAAGACGATCACCAAACAGAGCGATGAGTTCGGCGTGCCCACTCCCGTCGCTCAATCCAGCGACAGGCCCCCTAAAATCCGCGACCACGGCCCTGCTCCGAACGTTGAATTTCTTGATGTTCACTTATTGACTGATCGGAGTAAATTCACTCTTGGGTCTACTTTCGAAAGCCTAGGAGCAATGGCCAGGTCCGCGCATGAAACCCGGATGAAAATACTTGCATCCGCCTATCGATTGATACGGAGGCACGGTTTTGCCCGAGTGAAGATGAGCGACATTGCTGCCGGAGCATCTCTGACCAAGCGAACCCTTTACCACCACTTCGACAGCAAGGACGCCCTATTGGCAGCTATGCTCGATGCCCAGCACGACCTTGCCGTTGCTGCTTTCGTCAAGATGATTGACCGTCCAAAGCATGGACCGGAACAAGTCGTCGAGGGAATCTTCGCGGATTTAGCGAGTTGGTCGGCGACCAAACACTGGGAGGGATCAGGTTTCACAAGGCTGGCAATCGAGCTTGCTGATCTCCCGGGTCACCCGGCGCGACGGATGGCACGGCAACACAAGGCGACGCTGGAGCGCCTTTTGGCGGAGCGGCTGGAAAGCGACGGTATCTCGGATGCGGCAGTAGTTGCCCGCGAAATACTGCTTTTGACCGAGGGTGCCATGGTGCTGATCCTTATCCATGGCGACCGATCATATGCGAGCGCCGCCGCCGCCGCCGCTCAAGGGCTGTTTCGAATTCGTCGCCAGGCAGCAGTGATGGCAGATAGTCCGACGCCGACATAGGCGCACGTCAATATTGCGACTGCGATGGCGAACGCTGAAGGTGACGCCGCGCCCCAGAACAACTTTTGGTCTCAGTCTGCAGCATTCGCGACCTTCTTGCCCGTCTCGTGGCGCTTGCGCTCGCGCACGCCCTTCAGCGCGAAACAACTAACGCCACCCGCGAAACCTCAGGCGGCCGGGGCCTCGTCTCAACGCAGGCTGGAGCAACGACGATGAGTTAAACGCCTTGAGGCCAATCCTCCGGAGCCGCGCTCAGCTGTCGCTGTCAGCCGAGTGTGGAAGCTGGAGCCGAGATTTGGGTGGCCTTTGCTGAAAGTCGCTCTCGCGCACGAGAGTTGAATGTCCCCTATCGTTCTTCCTCCACCACAAACGGACCTACTGTTTCCGGCCCCGTTTCCGCCCCTCAGTCATCGGCGTTCGTTGTCCCGCGTGCCGTGCCGCAGCCTTGCGGCCAGCGGCCATATGCGCGAATGTTGTCTCTGGATTAGCCGACTTTTTTTGAGACGTTGACCGGAGTGGTCCATGCCGCTTGACATCGAAACCCGGTTTCTATGCCTGGCGGATCTTGAACCTGCGGCGCGAGAGTTATTGCCGCACGCTGTTTACGAGTTCATTGCCGCCGGTGCTGGCGAAGAAATCACCAAGCGCGATAACGAAGCCGCATTCGATCGCATCAGGTTAAGGCCGCGCGTGCTGCGCGATGTGACAAGGCTTGATACCGGGATTACGCTCTTCGGGCAAAGTCTGCCGCATCCGATCATGCTGGCCCCAATAGCATATCAGCGGCTGGTGCATCCGGAAGGCGAGATAGCCGCGGCGCGCGGCGCCGGAGTGGCGGAAGCGGTGTTCACTCTGGGTACCACGGCGACGGCGGCGATCGAAGATTGCGTGGCGGTGAGCCAGTCTCCAGTCTGGTTCCTGCTCTATTGGCAAAGCGACCGCTGTTTCAATGGTGAACTCGTATCGCGCATGGCGGCACTGGGCGCAAAGGCAATCAGCGTGACGGTCGACATGCCAACGCCAGGCGATCGCCGCAGGCAGTTCCGGGCAGGATTCAAAATTCCCGACAGCCTCGCAACGCCATACTTCAAGGACCGGAACACCGGCGTGCTCAAAGTTGGCACTGCGCAGCCGCGGGCCATGCCGACCTGGGCGGATATTGCCTGGCTGCGTTCCCTGACAACCCTGCCGCTTATCCTGAAAGGTATCCTCGATCCTGACGATGCCGAGCAGGCGATTGGAAGCGGTGCTGATGCTATCGCCGTATCAAACCACGGTTCGCGTAACCTCGACACCCTGCCGGCGACTATCGACGCCCTGCCCGCCATCGCGGAGCGGGTAGCCGGGCGGATTCCCATCATCCTCGACGGCGGCGTGAGGCGTGGCACAGACGTTTTGAAGGCGATTGCCCTGGGGGCAAGCGCAGTCATGATTGGCCGCCCCTATGTCTACGCCCTGGCAACGGGTGGTGCTGAGGGCGTAGCCCATTGTGTCAACCTGCTTCGCCGGGACTTCGAGGTGGCAATGGCGCTAACCGGCCGGGCGCGCGTTGGCGAAATCGACCAGTCGGTAATCTGGTGAAGCCGGCCCATTCCTCGGCCAAGTTCAGGATTGCACTTCGCTTTACCTCCGTCCCCGCCCTTTGTCCAACGAACGCCGGCCATAGCAAGGGGGCGGCTTTTGGACAGAAAACTTGGATTATGGGGACGCTCTCCACTCCTTACGCAGCGCTATTCTAAGCCCAAGAATTCGCGGCACTGATGGCAACGCCTGATCGGTTCTAGACCTCCATTGGATCATGCGCCTGTCAGATTTGGATCAGAATGCGTCCTTTCCCAGCATCTACCTGAATGGCCGCTTTGAGGACTCGCACCGTGAAGCTGACGGTCTGCTGTCGGCCCCACTGCGGTCATCCGATGTCCCTAAGGGGCCGCTCATGGCGCAACAACTATGTCCAAGGTGGTCGCCGGCAACGTCCGCTATTGGGCAACAGCGAAGATCACCTCAACGACCGACATGGGGCGCAAAGCTGCCGTCCACGTCGCGGCAGATGTCAGTCGTCTTTGGGTCACGAATGCTGGTTCCGGCCAATGTCGGCTTCCAGGACGAGAATTCGACTCCGGGGGGTCTCGAAAGGGTCAACTTATTCCGTAGTGCGAGCGAATCTGGACGACTGGAACGGGTCGACCTTTGCCGTTCCCTAACGACGCAGAACCACTCAACACTGCATCCCTCGATGTGTTTAATGCCCGTCTTAAGGAGATAGGACAGCATGTCTGCCCTGAAGGCAGCGTAGTGGCCAAAAGGGCAAAATAGCGTGGCAATCGACAACCGCCAAAAGGGCGGCCACGAGCCGCCCTTTTCACTGCAGCGCGAATTCCGCCGCGTTGTTTCCGAATGCGCTAGCGCCGTGGTCGGCACGGCCGACCATTTGCCGCAACCCGGCGAAAAGCTCGCGGCCGAAGCCGAATTCATTGCCGACAAGATCGCTGTCCGCCGCCCGCCGCAGCGCGAAATCGCCTGCCGGCACCAGCACTTCCAGCGTCCCAGTGTCGGCGTCGAGCCTGATGATGTCGCCGTCATGGATCCTGGCGATCGGCCCGTCCTCGACCGCCTCCGGCGTCACATGGATCGCCGCCGGCACCTTGCCGCTCGCGCCCGACATGCGCCCGTCGGTGACCAGCGCCACATGCTGGCCGCGATCCTGCAGCACGCCGAGCACGGTGGTCAGCTTGTGCAGCTCCGGCATGCCGTTGGCTTTCGGGCCCTGGAAACGGATGACGGCGATGAAATCGCCGGTCAACGTGCCGGCCTTGAACGCCTCGTTGAGCCCTTGCTGGCTGTCGAAAACCCTGGCAGGCGCCTCGAGGATGCGCCGTTCCGGTTTCACGGCGGAAGTCTTGATGACGGCGTGGCCGAGATTGCCGGAGAGCATCTTCAGCCCGCCCGTCGGCTGGAACGCCTTCTTGAACGGCGCCAGCACCTTCTCGTCGCCGCTTTCGCGGGGCGAGGCCTCGCGCACCACGCCGCCATCGGCGCCGAGCTTGGCCTCGACCGCATAAGGCCGCAGCCCCTCGCCCCAAACCGTCTGGACGTCCTCGTGCAATATTCCCTCGTCGAGCAGTTCGCGGATCAGGAAGCCGAGCCCGCCGGCTGCGTGGAAATGGTTCACGTCGGCAAGGCCATTCGGATAGACCCGCGCCAGCAGCGGCACGGCTTCCGAAAGGTCCGAAATATCCTGCCAGGTAATGGCGATGCCGGCCGCGGCCGCCATGGCGATCAGGTGGATGGTGTGATTGGTCGATCCGCCGGTGGCGTGCAGGCCGACGATGCCGTTGACGAACGAGCGCTCGTCAATCATCCGACCGACCGGCGTGTAGGCGTTGCCGAGCGCGGTGATCGCCAGCGCCCGCTTCGTCGCCTCCCGGGTCAGCGCGTCGCGCAACGGCGTACCGGGGTTGACGAAGGAGGCGCCCGGCGTGTGCAGGCCCATGATCTCCATCAGCATCTGGTTGGAGTTCGCCGTGCCGTAGAAGGTGCAGGTTCCCGGCCCGTGATAGGATTTGGACTCGGCCTCGAGCAGCTCGGCCCGTCCTGCCTTGCCTTCGGCATAGAGCTGGCGGACCTTGGCTTTCTCATCGTTGGGCAGGCCCGTCGTCATCGGCCCGGCCGGGATGAACACCGCCGGCAGATGGCCGAAGGTCAGCGCCGCGATCACCAGCCCCGGCACGATCTTGTCGCAGACGCCGAGATGGACGGCGGCGTCGAACATGTTGTGCGACAGGCCGATCGCCGCCGCCATGGCGATCACGTCGCGCGAGAACAGCGACAGCTCCATGCCGGGCTGGCCCTGGGTGACGCCGTCGCACATCGCCGGCACGCCGCCGGCGACCTGGGCAATGCCGCCGGCCTCGCGCGCCGCGTCCTTGATCAGTGCTGGAAATGTCTCGAAAGGCTGATGCGCCGACAGCATGTCGTTATAGGAGGTGATGATGCCGAGGTTCGGCACGCGGTCGCCGCCCAATGCCAGCTTTTCCGAAGGGCTGCACACGGCAAAGCCGTGGGCGAGGTTGCCGCAGGACAGCACGGCTCGGTTGGCGGTGCGGCTCGATGCCTCGGCGATGCGGGCGAGATAGGCCTCGCGCCCCGGTCTCGAGCGTTGGCGGATGCGCTCGGTGATGGCTTCGATGTCGCGTCTCGCGGTCATGGCGTCGGTCCTTTCAGGCGAGGTCCCGCAAACACGGTCCGTGCGGGACCCCTCGGCAAGTTGAAATCAGGGTGCCCAGAAAACCTGTACGGGTCTCTCGGCTGCGTCGAGCACGGCGCGAATGGGCTTTCGCGTGTCCGATGCCATCGCGCTTTCGAATGCCTTGCGCTTGTCCTCGCCCTCGATGTGCAGCGCGATGAAGCCGGCCCTGACGATCCGCGCCAGCGACAGCGTCAGCCGCGGCTCGCCGGCGCTTGTCGCGTGAACCGGGAGCACGACCCTTTCCGAGGACGGGTCGAGCAGTGTTTCCAGATTGTCGGCGTCAGGAAAAAACGACGCGGTATGGCCATCGGTTCCCATGCCAAGCACGACCACATCGAGCGGCCAGGGCAGCGACCGCAACATCCTGCTATCGGCCTCCGACGTGTTGCCGACGCTTTCTGCCTCTTGGTAGAGCGGCACGAAACGTGCGGCTGCGGCGGCGTGTTGCAAAAGATTGGCGGCGACCAGCGCGGCGTTGGAGCGCGGCGAGGAGACCGGCACGCAACGCTCGTCGACCAGCGTCACCGTGACCTTGTTCCAGGCGATCGGGATGCTCGAAAGCGATGCGAAAAATTTCGCCGGCGTCGTGCCGCCGGAAACGGCGAGCAATGCCGTGCCGCGCTCAGCGATCGCAGTGGTCAGCCGGCCTGCGACGTGGCCGGCAAGTGCAGCCGCCAGATCCTGGCGTTCGGCAAACGCGTGCCAGTTGTAGGCCTCGCTGTTCAATTGCTCTCGTGCCATGTCCGCCCGTCGCGTTCGATCAGCGCAATCGAGGCGGAGGGGCCCCATGTGCCGGCGGTATAGCCCTGCGCCTCCTGCCTGGCGCCTTCCCAGGCGTCCTGGATCGGGTCGATCCATTTCCACGCCGCCTCGACCTCGTCGCGGCGCATGAACAGCGTCTGGTTGCCACGGATGACGTCCATGATCAGTCGCTCATAGGCGTCGGGGGCGCGGCCGTCGAACGATTGCGCGAAGCTCATATCGAGCGGGATCTGGCGCAGCCGCATGCCGCCAGGCCCCGGATCCTTGATCATGATGAACTGCTTGACGCCTTCGTCGGGCTGCAGCCGGATGACCAGCTGGTTGGCCGAGATCGGCCCGGCGCTGTCGCCGAAGATCGAATGCGGGATCGGCTTGAATTCGATGACGATCTCCGAAACGCGTGTCGCCAGCCGCTTGCCCGTCCTGAGGTAGAACGGCACGCCCGCCCAGCGCCAGTTGCCGATTTCGGCCTTGAGCGCAACGAAGGTCTCGGTGTTGCTGTTTTTGCCGAGCTCCTCGACATAGCCTTTCACCGGCCCGCCGGCCGAGGCCCCGGCACGGTACTGGCCGCGTACCGTGTGCTTGGGCGCTTCATTGCCGTTGATGCGTTTCAGCGCGCGCAACACCTTCAGCTTTTCGTCGCGCACGGCGTCGGCGTCCATAGACGACGGCGCCTCCATGGCGACGAGGCAGAGAAGCTGCAGCATGTGGTTCTGCACCATGTCGCGCAACGCGCCCGCCTTGTCGTAATAGGTGACGCGGTCTTCGAGGCCGACGGTCTCGGCCACGGTGATCTGCACATGATCGACATTGGCGGAATTCCACAGCGGCTCGTAGAGCGCATTGGCAAAGCGCAGCGCCATCAGGTTCTGCACCGTTTCCTTGCCGAGATAGTGATCGATGCGGAAAATCTGGCTTTCATGGAAATCGTCGCCGACCAAATCGTTGAGCTCGCGCGCGGAGGCGAGATCGCGCCCGATCGGCTTCTCCAGCACGATGCGCGAGTTCGGCGTGATCAGTCCGTTCTCTTTCAGCTTGTGCGAGATGTCGCCGAACAGCGCCGGCGCAACCGCCAGATAGAAGGCGCGGATGCATTCGCTGTCGCCGATCGCCGTCTTCAATTTGTCGAAGCCAGCGCCGGTCGTCGCGTCAGCCGAGACGTAGGAAAGCCGGGCAAGGAAGGTCTCCAGCTCGGCGGCGTCGATATCGGCCGGTTTCACATGGTCGGAAATCGCCTGCCTGGCGAAAGCCTGGAATTCCTCGTCGGTCATTCTCGAGCGCGACGTGCCGATGATGCGCGTCGGTTCGGAAAATTGGTGGCCGCGCTGGCGATGATAGAGTGACGGCAAAAGCTTGCGTTCCGACAGATCGCCGGTGCCGCCGAAAATGATGAAGTCGAAAGGGTCGACAGGAATGATCTGGCTGGTCATGGTCTGTCCGCTCTGACGCCGCTCGCTGGTGTACGGGTGGATATAATCTAATCGATTTAGATTTTCCAGTGACATGGCGTCACATCCCAGGGCCAATCGGGTGTTTGCCGATTGTTCTGAGGTGTGCCCTTGACACTGGCGCAACCCGGACGCTTGTCGGCGAGGTGGTTCCGGGAGGCCTTCGCAAATGCAGCATAGAGCGGGATCGAGGCGAAAGCCAAAGGAGAAATCGAGAGTATTTTTGATCTTTCGGCGGCCATTGCCGGAGGCTGCCGGAGCGGGGAGACTTCAATCATGAGTGAGAAAGCCATGCGCCTGGAAAACAAAGTTGCCATCATCACCGGTGCCGCGTCAGGCTTCGGCGAGGGCATGGCCAAGCGTTTTGCCGAGGAGGGCGCCAAGGTCGTTGTCGCCGACCTCAACGCCAAGGGCGCCGAACGCGTCGCCAACGAGATCGGCCGGGCGGCGATCTGGACCCAGACGGACGTCTCGACCCGTTCCGAGTTCGACGAGATGGTCCATGCCGCAAACAGTGCGTTTGGCCGCATCGACATCATGGTCAACAATGCCGGCTACACCCATCGCAACGGCGATATGCTCGAGGTCGACGAGACGACCTTCGATCTGATCACGGCCGTCAACATGAAGGCGATCTACCACGCTGCTCTGGCTGTCGTGCCGGTGATGGACAGGCAAGGCGGCGGCGTCATCCTGACCACGGCCTCGACCGCCGGCATCAGGCCGCGGCCCGGCCTCACCTGGTACAATGCGTCGAAGGGCTGGGCGATCACCGCGACCAAATCCATGGCGGTGGAACTCGCGCCGAAGAACATCCGCGTCAACTGCCTGTGCCCGGTCGCCGGCGAGACCGGCATGCTGGAAAAATTCATGGGCGCCGACACGCCCGAAATCCGCGAGAAATTTCGCGCGTCGATCCCGCTTGGCCGGCTTTCGACGCCGCTCGACATAGCCAACGCGGCGCTCTGGCTGGCTTCGGACGAGGCGGCCTTCATCACTGGCGTGGCGCTGGAGGTCGACGGCGGACGGTGCATCTGAGCCGTCCGGCCCTCGCACCCGGGCGGCTGATTGGCAGCAGCCAAATGAGCCGTGGGCAACGTCAAGGAATGGCCTGACCGGCCCTAAAGCGCGTCGCCTTTGAATCGACTCATGCGACGCGCTTTGGGTTCCTGTTTTTATGCATGTCGTTGTCGCAAAACCGCTGCGCACCCTCGCTTCAAGCCCGAGGGCATGCTTTTGCGCGACATGCATCAGGCGCCGGTCTTGACGAAGCTCTTGTAGATCCAGCCGCGTTTGCCGTTGTAGACGATCTGGCACCATTTCTTGCAGCCCATCACCTGAACCGAGGTCTTGGCGGGAATGGTGACGATGGCGGCCGCACTGTTCTTCGGACCGGTGCGCATGGTGACGCCCCTGAGGATGCGTCCGGTATCTGCCGCGCTTGCTGGCTTGGCCTCGACTTTGGCCTTGGTGCCATCCTTCTGTGTCGCGGCCGGCAGCGGCTTCGGGGTCGAGATGGCGGCGGTTGGCGCACCGTCCGTCGCCGCCTTGGCGGGAGCAGCGACTTTGGCAATCAATGCTGCCACTTTGGTTTTCGCTGCCGGATCGGCGAATGCCGCCGCAGTGGACGGCTTGTCTGCTTTTTCAGCCTGGCCCGCCGTCTCGCCGCCCCCCGTCTGGCCGGATGTGGTCTTCGGTCCCGATCCTGTCCAGCGAGGGTCATTGGGCGCCAGCGCCGCTATCTCGGCCTTCGCTGCAACCACCGCCGACGAAATCGCATCGGTCTTGCTTGCAGCCTGCTGTGCCGCTTCTATCCTCGCGGCCGCGGCCGCGGCCGGCACGATCCTTGTCGTTTTCACCGGAATGCTGGAAACGATCTGCTCGGGACTGGCGACCGCTTGTCTCTCGGTGGCCGGCAATGCCAGCCATAGCGCCATCGCTGCCACGCCAAGCAGCGCTGCTGTGCCAAACGCGGCGATGACCAGATGCAGGTTCGACCGGATTTGCCGCCAGAACCTGGGCTGCATGTCGTAGCCAAACTGCATCGCAAAGCGCCGTCGTTCCGGCGCGCCGAAACTGAAGGGCTCTCTCACTGTTACAACCTCCATTTGCGGGCCAACGTTCTTACGACCTGTGCCGGAAACCGGCATCTGGTCGGCATCGGTCCCAATCCAACGCGGGCAGGCCCGCAAAATCCCCCTTCGACTGCCCAGAACCGGCATCCTTTGCCGGCGATTGTGGCATCACTGCGCCCTGGCCGGGCGGATTCTGCACGTTTACCATCGATTCTGCAACTTGCAAGGGATTTTGCAACCTGTGGTTATATGCGGTCCCTCAAGGCATACCAGTTGAGCGCAAGAAACAGCAGAGGCGCGCGCAAGCGCCGGCCCCCGGGAAAGGCCGGGATGTTCAGGTCCTCGATCAGCCTCAGCCGGTCCCGGTTGCCGGCGACGGTTTCGGCATAGAGCTTGCCGAAAAAGTTAGACAGCATGACGCCGTGGCCGGAATAGCCGCCGACCGAGATCACATTGGGCATCACCTCGCGCACGAACGGTTTTCTCGGTATCGTGATGCCGACATAGCCGCCCCAGCCATGGGTGATCTCGACATCCCTGAGGTCAGGGTAAAGCTCGGTGATCTGCCGGCGGATGTGGACATGGATGTCTTTCGGATCGTTGACCGCGTAGATCTCGCGCCCGCCGAACAGCAGCCGCCCATCCGTCGATTTGCGGAAGTAGCGCACGACGAAGCGGGAATCGTCGACCGCCTCACCGCCCGGCAACACGTTTGAATCCGCAAGCGGCACCGTCGCGCCGATGAAGGAGCCGATCGGCATAATATGCGCGGCACTGATCGGCTCGAGCGTGCCGCCATGGGCGTTGACGCCGATCAGACATTTTTCGGCTGATATCGTGCCTTTCGGCGTCGTGACCCTGACCTTGCCGCCAACGGACGCGATGGCGGTCGCCGGCGTCTGCTCGAACAGCTGCGCGCCCGCCTGCGCCGCCACTTTTGCCGTGCCGATCACCAGCTTCAACGGATGGATGTGCCCGGTGCCGGTGTCGCGGGTGCCGCCGAAATAGCGCGCCGAGCCCAACCGCTCCGCCGTCTCCCTGGCGTCCATGAAGCTGATGTGCGGATAGCCGAAGCGGTTCGCCATGATCTCGGCATGCCCCTTGTAGTCGTCGACGTAGCGCTGCTTGTGCGCCACCGACATCTGTCCGGGCATGTAGTCGATCTCGATCTTGTTGACGGCGGCGAATTCGAGGAGATGCGCCTTGGCCTCTTCGGCGAGTTCGAACAGCGCCTTGGCCCGGGAAAAGCCGTATTCCGCTTCGAGCTCCTCGGCCCAGGCGCGCTGACCGGTGCCGAGCTGGCCGCCATTGCGGCCCGATGCGCCGTCGCCGAAACGATGCGCTTCGACCAGCACGACATTGCTGCCGGCCCTGGCGAGGTGCACCGCCGCCGACAGGCCGGTAAAACCGCCGCCAACGACGACGACGTCGCACCTCAGGTCACCGTCGAGCGCCTTGTATTCGGGCCGCGGCCCGGCCGTGTCCTCATACCAGGAGCGGCCGGGGGAGATTGCGGATTGGTAGGGCATGATGCTCGGAGTAGGGGAGTAGGGGAGTAGGGCAGTAGGGCAGTAGGGCAGTAAGGCAGTAGGGCAGTAAGGCAGTAGGGCAGTAGGGCAGTAGGGCAGTAGGGCAGTAGGGCAGTAGGGCAGTAGGAGCTATTCAGGTGACAATTTGCGGATCAGAAGGCGCAGTAGCGTCCCTACGCTCTCGCTGCGGTTCATCAAAGGTTCGACCGCCTCGTGCGAGGCGATTCCGACACGGTGCGCAATCATAAGATGCGTCTCCAGTTCTTTGAGTGATCCTTGGGCGATCCTGAGAAATTGCTGATAGGAAGCTCGACTCTCTCGGCCGTAACCCTCAGCGATGTTGGCAGGCACTGAGGTAGCTGCCCGACGCACCTGACCTGTCATTCCATAGATCTCGTCTTTCGGCCAAGCTCGTGTCACTTCATAGATTGATACTGCCAGGTCTATTGCCTGCTGCCAGACGATCAGATCCCTGTAAGATTCGATTTTCGCCATTACGTGCCGCCCCTACTGCCCTACTGCCGTACTCCCCTACTCCCCTTCCTAAACATTCAACAACAGGTACTCCCGCTCCCACGGGCTGATCACTTCCATGAAGGTCTCGAATTCCGCCCGCTTGATCGCTGCATAGGTGGCGGCGAACGACTTGCCGAGCAGCGCGCAGAGTTCCTCGTCGGCTTCGAACAGGTCGACCGCCTCGAGCAGGCTGCGCGGCAGGTCGATCTCGGCCGCGTTGGCGGTGGTGAGGACCGGCGGTTCGGCCTTGATCTTGTTGGTCATGCCGATTAGCCCGCAGGCGAGCGATGCGGCCATCGCCAGATAGGGATTGGCGTCGGAGGAGGGGATGCGGTTCTCGACGCGTCTGGCTGCCGGGTCGGAGCGCGGGACGCGGAAGGCGGTGGTGCGGTTGTCGTAGCCCCATTTGTTGTTGACCGGCGCCGAAGCCGACTGCGTCAGGCGGCGATAGGAATTGACGTAGGGCGCAAACATCACCAGCGCGTTCGGCACATGTTTCTGCATGCCGCCGAGGAAATGGAAGAAGGCTTCGGTTTCCGAGCCGTCCTCGGCAGAAAAGACGTTCCTGCCGGTCTTCTTGTCGATGATCGATTGGTGGATATGCATGGCCGACCCGGGCTGCCCCTGGATCGGCTTGGCCATGAAGGTGGCATAGATCTCATGCTTCAGCGCCGCCTCGCGGATGGTGCGCTTGAACATGAACACCTGGTCGGCCAGTTCGATCGGGTCGCCGTGGCGCAGATTGATCTCGAGCTGGCCGGCGCCTTCCTCGTGGATCAGCGTGTCGATCTCCAGGCCCTGGCTTTCGGAGAAATGGTAGATGTCGTCGATCAGTTCGTCGAACTCGTTGACGCCGGCGATCGAATAGCCGGCGCCACCGCCGATCGCCCGTCCCGAACGCCCGACCGGCGGGGTCAGCGGGTAGTCCGGATCGGGATTCTTGCGCACCAGGTAGAACTCGATCTCGGGCGCCACCACCGGCTTCAGCCCGTGCTTGTCGTAAGCGGCAAGCACACGCTTCAGCACGTTGCGCGGCGTGAACTCGACCGAGCGGCCGTCCTGGTGGACGAGGTCGCAGATGACCGCCGCCGTCGGGTCCTCTTCCCACGGCACCACGGTCAGCGTCGAAAGGTCCGGCATCAGCTTGAGGTCGCCGTCGTCTTCCGGATAGTTGAAGCCGTTGCCGTTCTCGGGGTAGCCGCCGGAGATCGTCGTCATGAACACCGCCGAAGGCAGCGCCAGCGAGGTGTTGGAGGTGAATTTCTTCGACGGCATCATCTTGCCGCGCGCAACGCCGGCCTGGTCGGGCGTGATGCATTCGATATCCTCGATGCCGCGCCACGCCAGCCAAGCGCCGACTTCCTTCCAGTTTTTCACACCACGTTGATTTTTCACGAAGGCAGGCGTGCGGATACGTCCTCCGCGGCTCGACGGACGGACTTCCTTTTTTGCAGGCGGCATCATTCACCAGATTGGGTTGCGGATTTGGGAGTATAGCCGGGGCCGGTGATGGAAGGGAAGGGGAGCCGGCCCTGCCTTCGCCGCCAGTTGAAAATCGCCCCAAGCAGGCTAGGTTCGACGCAAGTTCAATGACCTCGTTTGAAGACGTCGAATGCGGAACCATGAATTGACCACGATCGGCTTCGATGCCGATGACACGCTCTGGCAGAACGAGCAGTTCTTCCGCATCACCGAAAAGCGCTTTGCCGCGCTGCTCGCCGATCATGCCGAGGAGGAGCACATCTCGGCAAGATTGCTGGAGGCCGAGAAGCGCAACCTCGCCGTTTACGGCTTCGGCATTAAGGGGTTTACCCTGTCGATGATCGAAACGGCGATCGAGATTACCGAGGGCCGCGCGCCGGCCTCGGTCATCGCCGAAATTCTCGCCGCGGGCCGCGAGATGCTTGGCCATCCGATCGAGGCGCTGCCTCATGCGCGCGAAACCGTTGAAAAACTGGCGGGTGCCTATCGCCTGGTGCTGATCACCAAGGGCGACCTTTTCGATCAGGAACGCAAGCTGGCGCAATCGGGCCTCGGTGACCTGTTCGATGCCGTCGAGATCGTCAGCGACAAGAGCCCCGCTACTTATATCAGCATCTTCAGCCGCCACGGCGATGGCGCCGAAAAAAGCATGATGGTCGGCAATTCGCTCAAGTCGGACGTGGTGCCGGCCATCGAGGCCGGCAGTTGGGGCATCCACGTGCCGCATGAGCTGACCTGGGCGCTGGAACATGTCGAGACGCCGGTCACCGCGCCTCGCTTCCGCCAGATAGCCGATCTCTCGGAATTGCCCCGGCTGGTCGAAAGCATCGGGAAAGCCGGCTGATCGCATGTCTCGGCGTCGAACCGGACGTGCGCGGCAGGCGTATCGATGCCGACATAGCGCGTCGCAATCCTTGTTGTTCGCTCCGCCAAAGAGCCGCGCTGTGGCTGACCCTCCATCGTGCGGCCCTCCATCGCGCGGCCCCTCCATCGCGCGGCTCTTGAACAATCGATGCTGTAAAATCGTTTTCTACTTGCAAATCAGTCGCAATTGCAGAATATGCGACAAGCGCGGCGTCACAGCGCCCGCGCGGCATGCGAGTAATCGCGACAGGAGATTTTGATGATCGAGAGATACGGGCGATGGGTTGCCGTCGGGTTGATGGCTGCGGTTTTCGCTGCGGCAGTGGCTTCAAGCCCAGCGAAAGCGCAGGAAAAATTCAAGGCCGTGACGACCTTCACCGTCATCGCCGACATGGCGAAGAACGTGGCGGGCGACGCAGCGATCGTGGAATCGATCACCAAGCCGGGGGCGGAGATCCACAATTACGCGCCGACGCCGGGCGACATTCAGCGGGCTCAGGGCGCAAAGCTCATTCTGTGGAACGGGCTCAACCTCGAAGTCTGGTTCGAAAAATTCTTCCAGAACCTCAGCGACGTGCCCGGCGCCATCGTCTCCGAGGGCGTCCAGCCGATGAGCATCGCCGAGGGACCCTATACCGGCAAACCGAATCCGCATGCCTGGATGTCGCCGACAAACGCGCTGATCTACGTCGACAACATCCGCGACGCCTTCGTCGAGCACGATCCGGCGCATGCCGAGACCTACAACGCCAATGCGGAAGCCTACAAGGCAAAGATAGAGGCGGCCGTCGCGCCGATCCGCGATAAGCTTGCCTCGATCCCGCAGGACAGGCGCTGGCTGGTGTCGAGCGAAGGCGCTTTCTCCTACCTCGCACGCGATTTCGCGCTGAAGGAGCTTTATTTGTGGCCGATCAACGCTGACCAGCAAGGCACCCCACAGCAGGTTCGCAAGGTGATCGACGCCGTCAGGGACAACAAGATCGTCGCCGTCTTCAGTGAAAGCACCGTGTCGGACAAGCCGGCCCGGCAGGTCGCGCGCGAGACGGGGGTCCATTACGGTGGCGTGCTCTACGTCGATTCCCTCAGCGAGGCGGACGGCCCGGTGCCGACCTATATCGACCTGCTGCGTGTGACATCGGATACAATTCAGAAAGGCCTCGCCGCAGGGCTGTCGCAATGAACGAAGCCGTTCCGCCTCTTGCCGCCGCGTCCGAGGATGCGGGAGGCGGTCTCGCCGTGCGCGGCGCGACCGTCACCTACCGCAACGGCCTCACGGCGCTGCGCGATGCGAGCTTTGAAATTCCGACAGGCACGATCACGGCACTTGTCGGTGTCAACGGCTCGGGCAAGTCGACGCTGTTCAAAGCCATCATGGGCTTCGTGCGGCTGGCAAAGGGAGAGATTCTTGTTCTCGGACGGCCGGCCGCGGCCGCGCTGAGGAAGAACGTCGTCGCCTATGTGCCGCAGGCCGAGGAGGTCGACTGGGACTTTCCAGTACTGGTCGAGGACGTCGTCATGATGGGGCGTTACGGCCATATGGGCATGATGCGCATTCCGAAGGCTGCTGATCGCGAGGCGGTTACATCGGCGCTTGCGCGTGTCGGCATGAGCGATTTCCGCAAGCGCCAGATCGGCGAGCTTTCGGGCGGGCAGAAGAAGCGCGTCTTTCTCGCTCGGGCGCTGGCGCAGGACGGGCGCGTCATCCTGCTCGACGAGCCCTTCACTGGCGTCGACGTCAGGACCGAGGACGCTATCATCGAACTGCTGCGCGCGCTCCGGGACGAAGGCCGGGTGATGCTGGTCTCGACGCATAATCTGGGTAGCGTGCCGGAGTTCTGCGACCGTGCCGTGCTGCTCCGGAACACGGTCCTTGCCTACGGGCCGACAGGCCAGACCTTCACGCAGGCGAACCTGGAAAAGGCTTTCGGCGGCGCCTTGCGTCATTTCGTGCTGGGCGGAGCCGGGCTGCATGAGGACGACGACAGGCGCCGCCTTGCCGTCATCACCGACGACGAGCGGCCACTGGTCTTCTACGGAGAGAACGGAGCCATGCAGCACAAGATGCGGGAACCGGACGAATGAGTGTCCTGCTCGAGCCGTTCGGCTACGAATACATGCTCAACGCGATGTGGGTGTCGGCCCTGGTCGGTGGTGTCTGCGCCTTCCTGTCCTGCTATCTGATGCTGAAAGGCTGGTCGCTGATCGGTGACGCGCTCTCGCATTCGATCGTGCCGGGCGTCGCCGGCGCCTATATGCTGGGCCTTCCCTTCTCGATCGGCGCCTTCTTCTCCGGCGGGCTCGCCGCTGCGGCGATGCTCTTCCTCAACCAGCGCACCAAGCTGAAGGAAGACGCCATCATCGGCCTGATCTTCTCCTCCTTCTTCGGCCTCGGCTTGTTCATGGTGTCGCTGTCGCCGACCTCGGTGAATATCCAGACGATCGTGCTCGGCAACATCCTGGCCATCACTCCGGAAGACACGCTTCAGCTCGCCATCATAGGCTTCGTCTCGCTCGCCGTCCTGCTGGTGAAATGGAAGGATCTGATGGTGGTCTTCTTCGACGAGAGCCATGCCCGCTCGATCGGCCTCAACCCGAGCGCGCTCAAGATCATGTTCTTCATGCTGCTATCGGCCTCCACGGTCGCCGCGCTTCAGACCGTCGGCGCCTTCCTGGTCATCTGCATGGTGGTGACCCCCGGCGCGACCGCCTATCTTCTGACGGACCGCTTTCCGCGCCTGCTGGTCATCGCGGTCGTCATCGGCGCGGCGACGAGTTTCACCGGCGCCTATGCCAGCTATTTCCTCGACGGCGCCACCGGCGGCATCATCGTCGTGCTGCAGACGCTGATCTTTCTCGCCGCCTTCTTCTTCGCTCCCAAGCATGGAATGCTGGCAGCCCGCCGTCGCTCGGCGAGGGCCTTGGAGGCCAGCGTATGAGCATCCTCGATACACTGCTTACCCCCTTCCAGTTCGGCTTCATGGTCAATGCGCTGATTGCTTCGGTGCTGGTCGCCGTGCCGACGGCGCTGCTCTCCTGCTTTCTCGTTCTCAAGGGCTGGTCGCTGATGGGCGACGCCATCAGCCACGCCGTCTTTCCCGGCGTGGTCATCGCTTACATCCTCGGATTCCCCTATTCGATCGGCGCCTTCGCCGCCGGGATGGTCTGCGCTCTCGCCACCGGCTTCCTCAAGGACAATAGCCGCATCAAGCAGGACACGGTCATGGGCATCGTCTTCTCCGGCATGTTCGGCTTCGGCCTGGTGCTCTATGTAAAAATTCAGTCCGACGTGCATCTCGACCACATATTGTTCGGCGACGTTCTGGGCATCGGCCTGCGCGACATCGTCGAAACGGGGCTCATTGCTGCGATCACGGCCGGCATCATCGGCATCAAATGGCGCGACTTCCTGCTGCACGCCTTCGACCCGGCTCAGGCGCGCGCGGTCGGACTTCGGGTCAACCTGCTCCATTACGGCCTGCTTTGCCTGATCTCGCTCACCGTCGTCGGCGCGCTGAAGGCGGTCGGCATCATCATGGCCATCGCCATGCTGATCGCGCCCGGCGCCATCGCCTTCCTGCTGACAAGGAAGTTCAGCGCCATGCTGATCCTGTCGGTGGCGATCGCGGTCGCCGCATCGTTTCTAGGCGTCTATCTGTCCTTCTTCATCGACAGCGCACCGGCGCCGACAATCATTCTCATGCTGTCTGCCGCCTTCATCGCTGCCTTCGTCGTCACCACGCTCAAGGCGGGCCGAATGGAGCTTGGCGAGGAGGGCTAATGCATGTCGCCCAAAAGCATGCCCTCGGGCCTGACCCGCGGGTGCGCAGCGGTTTTGGGATAACGACATGCATAAAACAAGAACTTAAGCGCGTCGCATGAATCCCTTCAGACGCGACGCGCTTTGGAGACCGGCGGTCATTCCCTGGTTTGGCGAGAGCGTCGCGGTTTCTGGATCGGCTTCACGTAGATCTCCAGCCTGTGGCTGATGATCGTGAATCCGTGCTGTCGAGCGATTTCCTCCTGGAGCCGCTCGATCTCCGCCGACTGGAACTCGATGACATCTCCCGTCTCGATGTTGATGAGATGATCGTGATGCTCGCGGGGGACGGTTTCGTATCTGGCGCGCCGATCGCCAAAGGTGTGCCGCTCCAGAATGCCCTTTTCGCGCAGAAGGCTGACGGTGCGATAGACAGTGGCGAGCGCGATCGTCGGCTCGATTGCGACAACACGGCGATGGAGTTCCACCACATCCGGATGGTCGCTGGATTCGGATAGAACGCGCATGATGACGCGGCGCGGACCGGTGATGCGCAGTCCGAGTTCCCTGCAAAGCGCGGCGATGGTTTGTTCTGAGGACATGTCATGATCCGCCAATATCGACAGCCATGTCGCGAAGTCGGAACATGCCTGCGGATTTGTTCGAAGGTGCTATCCCAGATGCGTCGCAATTGCAAAAGGACATCGGACTGGGTTCGCTGTCAGGCGGTCACACACTGACATAAGAGATTCAGATCCGATCGCAAGAAGCGAGGAAGGAGCCGGATAGGACGCCGGCTAGCTGCGTCCGAGCCCGATCAAATGGTCGATTACCGGCTGCAGCCGTTCGGTCGTGATCGGTTTGACGACCACCGCATCGACGACGCTCGACAGGCCGAGGCTCTCCGGTGTGCCGCTCTTGGTCGAGAGCAGGATCACCGAGGGACGCGATCTGCCCGAGATGCGTCGAAGCGCGTCGATACGCGACATCAGTGCGTCGCAGTCCTTGTTGTCGGCTCCGCCATCGAGGACGATCGCTCCGGGAATCAACGAGCGCAGCGTCGTAGCTGCCATTTCGGGCGATTCCGAGATTGGTTTGAGCCCGGACCGTTCGACGATTTTCGACACCACCACCCGGTTGACCGGCGAATTTCCGACGACGAGCACGCGGGTGAAGTCGGTGAGCATTTCGAGGTCCACATTCCGGCTCATCAAACTCAACTGGTTCACAATGCGATTCAAGGGGCGCATGAGCAGGGCGGGTACTTCAATGCAGGGTTGTATCTTGCAAACAATTGCCGTGAGATCGCTGCCTATGTCAAGCTGAAATGGCTGGCATCGAGAACATCGCAAGAAAGGTTAAAATTCAAAGCAAAAGTTCTTTTCTGGCCCAGCATGCAAACTGGTTGCGCAAACGCAAATCACCTGCGCAGAGAACTGCGCAGGTGATGCCGGACCCGCCAGCAGGGTTTGGTCGGATTTCGGTCAGCCGACGCTCCGCTGCGTGACGATGACCGGGATCAGCAGGTCGCCCCAGTTGCCGTCGCCGCCATGGTGCCGTGCCGAGCGCACGAGTTCTACCGACACACCGGCCTCGACCGCCTTCATCACCGACTGGTTGAGCCTGTGCAGGTCGTTGGCCAGCATGCGGATGGTCGCCTGCTGGTCGACGGTCATGGTGGTGGCCTGTTCTTCGGCTCGTTCCTTGACGCGGCTTATCGATGCCATTGGTATTCTCCTTGCGTATTTTTTACCCCTTTTGGGGCGTTGCCTCTATTTTGTTGCGTTCGTGCTATTCCGCCGCCGGTTTGAACTGGGCGTGCTCGGTCGATTCATGCATCGCCGTGGTCGAAGACCGGCCACCGGTGATCGCCATCGACACGGCGTCGAAATAGCCGGTGCCGACTTCGCGCT
Source organism: Mesorhizobium sp. WSM4846 (assembly GCF_055811415.1). Classification (NCBI taxonomy): domain Bacteria; kingdom Pseudomonadati; phylum Pseudomonadota; class Alphaproteobacteria; order Hyphomicrobiales; family Phyllobacteriaceae; genus Mesorhizobium; species Mesorhizobium sp. WSM4846. Next base: position 433,643 of record NZ_JBVVPZ010000001.1, read on the forward strand.
GGTGCTTGGTCGCGGTGTAGCCGTGGGCTTCCGCCGCGAATTCAGCCTCCTGCAGTTCGGAATAAGCCGCCATCTGACGCGCCTTGTAGCCGCGGGCGAGTTCGAACATGCCGAAATTGAGCTGGTGAAAACCGGCCAGCGTGATGAACTGGAACTTGTAGCCCATGGCGCCGAGTTCCTTCTGGAACCTGGCGATGGTGGCATCGTCGAGGTTCTTCTTCCAGTTGAACGACGGCGAGCAATTATAGGCGAGAAGCTTGCCTGGATGCTGCCTTTGCACGCCCTCGGCGAACTTCTTGGCCTGCGCCAGATCGGGCTTGGAGGTTTCGCACCAGATCAGGTCGGCGTGGGGCGCGTAGGCGACGGCCCGTGCGATGCAGGGCTCGATGCCGTTCCTGACTTGATAGAAGCCCTCCACCGTACGGCCGGCGCCATAGTCGACGAAGGGCTGGTCGCGCTCGTCGATGTCGGAGGTGAGCAGCTTTGCCGCTTCCGCGTCGGTGCGCGCGATGACCAGCGTCGGCGTGCCCATGACGTCGGCGGCAAGCCGCGCGGCGTTGAGGTTGCGGATGTGTGCGGCGGTCGGGATCAGCACCTTGCCGCCGAGATGGCCGCACTTCTTCTCCGACGCCAGCTGGTCCTCGTAGTGGACGCCGGCGGCACCCGCCTCGATGAAGGCCTTCATGATCTCGAAGGCGTTGAGCGGTCCGCCGAAGCCGGCTTCCGCATCGGCGACAATAGGCGCGAACCAGGTGTCGACCGAAAGCCCCTTGCCTTCGGAGGTCTCGATCTGGTCGGCGCGCTGCAGGGTGCGGTTGATGCGCTTGACCAGTTCGGGCGCTGCATTGGCGGGATAAAGCGACTGGTCCGGATACATGGCGGATGCGGTGTTGGCATCGGCCGCGACCTGCCATCCAGACAGGTAGATCGCCTTCAGTCCGGCCCGGACCTGCTGCATCGCCTGGTTGCCCGACATGGCGCCGAGCGCGTTGACGAAGTCCTCTTCGTGGATGAGCTTCCAGAGCCGGTTGGCGCCCATTTCGGCGAGGCTCTGCCGGATCTGGACCGAACCGCGCAGCCGCTTCACATCGTCCGGCGAGTAGGGCCGCTCGATGCCGTCGAAGCGGCCTTCCGGCGCCGAGGGGACGAGGTTGTAAAAATCAGTCATTGGTCGCTCCGACAGATCGTGGCTGGGATAGAAACGCCGCCTCATGAAGATTTCTGCGCCGTTTTGGTATGACAGCATTTACATTTTGGCGGGAGACAGGCGAGGAAAACCAGAGGATTGGCTGGAAAATAAGGGAAAACCTGTGTTGCGTTTGACAGTCAGGCGCTGTAAATCTGTCATGATTGTGAAAGGCCGGCATGGCAGCGCCGCGCGGGAGTCAATGTAAATTCTGTCAAGGACAGCCGAGTGGCCGATCAAAAGATCTTCGCCGGGCCGCGCATCCGCCGCATTCGCAGCGCCAAGGGCCTGACCCAGACGGCGATGGCCGAAGGGCTCGGCATCTCGCCGTCCTACCTCAATCTCATCGAGCGCAACCAGCGGCCGCTGACGGTTCAGCTGATCCTCAAGCTGGCATCTGTCTACAAGGTCGACCCGCATGAATTGCAGGGCGAGGCGAGGGGGTCGGTCACCGCCTTGAAGGAAGTGTTTTCAGATCCGCTGCTGGTCGGCGAATTGCCTGGCGACCAGGAGCTGATCGAGCTTGCCGAGGCGGCGCCCAACGCTTCCGCCGCGGTGATAAAACTGTTTCGCGCTTATCGCGAGCAGGCCGAGCGCCTTTCCGACCTCAACGAGCTGCTGGCGCGTGAGGGCAAAGCGACGGCGCTGTCCGGCGCCCGCTTGCCGATCGACGAGGTGCACGAGATTTTCGAGCGCCGTCCGAACCATTTTGCCGCGCTGGAAGAGGAGGCCGAGGCATTCATTTCGGTGCTCGATCCCAGCGACGATCTGCTCGGTGCGCTGAAGGCCTGGCTGAAGCGCGAATACGGCATCGTCGTCAAGGTGCTGCCGGTCGCCACCATGCCGAACTGGCGCCGCCGCTACGACCGCCATTCGCAGCGTCTGTTCCTGTCCGAGCGCCTGTCGCCGTTCGACCAGTTGCGCGAGGTGGCGATGGAGGCCTGCCTGATCCGCATGACGGTCGCCGTGGCAAGTGAGATCCAGGCGCTGAAGCTGACCACGGATGAGGCCCGCCGGCTCGCCCGCTTCGAGCTTGGCCGCTACGCTGCCCACGCGCTGATGATGCCCTATCAATCCTTTCACGCGGCCGCCACACGCGCGCGCTACGACATCGACGTGCTGCGCTCGCGCTTCGGCGTCTCCTTCGAGCAGGCGGCGAACCGGTTGACCACGCTGCAGCGGCCGGGCACGCCGGGCGTGCCGTTCTTCATGCTCGAGGTCGACAATGCCGGCAACCGCTTCCGCAAGGCTGGCAGCCAGGGTTTTCCGCAGAGCCGCTTCGGCGGCGGCTGTCCGAAACTTCCCGTGCATGCCGCCTTTACCCAGCCCGGCCAGATCTTCGTCGAGGCGGTGGAAATGCCCGACGGCGCCGAATTCCTCTGCGTCGCCCGCACGCTTGAGGGGCCACAAGGCTCGTTTGCGGAGCGCCCGCGCCGTACCGCGCTTCTGCTCGGCTGCGACATCGGCTTTCGTGATGAGATCGTCTATGGCGCAGCACTGCCGGGGCCGGCTGCCGCTGCGGCCGGAAAAGCCGGACAGGGCACAAATCCGGCCACGCCGGTTGGCCCGGCCTGCCGGCTGTGCGAACGCATCGGCTGCCTCGCCCGCGCCGAGCCGCCGGTGACGCGTCCGCTCGGCCTCGACGAGATGGTGACCGGACTAAGCGCGTTCGATTTCCAGTGAGGTTCCGGCGAGCTGCCGTCTTTGCCACAACCGTCGCTGCCCGGTGGACCACGCTCCGCCGCTGCCTTTGCGCTACGCGAATGTGGCACGTTTCTGTCGTCCGCTATGCATCGTGTTGCCTCGAAACCGCCGACAGTCGCCATCATGACCGATACATCATCACCGTTAGCCGTTTCGCCTGTCGTCTCGCCGCGTGACGAGCGTGTCGGCTTCCTGTTGATATTCCTGTCGGCGCTGATGTGGAGTTTCGGTGGCGCCATCGCCCGTTTCATCGACGCCGGAGACAGCTGGACGGTGGTGTTCTGGCGCTCGGTCTGGGCCGCCGCCTTCCTCATCTGCTTCATGGTCTGGCGCGACGGCTGGCACGGCACGGTGAGGTTGTTCCGCGGCATGGGCCTGTCCGGCCTTGCCGTGGCGTTCTGCTTCGCCACCGCATCGACCTCATTCGTCGTGGCGCTTGCCCACACCACCGTCGCCAACATCCTTTTGATGCAGGCCGGCGTGCCGCTCCTGGCGGCGCTGTTTGCCTGGGTGCTGTTTCGCGAACGGGTGGCGTTGGCGACCTGGGTGGCGATTGCCGCCGTCATTGCCGGCGTTGCCATCATGGTATCGGAATCGCTCGATGGCGCGGTGTCGCCCATCGGCGACGGCCTGGCGCTGCTCATCGCCGTGATGTTTTCGATCGCCACCGTCATCACGCGACGCTTTGCCCATGTGCGCATGACGCCGGCGACCTGCCTCGGCACGATGATTGCCGCCGCATTCGCGGCGTCGCAGGCATCGCAATTCAGCGTGTCCAGCAGTGACATGGGCTTCCTGTTTGCATTCGGCGTGGTCAATCTCGGTCTCGGCCTTGCCTTTTTCGCCACCGGCGCCCGGCTCGTTCCGGCTGCTGTCGCAGCACTGCTCGGCACTTTCGAGCCGATCCTCGGCCCGATCTGGGTCTGGCTCATCCATTCCGAGGTGCCGTCGGGACGCACCATCCTTGGCGGCACGGTCGTGGTCACGGCGCTGCTCGTCCATATCGGGCTCGAATTCAAGCGTCAGGCGCGGCCGGTGCGGCCGGGTGTCACCGGCATGCCGTCGCCTAACTGATGCAGCGCACGCGCCAAAGCGAGATGAGCCATTGACAATGGCGCAGCCGCGCGGGCAGGCTGCAAATACGGCAACAACAAGACAGGCTCATCTTGCCAAGTCTCCCCTCCGGCCCGACCGAGACCGGACAACATCGTCGTATCCCTGCCCGCGCCGTGGCGAGAGCCTTTGACGGCGCCGGAATGCCACCTGGATCACGACAAAGGAACCGGGGGCTCGGCCGTTGCGCATCGAACCGCTGTCGTGTTGACGGTTCGCGCTTGTCGCTTGTCGGAAAGCTCAATAATCTGAAGCAAACGCCCAGCCGCGCAGCCCCGCGACGTGCTGGCGATGGAACACTCATCAAAGGAGAGACGCATGATCCGCAAAGCATTCTGGCTTTCGGCGACCTCGGCATTTCTGGCGCTTTTCACCCTCGGCGCTCATGCCCAGGACCGCGTCGTCAACGTCTATAACTGGTCGGATTACATCGACAGTTCGATCATCGACGACTTCACCAAGGAAACGGGCATCAAGGTCACCTACGATACCTTCGATTCCAACGAGCTGCTTGAGACGAAACTGCTTGCCGGCGGCAGCGGCTACGACGTTGTCGTGCCGACCGCCAATTTCCTCGCACGCCAGATCCAGGCAGGGGTGTTCCAGAAGCTCGACAAGTCGAAGCTGCCCAACATTTCCAACATGTGGGACGTCGTCTCGGAGCGCACGACCAAGTACGATCCCGGCAACGAATATTCGATCAACTACATGTGGGGCACGGTCGGCCTCGGCTATAACGTCAAGAAAGTGCAGGAAGCGCTCGGCACCGACAAGATCGACAGCTGGGACGTGTTCTTCAACCCGGAAAAGCTGGCCAAGCTGAAGGATTGCGGCGTCTATGTCCTCGATTCTCCGAGCGACATCCTGCCGAACGCCTTCAAATATCTAGGCATCGATCCTGAGACCACGTCGCCGGACGATTTCGCCAAGGCCGAAGAAGTGATGCTGAAGATCAGGCCTTACATCCGCAAGTTCCACTCGTCGGAATATATCAACGCGCTGGCCAATGGCGACATCTGCCTGGCCGTTGGCTGGTCGGGCGACGTGTTCCAGGCCCGCGACCGTGCGACGGAAGCAAACCAGGGCGTTGAGATCGCCTATTCCGTGCCGAAGGAAGGCGCCGAAATGTGGTTCGACCAGATGGCGATCCCGGCCGACGCGCCGCATGTCGCCGAGGCGCATGAATTCCTGAACTACATAATGAAGCCGGAAGTCATCGCCAAGGCGAGCAATTTCGTCTTCTACGCCAATGGCAACAAGGCGTCGCAGCAGTTCATCGACAAGGAGATACTCGAGGATCCGGCGATCTACCCGGACGAGGCGACGCTGGCGAAACTGTTCACCATCACCCCCTACGATTCCAAGACCCAGCGCGTCGTCACCCGCACCTGGACCAGGATCGTCACCGGGCAGTAAGCGACATCAACGACCCCGGCAGGTGCTGCCGGGGTCAAGTCTTCTGGGGATAGAACGCGAGCACGGAGTGGGACATGAAATCGCTTGGCAGCATCCGCAGGGATTTCGCGCCATGGAACGATCCGAACGCCAAGCCGTACATCCAGTTCGACAAGGTCACCAAGAAGTTCGGTGACTTCACCGCCGTCAACAATTTGTCGCTGACGATATTCGAGCGCGAGTTCTTTGCCCTGCTCGGCGCATCCGGCTGCGGAAAGTCGACGCTTCTGCGGATGCTCGCCGGTTTCGAGGAGCCGACCGCCGGCCGCATCCTGCTCGACGGCCAGGATCTGCGCGGCATCCCGCCATACCGGCGGCCGGTCAACATGATGTTCCAGTCCTATGCGCTGTTCCCGCATATGACGGTCGAGAACAACATTGCCTTCGGCCTCAAGCAGGACGGCATGCCGAAGCCCGAGATCGCGGCGCGCGTTGGAGAGATGCTGAAGCTGGTCAAGCTCGAGCAGTTCGCCAAGCGCAAGCCGCACCAATTGTCCGGCGGCCAGCGCCAGCGCGTCGCGCTTGCCCGCTCGGTCGCCAAGCGGCCGAAGGTGCTGCTGCTCGACGAGCCGTTGGGCGCGCTGGACAAGAAGTTGCGCGAGGAAACGCAGTTCGAGCTGATGGATCTGCAGCAGTCACTCGGCCTCACCTTCGTCGTCGTCACTCACGACCAGGAAGAGGCGATGACCATGGCCGACCGCATCGCCATCATCGACAAGGGCGAGGTGATGCAGGTCGCGACGCCGGCGGAAGTCTACGAGGCGCCAGGTTCCCGTTTCGTCGCCGGCTTTGTCGGCAACGTCAACATGTTCGAAGGCAAGATTGCGAACGGCGAGGCGGGTGCGGCCAGCATCGATGCCGGCAACGGCATCACCATCCGGACCGAGAATGCCGGCGATGCCGCAACTGGCGCGGCCGTCGCCTTCGCCATCAGGCCGGAGAAGATCAGGATATCGTCTACGAGACCGGCCGGCGCTGTCAACGCCATCGAGGGTGAAGTCTATGAGATCGCCTATCTCGGCGACATGACCGTCTATCACGTCAGGCTGGACGACGGCCAGGTGGTGCGGGCGAGCACGATGAACGCGGCCCGCATCACCGAGGATCCGCTGAGCTGGAACGACCGTGCCTGGGTGTCGTTCCGGCCGGACGCCGGCGTCGTGCTGACGCGATAGGGGCGGCCATGTCGAATGCCGCTGTCACTGCTGCAACAAGCTCTCGAGCCACCGCTGCCGGCAAATCCGCCCTGGCCAGACTGGGAGAGGCCTTGGCTAGCCGTCTTGTCATCCTCATTCCGTATCTCTGGCTCGTCTTCTTCTTCCTCATTCCGTTCGTCATCGTCTTCAAGATATCGCTGTCGCAGACGGCGATCGCCATACCACCCTACACGCCGGTGCTCGGCTTCGGCGACGGCCTTGCCGGTTTCTTCGCCCAGTTGAACGAGCTCAGCATCGACAACTACACGTGGCTGACGCAGGACGCGCTCTACGTCAACGCCTATGTGACCAGCGTCATCGTCGCCGCCATCTCGACGGTGCTGACATTGCTTGTCGGCTACCCGATCGCCTACGGCATGGCGCGCGCCCCGGCGATGCTGCGCCCGACTTTGCTGATGCTGGTGATCCTGCCGTTCTGGACCTCGTTCCTGATCCGGGTCTACGCCTGGATCGGCATCCTCAAGCCTGAGGGGCTGCTCAACCAGCTGCTGCTCGCCACCGGCGTCATCAGCCAGCCGCTGATCATCCTCAACACCTATACGGCGATCTTCATCGGCATCGTCTATTCCTACCTGCCGTTCATGGTGCTGCCGCTCTATTCGTCGCTGGAAAAGATGGATTATTCGCTGATCGAGGCAGCCAAGGATCTCGGCTGCCCACCGACCAGCGCCTTCTGGAAGATCACCTTTCCGCTTTCGCTGCCCGGGGTCATCGCCGGCTGCCTGCTGGTGTTCATCCCCGCCGTCGGCGAGTTCGTCATTCCCGACCTGCTCGGCGGCTCACAGACGCTGATGATCGGCAAGACGCTGTGGAACGAGTTCTTCGCCAATCGCGACTGGCCGGTGTCTTCGGCCGTCGCCGTCATCCTGCTGTTGCTGCTGATCGTGCCGATCATGCTGTTCCAGCGGGCCCAGGCCCGCGCCCAGGAACAGGATCGGTAGACCCATGAACCCGACCTGGAGCCGTTTCAACATCACTTCGATCGTGCTCGGCTTTGCCTTTCTTTACCTGCCGATCGTCCTGCTCGTCGTCTTCTCTTTCAACGAATCGAAGCTGGTCACCGTCTGGGGCGGCTTCTCGACCAAATGGTACGTCTCGCTGTTCCACAACCAGGGCCTCATGGACGCCACCTGGGTAACGGCCCGCGTCGCCGTCATCTCGGCCACCGTGGCGACCGTGCTCGGCACGCTGGCGGCTCTCACCTTGACGCGCTACACACGCTTCAAGGGCCGGACGCTGTTTTCCGGCATGGTCTTTGCGCCGCTGGTCATGCCGGAAGTCATTACCAGCCTGTCGCTGCTGCTGCTCTTTGTCGCCGTCGGTCTCGACCGCGGCTTTGTCACCGTCACGCTTGCCCACATCACCCTGACCATGTGCTTCGTCGCCGTCGTCGTGCAGTCGCGCCTGATCACGTTCGACCGCTCGCTCGAAGAAGCCGCGATGGATCTTGGCGCGCCCCCGGTGAAGACCTTCTTCCAAATCACGCTGCCGGTCATCATGCCGGCGATCGTATCCGGCTGGATGCTGGCGTTCACATTGTCGCTCGACGATCTGGTCATCGCCAGCTTCACCTCAGGGCCCGGTGCCACCACGCTGCCGATGAAGATCTACAGCCAGGTTCGTCTCGGTGTGACGCCGGAGATCAACGCCGCCTGCACCATCCTGATCGCGGTTGTGGCGGTCGGCGTCATCATCGCGTCGCTCGCCAACAAGCGTCGCGAGGTCCAGCGCCAGCGCGACGAGCAGGCCGCTCAGCGTGGGTGACGAAAGGGGCGGCGCCAGCAGAGCCGGCAGGAAGCACTTCTGACGACGACCGCAGCAGCTTCGTTGCCTACTCGCCGGATACCCCGCGGCTTATCGGCGAAATGAACGGCGTGCTCCACGTTCCGCCTATGAAGAACGAAGACTGGTTGGGACCTTGGCTATTTGTCTGCGTGGCTGGCTGGTCCGCCTGAATGATGCCGCCGGACAGCGCCAGCCCGCGCCCGGCATAGGAGGCGATACCGGAAAGCCAGATCTTGTACTTCGCCGAATTCGCTTCGGCCTTGTCAATCTTCGCCACACCGTTCGAAATGCTCGCCTTGAGTTCGGCCCCGTCGATCGGCAGCGTTCCGTCGGAGACATCGTCGAGCGCGAAGAACCCGCCCTGTTCGTTGTGTTTGAGAAACGCCGGCAGGTTGAACCGGCTCAACGCGCCCTGGCCGAATTTCGCCGAAACCGAGCCGTCGGCGTTTTCGAAAATGGAATCCCAGGTTCTGCCCGGCCCCTTGAGGATGACCGAAACGGTTCCCGTGCCGATCGGCACCAGCCGCGTCATTCCGGCTGCGGTGCCAAAAGCGCCGCCGTCGATGTCGGAGGCGAGCAGCCTGATCTCGACCTGCGTGCCTTCCGGCTTGCGGTCGAAACGAAGACTGCTCTGGATGTTGCCGCCAAAGGCCGATGCATCGGAAATATCGAAGACGGCAAGACCGTTCTTGACCTGGGCGGTGGCGGCGACTTCGGCAAGTTGGATGGCGCCTGCGGTGGCCTGCGCTGCCGACAGTCTGAGATCGAGATCGATCCGGTCGGCGACGCTTATGTCGATTTCGCCGGGGCCAGCGCCGCTCGTAGGCGCCAGGGGTGCGAAGGCGGAGAGAAACGACCGCAGGTCGAGCGTCTCGAAGGCGAGCGTACCGGCGATCACCGGCCGCGCCTCGCCAAAGGAGAAGTCCAGCGCGCCCATTCCCTGATTGTCGTCCAGAGCGATCTCGGTGTTTTCGAATTTAATGCGGCCGGAGGTCGTCGTGAGCTTGCTGGAAACGGAAACCGAGCCAATTACTGCGCCCGGCGCGATGCCGGCCCGCGACCATTCGAGCGCTCGCCTGAGCGAGGGTGCGGCAAATTTTGCCTGGCCGTCGAAATAGGCATTCGCGGACATGCTGGCCACGCCGTCGAACGAAAAACTGGCAGGGGCCGCCTTGAAGGAAAGCGTCATCGGCGCCGCACCTCCGCCAAACAGCACCAGCGGGTTTGACGACGCGGCATCCACGGCGACGCTTTCGCCGCGCCAGATCCCGGTCGCCGACAGCGTCGCATTGCTGTTCATTGCGGCCCAGTTCGCCTGGCCGCTCAGGCTGCTCAGTATCTCAGCGTCCTTGCCATCGACGGAGGTCACCACGCGGCCGTTCCTGAACTCCACGGTGCCGAACGGATCAGTCGGCAGCTTGCCCAGGTCCGGCTTGGCTGGATTGGCGCTGACAACGGCGCGAGCGATGTCGATGGACCGGGTGATGCGCCCGCCCGAAGGCAGGGCGGGCAGGAAAAATCCATGTGCTGCGCGTTGAACCCTGATCGTCGGCCGGATCAGCCGCGCCGTCGAGAACACCACATTGCCACGCAACGCCGCCATGGCGGAGAGATTGACCTCGACCCGTTCAGCCTCGATCACCGGCGGCGCGTCGGTCTCTGTCCATTGCGAAAGCGTCACGTCGGCCAGGATGGCACGGAAATTCGGCCAGACCTCGATCCGTGGCGCGCCGTCGATGGTGACCCTGAAACCGCTCCACGCACTCATTTCCCAGGCGATGCGGTCGCGCACGATACGGGTCGAGGCGACGAGCGGCAGGGCGGCAACGGCCAGCGCGATGACGAGCACGGCAACGCCGATCGCCCATATTCCGCGCCGGATCAAAGGTGATGGCATGTCGCCCCGTATGCTTCCGTTCCGACAAAAAATCGCCCGACGGGTGTAACCCACGGCTGACGCATTTCAAGTCTTTATGGCCCAGCGATGGCATTTGCGCACATCCGCGTCGCTCGGCCGAACAAAATCTTGCTCTGCTGCGCTGCGATATGCATAAGCGATGCCAATGCATGTCGCCAAAATGCGCAACGTTTTCGGATAACGACATGATAATAACAAAGTCTAAAGCGCGTCGCGTGAATCTCTTCAAGCGTAACGTGCTTTAAGGAGGAACGATCATGGCTGGCGACGCACCGCTCTGGATACCGACCAAAGACCAGATCGACGCGGCGCCGATGACCGCCTTCATGCAGGCCGCGGCGGCCGCAACCGGCAAGTTTTTTTCCTCCTACGGCGATCTTCATCGTTGGTCGATCGACGATCGCAAGGCGTTCTGGAGCCTGGTCTGGGAGTTTTGCGGGATCGTCGGCGACAAAGGCGCCAATGGGGGCGCCGGTGGCGGGGTCAGTGGCGGCGAGCGCGTGCTTGTCGATGGCGAGAAGATGCCCGGCGCCGCCTTCTTTCCGGACGCCAAGCTTAACTTCGCCGAGAACCTGTTGAAAAAAACCGGGCTCGGTGACGCCATCGTCTTTCGCGGCGAGGATAAGGTCGAGCGCCGGCTCTCCTGGAACGAGTTGCATGCGCTGACCTCGCGGCTGCAGCAGCTTTTCCTGTCGCTCGGGGTGAAAAAGGGCGACCGCATCGCTGCCATGATGCCCAACATGCCGGAGACGGTCGCGGCAATGCTGGCGACAGCCTCGATCGGCGCCGTGTGGTCGTCCTGCTCTCCCGATTTCGGCGAACAGGGCGTTCTGGACCGGTTCGGGCAGATCGAGCCTGTCGTCTTCATCGCGCCCGACGGTTACTGGTACAATGGCAAGGCGATCGAGGTTGCCGACAAGATCGCGGCCGTTGCGGAAAAGCTGGTCACCGTCCGCAAGATCCTGATCGTCGACTATCTCGGCACGTCGACCGATGTGGCAGCGACCATCGAGAAGGCGACTGCGCTGGACGAGGCGCTCTCATCCTTCGCTGCCAAGTCGGTCACCTTCGAACGGTTGCCGTTCGCACATCCGCTCTACATCCTGTTTTCTTCCGGAACGACCGGCATTCCCAAATGCATTGTCCATTCGGCCGGCGGAACGCTGATCCAGCATGTCAAGGAAGAACGACTCCACGCCGGCCTGCTCGACGGCGACCGCTTCTTTTATTTCACCACCTGCGGCTGGATGATGTGGAACTGGCTGGTCTCAGGCCTGGCGTCGGGCGCAACCCTTCTGCTTTATGACGGGTCGCCCTTCTACCCCGACAGCAACGTGCTTTTCGACTTCGCCGACGCCGAAAAAATGACCTATTTCGGCACCTCGGCCAAATTCATCGATTCCGCGCGCAAGGCGGGCCTCAGGCCGATCAACACGCACGATCTTTCCAGTGTGCGCACGATCTCCTCCACCGGCTCGCCACTGTCGCCGGAAGATTTCCGCTTCGTCTATGACGGCATCAAGAAAGACGTGCATCTCGCCTCCATCTCCGGCGGCACCGACATCGTCTCCTGCTTCGTGCTCGGCGTGCCGATCGAACCGGTATGGATCGGAGAGATCCAGGGACCTGGCCTCGGCCTCGCCGTCGATGTCTGGGACGACGACGGCCAGCCGCTCAGACAGGGGAAGGGTGAGCTCGTCTGTACCAGAGCGTTTCCGGCGATGCCGATCGGCTTCTGGAACGATCCCGAAGGCAAGAAATACCACGCCGCCTATTTCGAGCGCTTCGACAATGTCTGGTGCCACGGCGACTTCGCAGAATGGACCGCCCATGGCGGCCTGATCATCCACGGCCGTTCCGACGCGACGCTCAACCCGGGCGGTGTTCGGATCGGCACGGCGGAAATCTACAACCAAGTCGAGCAAATGCCGGAAATCCTGGAAGCGCTGTGCATCGGCCAGGATTTCGACAATGATGTGCGGGTCGTGCTGTTCGTGCGGCTGGCTGCTGGCGTTGAACTCGACGCCGAGCTGGAAAAACGCATCCGCGCGAAAATCCGCAGCGGCGCGAGCCCGCGCCACGTGCCGGCTAAAATCGTCGCCGTCGCCGACATTCCACGCACCAAATCGGGCAAGATCACCGAGCTTGCGGTGCGCGACGTGGTGCATGGCCGTGCCGTCAAGAACAAGGAGGCGCTGGCCAATCCCGAAGCGCTCGAGCTGTTCCGCGACCTGCCGCAGCTGGCCGATTAGTTTCTCGAGGTCCAAGACATGCGATCAGTCACGCGTTCAAACGGAGCCGAGCATGGTTAACGAAATATCTCGCTCGAATTTACCTAGATTTTATGAGTGGTACACATTGGTAAATTTTTCGCGGTGCCGGTAAGGTTTTGTTAAGGGCCGACATCGATAGTCGTGCGTAACTTGAGGGAGAAATCCCGTTCCTCTAAATCCCCAGAGGATCTGAATTCGCTCAAGCCCCCGATGTACAGCAATCGATCATTCAAGGCGTCCTGTTGGACGCCTTTCTTTTGTGTGCCGAGCATGAGCCAAAAGTGGACACCGGTTTTGGGAAATCCGGTGCTCAAACAAAGAGATAGAGCGGCGACACGGAGGGCCGAAAGTCCGCTGCCCTAATCCGCCAGCACGCGGGTCGACGGGAAAGCGACTTCGACCAGAGTGCCCTCGCCGGGCGTCGAGTTGATGGTGAACCGGGCCCGGTTCGCCTCGACCATGGCCTTGGTCAGCGGCAGCCCGAGACCGGTGCCGTCGCCGCGCCCGCGCTTAAGCGCGTTGAGCTGCTTGAACGGCTTGAGCGCCTGCTCGATCTCGGACTGGCTCATGCCGATGCCGGTGTCGCGCACGCGCATCAACACGTCGCCGGAGTTCTCGTAGGCTGTCGATACGATCACCTGACCGCCGGCCTGCGTGTAGCGGATGGCATTCGACAGGATGTTCAGCGCGATCTGGCGCACGCTGCGCAGATCGGCCACCACTTCCGGCAGCCGGGAGGCGAAGCTGGAGCGGATGATGACACGTTCGCGGTTGGCTTGCGGCTGCATCATCGCCACCGTCTCGGCCAGCGTGTCGTTGAGCGACACTGCCTCATAGGCCATCTCCTGCTGGCCGGCCTCGATTTTCGAAATATCGAGCAGATCGTTGACCAGGTCGAGCACATGGTTGCCCGACCGGTTGATGTCGCGCAGATAGTCGCGGTAGCGGTCATTGGCGACCGGTCCGAATTTCTCGTCGACCATCAGCTCGGAGAAGCCGATGATGGCGTTGAGCGGCGTGCGGATTTCGTGGCTGATGCGGGCGAGGAAGTCGGTCTTCTGCGAGGAAGCGCGCTCGGCCACGGCGCGCGCCTGGGTCAGATCCTCTTCGGCCCGCTTCCACTGGGTGATGTCGCGCACCACCGCGCAGAAACCGCTGTCGTTGGGCAGCCTGCCGATGGTCATGAACAGCGGAATGAAGCGCCCCTGCGCCTCGCGTCCGATCACCTCGCGGCCGTCGTTGAGCACGCTCGCCACGCCGGGCTCGGACAATCCGTCGAGATAGTCTCGCGCGGCGCGCTGGCTTTCGATCGCGAACAGCGAGACGAAGGGTTTTCCGGTCACCTCGTCGCTGTCGAAACCGAACAGCGCCTCCGCCGGTCGGCTGATCGAGCGGATCGTTCCGTCTCGGCCGATCAGCACGACGCCGTCGGTCGCGGTGTCGATGATGGTGCGCATCTCGGCGATGCGCGCCTTGAGCTCGAAAGTGTCCGGCTGCGTCTGGTCGTCGGCGGCACCTGCTGCCTCGTCGTCGCCGGAACGGCGCACGACCAGCATCAGCGCCTTGCCGCCACGCCATGGCACCGAGCGCAAAATGGCCTCGATCGGGAACTCCTGACCATCACGCGTCTTCAACCGCAGCGCGTGGTCGGTTCCATCGGAGGCGCTGCCGTCGTAAGGATCGGCAAACAGCGCGTCGAGGCCACCAGCATCCTCCAGCTGTTCGAGCGTGTCATAGCCGGTCAGGCTGAGGAATTCCTCGTTCGCATAGTGAAGATCGTCGCCGGAATGGATCAGCAGCGGCACCGGCAGCTTGCCCAGGATCGAAATGTCCGGAGCCATGTTGTCGTCCGCGGTCGAAAAAGCCGACGGCACGAACCCTTCGAGCTTGAGCGGCGGCACCGGCAGGCGCGGCCGCTCGACCGTCGCCGGCTCGACGTCGCCGGCATCGCCGATGCCATCGGTTGGCGAACCGGTTTCGCCGTCATCGGGTCGCGCCCAGTCCTCGCTGTCTTCTGCATCGCGGAAATCGGCGGCCGTCATGCTGTCGGCGTCTTCGGCGATCGATCGACTGGCGGCGTCGGTGGGCTCAGCCATCTCCTGCGCCGATTTGTCCGGCTCGGAGACCGGCGCACCGTCGCTATCGTCGGCGACATAGTCCCGGTCGGCATAGTCGAGCAGCGAGCCTGAGAGGTCGGACACGGTTGCTTGCGGCTGCTCACCGTCGAGCCTTGCGACATCCTTCTCGTCTTCGACATCGGTTTCGGCCGGTTCCGCCGCAGCCGGCTCTGCCGCAATTGCGGCAGCGGGCTGTTCGGTTGGGGGATTGTCCTTCTTGAGCCGCTCGCCGATCTCACGGAATGCACTGCGTTCCAGCGTCGACAGGCCTTTGTCGTTGGCCGGCTGCCTGTGCTCCGCCAACCGGATCACCTTGTCGGCTAAGCGCCGCTCCGGCTGTGGCACGATGGTCAGCGCCGGCACCTCGCCCTGGAACGGGTCGGTTTCGTCAGGCTTTTTGGCGACTTCCGGGTCGACGGGAACGTCGGCATTGGCGACAAGCGCCATGCCGATCGCTTCCGGATCGACCACCGCATCGCCGGTGCGGGCAACGCCGAAACCGCGAAAGCCTTCGAAGGCACGGCTGCGGCCGTAGACGGGCAGCGCCGCCAGGTCGACGGGTATCTTGAAATCCGTGCCGGCGACCGGCCACAGCACCGAGCGGCCGGACCAGGTATCGCGTCGGTCGAGCAGGCCGGCGATCTCGCCGGTCGCATCGAGGTCGAAGGTGGCCGCGACGTCCCTGAAGCGCCGGCCGATCACATCGGCGGCAGGCTTGCCGACGAGTTCCGCGAATTCCGGCGACAATGCATTGAACCTGCCCTCGGCGTCGGTGCGCCAGACGAAACGCAGGGGCGCCGCCGCGCGATCGATCGAGGGGACGGCATTTTTGACCGGGGAGGCGGCCCTGACGGCATTTTGTGCGAAGCTTTCCGCCGAAGCATCCGCCTCGACAGGACCGGATGCATCCGGTCCCGGCTTTTGCGCCTCGTCCTCGCTGGCGCTGAAATACCAATGGTCATGCTGTGGAGGTATTCCGCCGGCCGCTTCCGGACCCTGCTTGGGTGAATCAGGCGCAGTTGAATCAGATCCGATCGAATCGGGCCCAGTGGAATCGGGAACATCATGCTCCGCCGACAGCGAAGTGTCTTCGTCGGCTGCCGCAACTGTCTGCGCTGCCGCAGCCGTTTTCGCGACTGTTGCCGGCGGGTTGTCCTGTTGTGCTTTTGGCGGGACTGCGGCATCGGCCGCCGCCCCCGCGCTGAGCACGCCAGCAGGGGCTGCTTCGGAGTCGAGCTGGTTCTCGTCGATCACCACCAGCAGGTGCCGCTCGTCAGTCAGCCGGGCGAGGCCGGCCGGGTAGGAAGCGGTGCCGCCAGGAACGAGGCGTTTGACGACGCGACCGCTCTCGTTCGCAACATCGGCGACAAGCGCTGTCAGCGTTTCGGGCAGGATGCCGAGTGCCGAAAAACCATCGGAAGCGGCCTCTATGTTGCCGTTGGCATCGACGAAGGCGATGAAATGACCGTCTTCGGTAAAGCCGCTGATGGCCCGAGCGGCAAGCTCGGCGGCGCTGCGCGAGCCGGTCTGCGTCGCCGGCACCGCCAGCATGATGGCGTTTTCGCCGTCAGGCATTGTCACCGCGCTGGCCAGAAAGCCAACCGCGCGGCTGGTCAGCCCGGTTGCCAGCCGCACCGTGATGGCGCGGTCGCGGCCGATCTGTGGAAAACCGCTTGTCGCCATGATCTGGCGCCTGGCGATCGGCGGCAAGCCGGCCGATGCGCCGATGATCGCCTCGATGTCGGGGTAGCCGAACACCGCTGCCCCTGGTCCGTTGGCCCAGATCACCTGTTCGAGGTCTGCCGACAGAAGGGCGATCGCGTCGCCGGCGGCAAAGCGCTGGCGGATCGCGTCGAGCACGGCGACGTCGAGGAAGGAGTAGTTTTCAGACGGCATGCGCTTTGGGAACCCTTACGAAGCGGGCAGTTTGCAGTTAACGCTTTGTTAATAAAAGCCGACGGCGCGAAGGTCCACAAGCCATAGCGTGCAACCGCCGGAATCTCTGGGCGCGTGGTTAACGCTGGGAGAGAAAATTTATGGTGCGCTGCAACAAAGATATTGCAATGCACAAGATTTGCCTTTATATTGCCATCATACATGAACGAGACGGCTTTCCTATCGAAGCCGCTGCCACTGCAAAGGATGGAAAATTGTCCAGGACCAAGACCGCTGATACTATCGAAAACGTTGAATTCCCGAGCTTCGACGCTTCCAAGGCCACCGACCAGATCCGTGCTTTCGCCGAAAAGGGCGTCGAGCAGTCGAAAGAGGCCTATGCCAAGCTGAAGACCGGCGCCGAAGAGACCCAGAAGGCTCTTGAGTCCACCTTTGAGACCGCCAAGACCGTTTCCAACGACCTGTCGCTCAAGACCATTGCCGCTCTGCGCGCCAATACTGAAGCCGGCTTGTCGCATTTCGAAGCTCTGATCGGCGCCAAGTCGCTGTCGGAAGTCGTCGAACTGCAGACCGCATTCCTGCGCAAGCAGGTCGAGATGACTGTCGAGCAGGCAAAGGATTTCCAGACCGTCGCCTCCAAGGCGGCCGAGGACGTCTCCAAGCCGATCAAGACCGCCTTCGAGAAGGCGATGAAGGAAGTTAAGATCGCCTAATATTTGCGCATAATTCGAAGATGCAACAAAAGGTCGCATTTCTTCGAACAGGATTATGTGAGATATAGTGGTCCAAGCGAATACCCGGCGGGTGGAATCTCCTCCCTCTGCTCTCCGGGATGACCAGCCAGCACCTCCTCCCGCTGGCTCGGAACAGGAAAAGGCCGGCACCTCCTCCCGCCGGCCTTTTTCTTTGCCCGGCGAATATGATGTCGGTGCCGGAGCACCCTTTGCCTACAGCGCCGGGCGCCTTCCTGGGCGCGCAAAGGGCGCTGCGGAACCCGGAATTTTGCGCATGATCCCCAGCAAATCGATTCTGATTTTCCGGGTCATGCGCGGCCAAAAGCCTTGAATTAAACTCCGATAGCCCGTATGGACGCATCGCCGAACGACAGAGCGGGTCTCGGAGGATGAACGTTCCATCCCGCTCAGGCTAACGTGCCGTTGTAGCTCAGATGGTTAGAGCGCCGGATTGTGGATCCGGAGGTCGCTGGTTCGATCCCAGCCAACGGTACCATTGGTGCACGGTCGTCTTCTTCGGTTTCGGCCGCTTCTCTTGGCTACAGATGTCCGTTCTTACGGAGGACCGGTCGGTGCCCCGCTTGGTTCGGATTCCTGATGCATGTTGCGCAAAAGCATGCTCTCGGGCCTGACCCGAGGGTGCGCAGCGTAAAGCGCGTCGGATGAATTCCTTCAAACGCGACGCGCTTTAGCTTAGCCTTAGTCGAGCTTCCGAGTAACGGCAACGTGATGCGAGATTTGGTTACCCTCCATCTCAGGCGACACGTGCGGCGAAGATGTCCTTCTTCACCACCGCATGCACCCCCCAGTTTCCATCGACGACCTGGGTGATGCCGAAGTCTACTCCGATCGACATCAGGGAAATCGCCTCGTCCTCTGTTAGTCCTTTGGTTGTCATGAGGAAGTGGCGCATCTTCCGGAACGCATCGCGCAGCGCTCTGTCGACAGACGACTTCGAATAGATGTCGCTCTGAGCGCCCGGTCCCAGTTCCTCAAGATAGTTGGCGTAGGAAAACCCATGCACCAGCCAGTCCGTTTGCGTCTCGAGCATGGGGTAGTTGAGCTCCTCGAGTGGTGTGCCGGCAAGGTCCGCTTTCTTGTGCAAGATGAGCTGGAACGTGCCGGTGAGCGAGCATTCGATCGCCGTGCCGCATAATTCGCTGTCGCCTTGGCTGGCATGGGGATCACCGACCGAGAGCAGCGCGCCGTCGACGGAGACCGGATAATACATCGTGGCGCCCTTGCCGATGCGCCAGTTATCGATGTTGCCGCCGGTGTAGCTCGGCGGGATGGTGTCTACGACGTCCGCTTCTTTCGGTGCCAGTCCGATCGTACCGAAATGCGGGCGAATAGGCAGTCTCACACCCTTCAGCACATCGTAGTTTCGTTTGGTCAGGCTGTGGTCGACCGGAACCCCGGGATAGTCGATCGTGTCATGCCTGACGCCGAACGGATCGGTCTGCGGCACCCATTGGAAATTGTAGACCGCTTCGGCCCAGCTTTTGCCGCCGGCAACGTCGACCTCGTAGATGGTGACGACCTCGCGCTTAGTGCCGCCAAGCAGGTCATTGTAGTGGAAGCCCCAATTGGCCGCCGCGTTGGAGCCATATGATTTGCCGCTGAACTTGGGATTGCCAGAGGGACGCGGCCCGCAATCGAGAATCCGCACCTCTAATATGTCGCCGGGCTCCGCGTCGCGGACATAGACCGGGCCGGTCATGATGTGCACGCCCTGCCCCTCACCAGAACCTTTCTTGTACTTGGCCGGGTCGATAGGGCCGGCACCGCGGCGATCGACGCCCTTCTTCTCTTTCGTCCAGAGATAGACGCTCTCTGCACCCTCGTCGCCGTCGACCATGCGCTCCAGGTCATCGCCCGCATGGTGGGTGAGCGACTCGATCGTGACGATGTCGCCGGAATTGACCTCGATGCGCGGCTTCAGCGATTTGCTGAAGTAGCCCCAATGCACGGTCTCGGCGTTGGCCGGCAAATAATGATAGGCGCGTTGTGCAGGCTGCTTCGATGTCGTGGCCTGCGCCAGTGCGGGTGTGACCAGCGAGATGTCACCGGCGCCCAGCGTGGCCAGACCGCTGGCTGCGAACAGGCCCCCCTTCAGAAAGCCGCGTCGCTCGGCATTTAGATCTTGCTTCAACTTCTTGTAGTGGAGCTCGAAATGCGGACAGCTGATATCATCGCCTTTGCACATGAACAGTCCCCTTGTTTTTGTTGGAAGGAATGTGCGCGATTTTATGCACCACGCGCGCCATCGGCAATCCGGCCAGCCGGCCGCGAAAATCAATGCATCGCGCTGTTTCCTAAATAAATATGGGTCAATTCAATGGCTTACGCTCACGCCGGCAAGACCGGCGAGCTTGAGCTCCGCCTGGTGACAGGGTAAAGTCAAGAGATTGTTCGCATGCGCACAAATACTGTGGCCGGGGTCGCGCTAAAGTGAATCTCGGCGGGCGGGTCGCCTGATGGACATAACGCGCCCCGGAAAGGCCGCTGCAGTATGCAACAAGGACCCTCTTCTCTTATGGTTGCGGCTCTGCGATCGATCGACCACCTGCCCCTCGAACACCGCGACAAGGCGTGGCTCGACTGGTTTGAGGAGCTTTCGCTTTCCGCGTCTGTCGACGACCAGCCGATCCCGAGAGGCACCATGCACCTGCGGGCAGCGAACGCCAACACGCGGCTCGCCGACGTCTCTGGTACACCCCAGCGCATCGTGCCGATGCGCCGGGACCACGGGATTCTATTCGCTCTCATCGTTGCTGGGCGCGGGCGTCTTGTCGCCCCGCACCAGGCGTTCGATCTTGCTGACGGCGACATGATGGTGCTGGGCATGGCCGACGACTGGTCTTTGACCTTTCGCAGTGACTTCCGCGCGTTCATATTTCAGGCGGCCGCCGGTCCGCTGGAAGCACGGCTGGGCCGCAGCGGCATCCGCTTGCCGAAGGTGCTAGGCAGCACCGTCGTCGCTGCGGTTGCGAAATCCGGATTGCGAACGCTGGGCTCCAATCTCGAGACTTCCGGTGCGGCCGATCTGACAGCCGCCGAAGTGGCTTTGACGGAACTCGTGGCAAGCGCCCTGCTTGGCGAGGTACGTGAGCCCGCTGGCAGCCTGACCGGGGTGCAAACGGCGCATTTCAGGCGCGTCGCTGCGACGATTGACGCCCGGCTGTCGGACCCGGATCTTGCCTTGGCCCTGATCGCGAGACTGGAAGGGCTTTCCGTACGCTACGCGCAAAAACTATTCGAGGGGCGCGGCGAAAGCTTCTCCGAATATGTGCGCCAGCAGCGCCTCGAACATTGCCGCATCGACCTGGCGGATCCCAACCATGCACATGAAAGCGTGGCCGCGATCGGACAGCGCTGGGGCTTTCGCGATCAATCGCATTTCAGCCGCACTTTCGGCGCGACGTTTGGAATGAGTCCCAGGCAGGTGAGGCGCGCTAGGTCGCAGACGGAGGAGGCTTATCCGCTGCGCGGCAAACCGGACGGCCGCAAGTCGGCGGCGGCGCGGCCGGCCCCGATGCTGCAGGCCGCTATGGATTCCCCACCAACGGCAAGAGCGCGCGAACGCACGGACCATTGGCATTTGCCAGCAACAGCGGAGACAGTGCATTGGGGCTTTTTCAGCCGCTCGCTGCCGCCGGTGTTGCGCGTCGATCCGGGCGATTCAGTCACCGTTGAGACACTCACTCAGCACGCGGGCGACGACTGGCAGCGGATGGTGGCGGGTGACAGCGGGGCTGAAAGCGTGTTCGATTGGTCACCCGAACACAAGCGCGTCGACCGTCGCGGGGCCGGTCCGGCAAACGCTTCCATCTTTGGGCGCGGCGCTGGCGAGGGGTTCGGCGTTCACATCATGACTGGCCCGATCTATGTGCGCGGCGCCGAGCCCGGCGACGTGCTTGAGATCGAGTTCGTCGAAATTCGGCCACGGCCGAGCGCTGCCTTTCCCGGCAAGGCCTTCGCATCGAACGTATCGGCGTGGTGGGGGTATCAGTATCACGACCTTCTGGACCGGGATGCCAAACGCGAAACCGTGACTATCTTCGAGATCGACATGCGGTGCCCGGCCGCAGCGCGGCCGCTGTACAGCTACGAATGGCAGCCGCAGACCGACCCCTTCGGCGTGGTCCACGCGACGATCGACTATCCTGGCATACCCGTCGACCACAGCAAAGTTTCGCATCGCGACTTGAGTGGTAGCCGCGTGCGCATACCGGCGCGCCTGCATTTCGGGTGCATCGCGGTGGCTCCGCGCGAGGCCGACCTTGTCGATTCCATCCCGCCGGGCTATTTCGGCGGCAATATCGACAATTGGAGGATCGGAGCCGGCGCGAAGCTTTATTTGCCCGTTGCGGTTCAGGGCGCACTGCTCTCGCTCGGCGATGGACATTTCGCGCAGGCGGACGGCGAGATCAATGGCACGGGTCTTGAGTGTTCGCTGACCGGCGACATCATCATCAAGCTGCATAAGGCGGGCGAAGGGTGCCCGGCTTTCCTGCGCGGTCTCAACTCGCCGCTCATCGAAACCGAGCACAGCTGGGTGATACAGAGTTTTAGCCATCCCAACTACCTCAGGGACCTCGGCAGCAACGCGCAGTCGGACGTCTACAAGACATCCACCATCGAGTTGGCGCTGCGCAACGCCTTCCGCCAGACGCGCCGATTCATCATGCAGACATACGATCTCACGGAGGACGAGGTGTTGAGCATCATGTCGCTTGCCGCCGACTTCGGCATTACGCAAGTCGCCGACGGAAATTTCGGCGTGCACGCCACGATCACCAAGGCCGTGTTCGGCGAGCGACAGCACAGCCAGCGTACCGCTCGCCCCTGACCACCCATGATCAGAGATCACGCAGCGGTTTCATTGATGGCGTGTGCCCTCACAACTCCGTAGCGTGCTCTTTTTGTGCCACCTCGAGCGCCTGGCTTAGAGGCACCGCCGTGGAGAATAGGAAGCCCTGAGCAGTTCTGCAGCCGAGCTTGTACAGAATTTGCCGGTCCGCCTCTGTTTCGACGCCCTCGGCCATGACATCGATCCCGAGCGCCCGACCAAGATCGATCACCGTTTTGACAAGCAGCCGATCTTCCCGAGACTTGGCCAAGCCGCGAATGAAGCCTTGATCTATTTTCACCTTGCGTATCCGGCTGTCCTTGAGCGACGCCAACGTGGAAAAGCCGGTGCCGAAGTCATCGAGCGCGATGGAAATGCCGGCATGTGAAAGCCGTCCGAGCTTTTCATCCAGTCTTTCCGGGTCCACTGGAGATTCTTCGGTAATCTCGATTTCGAACATCGTTGTCGGGAGGTCTTTTGCCGCCAGACCATTCAGAACCATGTCGTCGATATCGCCGGCTTCCAATTCGCGCGGTGAAACATTCATTGCCACACGAACATCTCGACGGTCAGCTTTCACCAAGCCGTCGATAAGAGCACAACAGTCGGAGAATACCGTTTGCGTTAACAGTTGAAGCATTCCGGTTTCGCGTGCGGCTGTCATGATTTCGGGTGGAGAGATGGAACCATGGATCGGATGGGACCACCTTAGCAGGGCTTCAAAACCGATCACGGCTTCGGTGTCGAGTCTTACGATGGGCTGGAACCAAGGTGCAACCCTTCTCGCCTCTATCGCCGAATGAAGGTCGCGTTCGATGGACTGGCGACGTTGCAATTCCCTGTCGAGTTCGGCATCGAACAGGCGAAATTCGTTCCTGCCACGACGCTTGGCCGTGTAGAGGGCGACATCCGCCCGCAGCAACATTTCCGTCAGCCCCGGCCTTTCAGCCAAGTATATTCCGATCGATGCACCGATCCGGACGGACGCGACCTCACGATAGGGGCTGGCGACTTTGGCGATGATATTGGATGCGAGGGTACTGGGAGAAAGCGAACTCCTGACTGAGGGAAAAAACAGCACGAACTCATCGCCGCCGATACGGGCGAGCGTTGAGCCTGACGGCGCTGCCTGCTCTATGCGGCGGGCGATCATGATGAGCAGTTCATCACCGGTCCTGTGACCGTAGGTATCGTTGACAGATTTGAAGCCGTCCAGATCAATCAGCATTGCAACGAACGGGCCGTCCGTATTCTCGAACTGATTGATCGCGTGTTCGAGGCCCCGTCTGTTGAGAAGGGCCGTCAGGTGGTCCTCCCTGGAATTGCGCTCCATTTCCGCCGCAAGCCGCTCCGCCTCATGTCTCAGGCGGCTTGCTTCGCGGAAGCGGGCTTGCCCTACAAACGAGCCTCGAACCAAGCCGCCCACGAAGAGCAGAACGGCAAAGGCCAGAATGTAATCTTCAAAGTTGCCTTTCGCCAACAGGCAACCCATCGCGATCACAAGCGGCGGCGTGATGAAGTTGATCGCGGCCGCGGCATATGAACTGCCGTATGTAACCGCACCAGCTGAGATGCCCGCCAGAATAATCAGATGCAGCGGCGCTTGCGGCGTTGTGTAGCCAACAGTAAGGACGGCAAGAAAGGACCAGGCAAACCCTGACAGAAGAGCAAGGATGCCAAACCAGCGAAGCCGCTGCGAAATCCCTGTTAAATCGTCCTGATCCCCCGTCTCGTTTAGCTGATAACGGGCGAGTCCGAGGCGGGCGGCATTTATGGCATTGATAACCAGGAACCAGATTGCGGCGGCAAAGCCCCCGCCAGAAAAGGCCTGCACCGTCAAAATCAGGCCTGATAGCATAGTGCTTATCGGCATCGATACGAAGAGACCGGCCTTCAGATCAGCAAGCTGATCTCTGAGGATTCTGGCCTCCAGCGCGTGTTCTTTCTTTGGGGCCATAGACCAGTCGTTTCGCTTCCCATGCCGATTCGCAGCGTAAGCTTATGCAAGCCCACTGAAGGACGGGTTAACCACTCAGCTTGTATCAGCCTTCTGCGAGGCCTTTGTATGAATCCTCCTCATTTGTGCGGTGATAGAGAACATGGATCGGCAGCATCCTGACGCTCGGGAATAACTTAAGGCGCGTCGCATGCATCCGTTCAAATGCGACGTGCTTAGGGGCTGCGCTGCCTACCTGTCAGCCGCAATCGTCGCCTGCAGCCACTGCGTGATGGCGTCGAAAGCGATCGGTCTGGTCGTGTCGACGTCAAGCAGCGGTCCGCGCCGCAGCGGCTCGGCGCGCTTGGCCAGTTCGATCAGTTCGGGGATGTAGGCCGCGCCGGGATGGCCGGCGGGACGCTGGTCGAGCCTTGCGCGATAGCGCTCGGCCAGAACCTCGCCGGGCGCATGGCACCAGATCTCGGCGGTCTGCTCGACGCCGGCGCTGCGCAGGTGATCCTCGAGCACCTGGCGCGGTTGGAAGCCGAACCAGGCGTCGATGACAAATATGGCGTCCGCCGGGGCCTCGCCGACGACCGACCAGATGGCCTGGTAACTGGCGCGGCCGAGTATGCGGTTGAATTCGCGATCGCCGCCGCCGAGCACTTCCAGGAACGGGTTCTTGATCGTATCGAGCGCCAGCAATGGCCAACCCATGTGCGCGGCGATGCCGCGCGAGACCGTGCTTTTGCCGCTGGCGGGGATGCCGTTGACGAGCACGGCGCGCCGGCCGGGCACGGCGCGCCTGGTGCGATCGAGCCGGGCGGTCGGCAAGGATACTGGCGAGGCTTGTGCAACTGCTGATTGTGCAACTGCCGGTTGCTCGGCGAGCGCTTGCAGACCGGCGCCGATGACCCCGGCGTCGTCACCCAGTTGCGCCGCTTCCACCGGGCATTGGTACCAGAGCGCCAGGGCAGGAGCCCTGGCAAGCGCCCGATGGGCCGCCAGGCCAAGTCCGCCGCCGAGCAGCACCAGGTCGGGGTCGAACATGGCCACGGTCGTATCGATTGCCGCACGCAACGGCCTGGCCCAAGCTTCCAGTATAGCGCGCGCCAAGGGATCGCCGCCCGCATCCCGGGCAAAAAGCTGATCGACCGAAACGTCCGGACCGAGGCCTGCCCGCGCGATGTGACGGCCAAGCGCGGTGCCTGAGCTGGTGGTTTCAACGCAGCCGCGCCGGCCGCAGACGCACGCTTCGCCTGATAGATCGACGGTGATATGGCCGAGCTGCCCCGCCGTCCCTTTGCCGCGGACGATCCGCCGGTCCTGGACCACGGCACCGCCAATGCCGGTCCCGATCGTGAACATGACGATGCTTTCATGGCCTCTGGCGCCGCCGAGGGCCATTTCCGCGACCAATGCCATGTTGCAGTCATTGTCGATCACCACGGGCTTGCCCGCCAGGCTTTCCAGCCGTTGCGCAGGGGAGACCGAGGCGAGGTTGACATAGCCCCCTGACAAGACCGCGCCAAGCCGCGCATCGACGCGGCCGGGGACGCCGATGCCGATGGCCGCAACTTCGGGACAATCGAGCCGGCGTACCATTTCGGCGATCCGGGAGAGCACGAGCTCGGGGTCCGGCGCGCTTTTCTCGGAAATGCGCTCGAGGATTTCGCCCGTGCCGGAAACACGGGCAGCGCGCAGATTGGTGCCGCCGATATCGATTCCTATGGCCATCGAACCAGAGCCTGTTCCATTTCGACTAAATCGAAATGGGACTCTATCTTGCTGTTTGACCATGATCTTCTCCGAAAACCGGTCCCCACTTGTCGGGATCATGGTCAGAGGCATGACGTCCCGTGCGTGCCTGGTGTGAACGTCGGATAGCTACAGCGCCGCGCATCCTGGTGCGCACAGGACGCTATAGTACTTTGATTTGCGCATGATCCTTTTCGAAGATCGACTTCGATTTTGCATCCGCGGACCTTCGGTTCGGGGTCATCGTGCTAAGCGGCTTTCTGCCGGTAGTTTCCGATCACCGCCTGAAGCTCGCGCAATCTCGACACCGCGATAGTCCTGAGCCTTTCACGCTGAATGTCACGGTCGAGCGAGATGCAGTCCTTCCACAGCGACCGGCCGGCGATGACGCCTGACGCGCCGTTCCTCATCGCGATCTCGACCTGGCCCAGGAAGGTTGCATGGTTGACGCCGGCGGAGAGGACCGCCCAAGGCACCTCGCCAGCCATGCTGCTGATCCTGGCGCAGGCTTCCGGCGTTCCGGGATAAGGAAGCTTGAGCACCTTTGCCCCGCATTCCAGCGAAGTACGGGTGCCCTCTTCGACGAGCCAGGGGATCTTGGCCGTATACTCTTCATGGCTTTCCGCTTCGAGCTGATAGGTCAGGAACTCGACGACGAGCAGGAGGTCCTCTTGCGCGAAATCGGCGATGCATTGGCGCAGAATGGCGACATTATGCTCGTTCGCCTCAGGCCTGTCGGGCCTGAGATAGACCATGATCTTGCCGCCGGTGCCGCCGAGCTCGCGCACGCGGCGCGCGCCGATGCCGGGAACGAGACGCGACAGGCGGTAGCCGGCAGGCGAGACGTCGAAGCCCGAAGCGTCGAGGCCGATGAGCAGAGCCGTATCGCGGCTCAGCACCCCGTCATCGACAACCCGCGGCACCGCGCAGAGCGGGTCGAGCAGCACGCAGGATGCCTGGCTGGCGAGGTATCGCGTGATGTCCGACTTGGTGTCGCCCAGCATGTCGTCGGTGATCTTGGCCTGTTCTTCAGGGTCCGCCGCAAGCAAGCTTCGCATGCCGCCGCGCTGGTCACAGGCGATGGCCATCATCGCCCCGTCCTTGCCGCATATCTGCTGGTAGCCGCGCAACTCTGCGGTCGTCATCTTTGTCATGGGTCTTCTGTCCGATGTTGGCGCCCATTCACCGGGGCGCAGATCAGTGGAAACAAGAAAGGTTCAGTTTTACCTGCCTCCCGACAGGAGGTTTTGCCGCTTTGCTGCGCTATGGACCGAGAAATTCGGCCTTGGCCGCAATCTGCCGTGGAAACCAGCCCACGTTGCGAGTCAGCCGGATTTGCGCGATAACTCCAATCGGTCGATGGGTCTGTAACACATTGCTGAAAGGAATTGCAAGCTGTCTGCACCTCCCGCACAAGATGCAGCCGCATCGCGGACGATGCTGCATACGGTCGCCAAACTGCACTATGAGGCGGACATGTCGCAGGTCGATATCGCGCGGCGGCTTGGCGTCTCCACCGCGACCATATCGCGCCTCCTGCAGCGGGCGAGAGCGGAGGGCATCGTGCGGATCGAAGTTCTCGATCTTGCAACCCCCGAAGGCATCACCACGCAACTGGTTGAGGCACTCGGGCTGCGTGACGCGGCGGTCATCGAAACGCCGTCAGCCGGTGCGCTGGCGGCGCTCGCTGCGCCGCTCGGCGCCTTGCTCAAGCAAGCGGGACTGACGGCCGGCAAGGTCGTCGCCATCGGCTGGGGGCGAGCCATTCGCGAGGTGATCCAGGCAGGCCTGCCGCGCATTCCCGGCGTTCTTACCGTCGCTGCCACCGGCGGCATGCAGCAGCAGGCGGCGCATTTTCAGATCAACGAGTTTGTGCGGCTGGCCGCAGAAGAGCTGGGCGGGACGCCGCATTTCATCCATGCGCCCTATCTGCCGTCGTCCGAATTGCGTGAGGTCTTCCTCGGCGATGCGGCCATCCGCGACAGCGTCGCGCTTTGGGACCGGACCGACGTTGCGATCGTCGGCATCGGCCTGCCCCATGCCATCAATCCGCCCGAAGCGAGCGCGGCCACGCTGAGCGAACAGGCCCTGTTTCATGCGGCGGGAGACGTCATCCGCCACTACTTCGACGTCGAAGGCAAGCTCATCCCGTGGGAGGGGGAGGGCCGGATGATCGCAATGTCGCCGGCCCAGCTTCGAGCCGTCCCGCTGGTGATCGGCGTTGGCGCCTCGCCGGAGAAGGCGAAGGCGATCATAGGTGCCGTCCGCGCCAGCCTCATCAATGCTCTGGTGACGGACACGAAGACGGCCCAGGCCATTCTCGAGGCTCTCTTGCCCCGATAATGCTGGGCACGCCGATACGTGACATCGGCACAGCTGATCGATTCCAGACCGATCGACACCCAACCCGCAGCCGCGAAATCATCGCCGCGAAATCATCAGTTGTGTCGGCAAGGCGTTGGGGCAATAGTCTGCGGGAGGGGCTCTGCGGAGCAGATAGATGGTGTCCGGTTTGAAAGCGTTTCGACCCCGGAAATGTGCGGTTGCAATTTCTTTCAGCAAAGTGTTACAACATTGCAGCTAGGCAAGCATGCGCGCCGAGCGGCGCAGTTTCCTGCACCTTGCGGAGGCTCGTAACGGGACTGCGCAGCAGGCTGGTCGGTTTCGACGGTCGATTTAATGACTGGGGCGCTTGGGAGGAGGCTGCCCCATAACAGCAAGCAGGCGAAACCCGCTTCTCGCCGCCAGCACTTCACAGAGCCGGGACGACTCGCAACGGCAAAATCTGCCAACATTAGGAGGAGGATGTTATGAAGAAGATTGTTGCCGCTCTGGCGGCTCTCGCCATCTGCGCAGCGGTGCTGGTCACGCCCGCATTGGCGCAGGACAAAAAATACACCATTGCGCTCATTCCGGGTCTTACCACCGACGGCTTTTACATCACCATGCGCAAGGGAGCCCAGGCGGCAGCCGATGCCCTTGGTGTGACCCTGGTTTTCCAGGGCGCCCCGGATTTCAATCCGGTAACGCAAGTCCCCGTGCTTGACGCGGTCATCGCCAAGAAGCCGGATGCCATCCTGATCGCGCCGACCGACAAGGTTCAATTGGTCGAACCCCTGCGCAAGGCCCATGACGCCGGCATTCCGGTGATCACCGTCGACACCTTCATCGGCAGCGGCGTCTACCAGACCGGCGCCGGCGAGGCGGATTTCCCACTGTCCTATATTGCCTCCGACAACATTCTGGGCGGCGAGATCGCCGCGCGGGCATTGGCCAAGGCCATAGGCGACAAGGGCAAGGTCTACGTTTCGAACGTCAAGCCCGGCATTTCGACCACCGACCAGCGTGAAGAGGGCTTCAAGAAGGAGATGGCGGCCAACCATCCCGGCATCACCGTTCTCGAAACCCAGTTCAACGACAATGACGCCAACAAGGCCGCCTCGCAGCTGCAGGCTGTGTTCGCGCGCAATCCCGATCTCGTCGGGGTGTTCGGCGCAAACCTGTTCTCGGCGCTTGGCGCGGCGAATGGCGTCCAGCAGGCCGGGCAGACCGGCACCGTCAAGGTCGTGGCGTTCGACGCGCCGACCAGCATTGCCGACAACATCAACTCTGGCCTTGTCGACGTCGCGATTGCCCAGCATCCCGCGGAAATCGGCTATTTCGGCGTCGTGTCGGCCTATGCCCATCTGACCGGCCAGTCGATCCCGGTTGCGATCGGCACCGGCTTTACGATCATGGACAAGGCCAACATCGCCGACCCGAACATCTCGAAATACCTCTATTCCGAATAAGTCCAGCCAGTCTCCTTCCGGCCTGCCGGAAGGAGACCTGCGCCGGGTCGCTTTGACCCTGTTTGTCGGAGGCCGCTCTGCGGATCGGAACCATCCATGACTTCAACATCACCAACCGAAACGCATGTCGCTCCTCAGGCGGATCACGGTGATCCGGCCAGGAGCTGGCTCGCACGCATCGCCGAAGGGCGCGCCTGGCTGTTCCTTGCGGGCCTGATCATCTGTTTCGAGGTCTGGTCGAGGCTCTCCTTCGGCGCGACCTTCGTGCTCAACCCGTTCAACGTGCAGTCCATTGCGATATTCGCCGTGGCGCCGTTGCTGCTGGCGACCGGGCAGACCTTCGTCATCATTTCGGGAGGCATCGACCTCTCGCTGGGTTTCATCATGGGTCTCGCGGCCGTCGTCGCCGCCCACGCTACGAATATGGCTGGCGTCGCCATGCCGGTGCCTCTGGCCATGATGTTGGGCATTCTGGCGGCCGTGATCGTCGCCGGCGTGCCTGGCGTCATCAATGGCTTGCTGATCTCGCGCCTCAGAATTCCCCCTTTTATCGGCACGCTTGGCATGTTTGGCGTGGCGCGCGGCGCTGCGTTCCTGCTGGCCGGCGGCACGACGGTGCCGGTCCAGAATTCCTGGTTCGCGCTGCTTGGCAACGGCAGGTTCTACGGGGTGCCTTATCTCGTCATCATTGCCGCCGTCTTTGTCGTGGTGATGCACTACATCCTGAGCCAGACCCGGTTCGGCCAGCATAACTACGCCATCGGCGCCAATGTGCAGGCGGCGCGCCGCGCCGGCATCGACATCAGGGGCCACATCCTGCGCCTCTACGTGCTTTCGGCGATGTGCGCCGGCCTCGGGGGCGCGCTCTATGCAGCGCGCTTCACCGCGGGCGCCGCCCAGGCCGGCGAGCCCTTGCTGCTGGACAGCGTGGCAGCCGTGGTAATCGGCGGCGCCAGCCTGTTCGGTGGCTCAGGCACCATCTTCGGGACGGTCGCCGGCGCCTTGGTCATCGCGGTCATTCAATACGGGCTGGTTTTCGTCAATGTCGAGCCGTTCTGGCAGTTCATCGCCGTCGGCCTCGTCATCATTATCTCCGTCCTTATCGACCAGGCGCAGCGCCGGTTCAGTGGAGCTCGCCAGGATGAATAGTTCCGAACCAACCACCCCCCTTCTCGAAGTCCGACACCTTTCCAAGCATTTCGGTGCGGTGCAGGCGCTGAACGATTTCTCCATGGCCGTGCGGCCGGGCGAAGTGGTGGCGCTGGCCGGCGACAACGGCGCCGGCAAGACGACGCTGATCAAGGCGATATCGGGCGTCTTTCAGCCGACCGGCGGTGAAATTCTGCTGAGGGGGCAGCCGGTCACCTTCGCGACGCCGCAGGAGGCGCGCGAAAAAGGCATCGAGACCATTTACCAGGATCTCGCTCTCGCCGACAATTTATCCATCGGCGCCAATATCTTCCTCGGCCGTGAACCCATGCGCAAGGCTTTCGGTTTCTTGCCGGTGCTCGACCGCAAGGCGATGGCCGTCGCCGCCAAGCAGACGATGGGGCGGCTGGACTTCCATGTCAGCCGGCTCGACGCCCCGGTCAGCAATTTCTCCGGCGGTCAACGGCAGGCCGTTGCCATCGGCCGGGCCGTCTACTGGGATGCGCAGATCCTGATCATGGACGAACCGACCGCGGCCCTCGGGGTGCCGGAGCAGCGCAAGGTCATCTCGCTCATCCACCAGCTCAAGGCGCAAGGCCGGGGAGTGATCTTCATCTCGCACAATCTGCAGGACATTTTCGCCGTTTCCGACCGTATCGTCGTGCTGCGCCGCGGCATCCAGGCCGGCGAGCGCAAGATTTCGGAGACTAATTATGACGAAGTCGTCAAGCTCATGGTTGGCGGATAGGCCGAGCGCCCGCCCGATTTCCGGCGAAACCATGCTCGCCCCGACGGTGACAAAATGCCATCCAGATACGCTCGGCGCGGCGGAAGGAAGCAGGACGGCGAGCAGAGTCGACATTGCCCGAGGATGTCACTATATAGCGGCGGCTTTGGCCGCGTACCCTAGGGTTGCGCCCCGAATGGCGCCGCAAACGTGCCGCGTAATGCGATACCTATTGTCATACAAATTGACTGGATTGCCGGAAAATAACAAGTAGAAACAATGGCGCGATCCGGGACCTGATCCCAGTCAACGGTGCCAGTCTGCTCAGGAAAATAGAATCTCCTTCAGAATTAGAATGTGCTCCTTGAACCTTCGATTTCCGTCAGCCCTGTGGAGCTTGGGCAAGATCGGCTTGCCGGGTGACGGCGACTCGGTTGGAATAGGAGCGTGCATCTTTTCGGGGATGCCGGCGTTTATGATTACCAACCGGCGCAGCCGCCAGGGAACAGCAGCATGAGCGAACACGCGATCGAGTTCTTGCAGGAGTGGATCGGCGAAAAGGTCCACTGCCAGTCTTCGCTGGACAGGATCGAGGAGCAGGCCGAGACCCTCGCCAAGGAATGCGCGGCGAAGGCTGCTGAGGCCGGCATACCGCTGGAGGATATCCAGGAAGAGGTCGGCGACATTCAGGAACTTATCGCGT
This sequence comes from Mesorhizobium sp. WSM4846, assembly GCF_055811415.1. Lineage (NCBI taxonomy): Bacteria > Pseudomonadati > Pseudomonadota > Alphaproteobacteria > Hyphomicrobiales > Phyllobacteriaceae > Mesorhizobium > Mesorhizobium sp. WSM4846. The sequence goes on from NZ_JBVVPZ010000001.1 coordinate 465,957, forward strand.
CGAGGCTGGAAGAGGCGGCTGAGGCCGACCAGGACGAAAAGAATTCGAACTAATGCATGTCGCCCAAAAGTGCGCAGCGCTTTTGGGATAACGACATGCATAAAACAAAGAACTAAAGCGCGTCGCATGAATCCCTTCAAACGCGACGCGCTTTAGCGAGTGACATGCCGACCCGGCAAAAGGCGTCTATTCACCTGTGCGACGCGTGACACGCCACACAGTTCTACTTTCTCTGCCTAGCCCCGAATTTGCTCTTGAGCCATGCCTTTGGCAGCGCCGGCACGAAATTGCCGTCGCGCCCGGTCATGTCGTCATTGGCGACCAGCGCATTGAGGATCGCTTCCTCCACACTCCCGATCACGGCGTCGAAGAACGGGTCGATGTCGGTATCCGGGATGAAGTCGGCGCTGGCGATGCGGCCTGACGGCGCCATCGCCGCCTCGCGGTTGGCGGTCGAAAAGGCCAGGAAAATATCGCCCGAGCTGTGATAGCCGAAGCCGCCGGTCATGGCGACGCCGAGCGGCACCCGGCGTGCCAAGCGCTTCATCTGATGCGGCAGCAACGGCGCATCGGTGGCGACGATCCCGATGATCGAGCCCTTCTCGGCGCGCGGCGTGCTTTCGTAGATCGCCGGTGCCACGAGATCGGGCCCGGCGCGCAGGCCGCGAATGGTAAAATTGCTCCGCGTGCCGAAATTCGCCTGCACGAACGCGCCGACCGTGTAGCGCCGGCCGTACCATTCGACGAGGCGCGATGCCGTGCCGGAGCCTGCCTTGAAACCGAAGGCGATCATGCCGGTGCCGCCGCCGACGCTGCCTTCCTCGATCGATCCGCTGGTCGCGCCATCGAGGGCCGCGGCGACATGCTCAAACCCGAGATGGTGGCCATTGATGTCGTTCAGGAAGCCGTCATAGGTCTCCGCCGCCACCGGCAGGCCCCAGCCGCTGTCGAGCGCGGCCGGCAGCACGCGCTGCATCCAGCGCAGCGTTCCGTCGCGTGAAACGCCGCAGGAATGCGTGTTGGTGATGGTGATCGGAAAATTGAAGGCACCGGTTTCCTCGATGATGTGCGAGCCGGTCAATTCGCCATTGCCGTTCTGGCCGAAAATGCCGGCAAACACCGGCGTGGCCAGTTCGGCGCGCGGTCTGGGCAGGATGGCGGTCACGCCGGTGCGCACCGGCCCCTCGCCGACCACCAGCGCACCTTCGCCCGAAATCAGCGTCGAATAACCGACCGCAACGCCAGCCACATCGGTGATGGCGTTGAACGGTCCGGGCGTTCCGTCAAAACGAATGCCGAAGGCTCGCGCACGCGGCCTGCCGGAAGGCGTCGTCTGGTGATGTGGATTGCCGGAAATCATCGGCGCTCAAAACAGCGAGCCTTGGCTGCCAGGCTCCTTGGCTTTGGCGGCCGGCTTTGCAACAGTTTTCGGCCGTGCCGCGCCGCTGGTCGCAACCGCATCGGCGGTTCCGTCGGCGAACTCCAGCGAAAGTGCCATCCCCGGCGCCACTTCCGCCGCTTGATTGATCACTGCGCCGTCGGCATCTTTCACCAGGGCGAAGCCGCGCGCCAGCACCGCCTTGTGCGACAGCGTCGCCAGCAGCCGGTCGGCCTGGGTCAGTTTCCCGCGCAAACGCTCGAGCCGCACCGAAATCACCCGGTCCTGCCGCCGCGACAGCGCCGTCAGGGCATCTGCCTGCAATTTCTGCCGCCTTGCGAGCGGCGCCGGCGACAGCCGCGCCGCGGTGCGCGAAAACCGCGTTCGCCGCTCGCGCACGATGGCGAAGAACGCCGCTTGCGCGCGGCCAAGGTCGCGGCCGGCCAGTGTGCGGGCCTCGTTCATGCGTCGCGACAGGGTGGCCGGCGTCAGCCGCTGCGCCTGAAGCCTGGCTCGCTTGCGCTGGACGCTGACGGACAGCGCTCGGCCAAGCCGGCTCGTCGCCTCGTCGAAACGCCGGCGCGGCAATGCCAGCAACTGGTCGGGCGAGGGCAGCGCCCGGGTGGCGGCACGCACCGCCTGGCGCTTGCGCTCGAAATTGCGCGACACCGCGGCCTTGAGCCGCGCACCAAGGCCGGCAAGCGTCACTTCGAGGTCGGCGCGTACGGGCACGGCGATTTCGGCGGCACCCGTCGGTGTCGGCGCCCGCACATCCGCCGCCAGGTCGATCAGCGTCCAGTCCGTTTCATGGCCGACGGCGGAAATCACCGGAATGCGCGAGGCGGCGACGGCGCGGGCCAGCGCCTCGTCATTGAACCCCCAAAGATCCTCGAGGCTGCCGCCGCCGCGCGCCACGATCAGCAGGTCGGGCTGCGGGATGACGCCATCCTGCGCCAGTCCGTTGAAGCCGTTGACGGCGGCGGTCACTTCGGCGCCGGCCGTTTCGCCCTGCACTCGCACCGGCCAGACCAGCACATGCAGCGGAAACCGGTCCTTGATCCGGTGGATGATGTCGCGGATGACAGAGCCTGTCGGCGAGGTGACGACGCCGATGACGCGCGGCATGAACGGCAGCAAGCGCTTGCGGCCGGCATCGAACAGGCCTTCGGACTGCAGCCGGCGCTTGCGCTCTTCCAGCAGTGCCATCAGCGCCCCAGCGCCGGCGGGCTCCAGATTGTCGATGACGATCTGGTAGGTGGACTTTCCGGGATAGGTGGTGAGCCGGCCGGTGGCGATCACCTCCAGGCCTTCTTCAGGGCGGAATTTCAGCCGGCCCATTGTGGTCTTCCAGACCACGGCGTCGAGCCGTGCGCGGTCGTCCTTGAGGCAGAAATAGGCATGGCCGGAGGAGTGCGGCCCGCGATAGCCTGATATTTCGCCGCGCACCCGGACATTGCCGAAGACGTCCTCGACCGTGCGCTTCAGCGCGCCGGAAATCTCGCTGACCGTGTATTCGGTGGCGTTGGTACGTGATTCGGATGCAGCGTCGCTCATTAGCCGATTGGGGGGCGGTTGTTGGCCGGCGTCAAGGCCGTCGCTCGTAGCCGATGTCATAACTCGATCTTAACCCGATCTGATGACTGTGCGGAAAAGAGAGTGGCCAGGACGCATGAGCCGTCGTCTTCAACGCAGCCCATTAACGTTCCAGGTCACGCTGACGGTGATGGCGCTTGCCATTTTCGCGCTTGCCATGGTCGTCGGCTTTGGCTTTTACGCCACTGTGCAGGCGGATAGCGTCTCCCTCGAGCGGCAGAAAATCCTTTTCGCCAACGGCATGCGGGACCGGATGGCGGCGGTGGATCGCGAGCAGGAAAGCATCGCAGTCTGGGACGATTCCGTCATCAATGCCAAGGCCGGCAACGTGGACTGGATGATCGATAACATCAGCGTCTGGATGTATTCCTACTATGGGCATGATCGGGTCTATGTACTGGATGCCGCCGATCGTCCGGTCCATGCGATGCGTGAAGGAAACGTGCTGGCGCCGGCGCGTTACAGCGAGGATGAACCGGTTCTGTTGCCCACGGTCGAAAGGGTGCGCCGGTTGATCCGCGAGCCGGCGAAAGAAGACCTGGCCGGCGGTCCGGTCAAATTGGCCGCAGGGGATCTGGTGGAGCTTGACGGAAAACCTGCCATCCTCAGCATCATGCCGCTGGTGCCGAGTTCCGACCGCGTCATCCAGACACCTGGCAGCGAATACCTTCATATCTCGGTGGACTTCATCACCGACGCGCTGCTGGCCAAGATCGCCGGGCAATATCTGTTGGCGGGCGCCCGCCTGCTGCCGTTGTCGCAGCCGGTCGGCGGGGCTGCCATTCCGCTGGTCGACTCACACGGCGTCATCCTGGCTTATGCCGGCTGGGATCAGGAGCGGCCCGGCAGCGCGCTTGTGCGCGAGGCAGGGCCGGCCCTGATCGGTGGCGCGCTGCTCGCGGCAGGTGTCCTGGCATTCCTGCTGCGCCGCCTCCGCCGTGCATCGTCGGCGCTGCAGACCAGTCAGGCCGAGGCGCAGTATCTCGCCTTCCACGACACGCTCACCGGCCTTCCCAACCGGGCGCTGTTCGAGGACCGGCTCCGGCGCGCTTTGCTCACGGCCAGTCACGAAACAGCCAAAGTGGCGCTTCTTTATCTCGACCTCGACCGTTTCAAGCATGTCAACGACACGCTTGGCCATCCTGCCGGCGACGAGCTTGTCCGCCAGACCGCCGCGAGGCTCCAGCAGGCAATCCGGGAGGTCGACACGGTGGCACGGCTCGGCGGTGATGAATTCGCCATGATCCTGATTGATGTTGACGACATCCGAGGCGCCGAGGATGTTTCGGAGGGTCTGCTTCAAAAGCTGCAGGAGCCGTTCAAGCTGGCCGACGACCAGGTTTTTGTCAGCGCCAGCATCGGCATAGCATTGTCGACCGGTCCGGATGCCGATGCGGACGACTTGCTGCGCAAGGCCGATATCGCGCTTTATGAAGCCAAGAAGAACGGCCGCGGCCGCTACCAGGTCTTTGCCGGCGACATGGACGACCTGCTGTTGCGCAAGCGCCAGGTTGAGAGCGAGCTTCGCCATGCCCTGAATGGCGGAACCGGGACCAAGCTGGCGTATCAGCCGATCTTTGCGGCGGACGGCAGCACGATCCTCGGTGCCGAGGCGCTGATCCGCTGGGGACATGAGGTCCACGGTGGCTTGCCGCCGGCACAATTCATCGCCATCGCCGAAGAACGTGGCATGATCGGCCAGCTTGGCAAATGGGTGCTGCAAGAGGCTTGCCGCTTCGCTGTCGGCACCGAATTGCCTTGGGTGGCCGTCAACGTGTCGCCGCTGCAACTGCGCGACGCCGGTTTCGCCGAGCAGCTTGCGGCGGTTCTCGCCGAGACCGGATTGGCGCCAGGGCGCCTGCAGCTCGAGATCACCGAGGGCGTGCTGTTGGACAACAACGATACGACCAGGACGGCTCTGGCTGCCTTGCGCCGGTCGGGGATCGCCATAGTGCTCGACGATTTCGGCACCGGCTATTCGTCGCTGAACTATCTGCGCCGCCACGCTATCGACAAGCTCAAGATCGACCGCTCCTTCGTGAACCTCCTCGGCCGCGACGAGAGTTCAGCGGCGATCGTCAGGGCACTTGTCGATCTTGCCGACGCTCTTAACGTCGGCGTCACCGCGGAAGGCGTGGAGACCGAGGAGCAAAAGGCGCTGCTCGTCGCCATGGGCTGCCGAGAGTTTCAGGGCCATCTGCTGTCGCTGCCGCTGGAGCCGGCGCAATTGCTGCGGCTGGCCGGCCTTTTGCCTGGCAAGGACAGCACGCCGGCAGCAGTTTCCGCCTGATCCTTACCAGCCCGGCACGATCTGGTTCGGCTTGCCCCGCTTCATCTTCGAAAAGGCTGCGAAGTCGAAGCTTCCCGTCTCTTCGCCGGGCGGCACGGAAATATTGTCGAGGCTTTCCGAAATGTGACGGGCCAGCGCGTCGACGATCTCCGGCCGCGACGTCTGGCCGCGCATGATGCCGATGCGGCAATCGGGCAGGGCGCCGAATCCGTCGGCGTCGCCCAGCACCCGCATGCCGGGGCGCAGCGCGCATTCCGGCAGCACCGAGATCGCCAGGCCGGAAAGCACCGCGGCGGTGATGACGGTCGCCGAGAAGCTGGTGAACAGGATGCGGTAGTCGCGGTTTTGCCGGTCGAGCACGTCGACCGCGGCCCGCCGCCAGATGCAGTTCGGTCGGCCGAAGGCCATCGGCAGAACGTCCTGTTCATGCGTCGCATGGTTGGCCGAAGTCACCCACAGCAGCGGTTCGCGCCGCACCACTTCCGACTGGCCGTGCGCGTCACTATGCGTCACCAGTGCCAGATCGAGATTGCCACGCTTGATATGCTCGACCAGCCCCGGCGTCGGCTCGCAGATCACGGTCAGTTCGACACGTGGGTTGGAACGGGCGAAGCGGGCCATGATCTCGGGCAGGAAGCGATCGGCATAGTCGTCCGGCGTGCCGATTCGGATCGTGCCTTCGAGCCGCCGGTCGTCGAAGGCGGCCAGCGTTTCCCGATTGAGGAACAGCAACCGTCTTGCGTAGGAGAGCAGCCTGTCGCCTTCCTCGGTCAGCCTGTTGGTGCGCCCGTCCTTTTCGAACAGCGGCTTGCCGATCCGCGCCTCCAGCCGGCGCATCTGCATGGACACCGCCGACTGGGTCCGATGCACCGCTTCCGCCGCGCGGGTGAAGCTGCCGGTGTCGACGATTGAGACGAAGGTCTGCAATTGATCGAGATCGAGTGGCGCTTTCATCGGTCCAATCCATCACTAGTGTTGATGTTAAAGATTAGAAACATTCGTTGGATTAATCAATCGAACGATGGCAAATTTACGACTGTCCACATGACAGCATGTGAATCGGGACCGGAACGGCCGCTGTTGCCAGCGCCGATCGCGCGTCTTCGTCCGTTCGAATGAAGGAGACTGACATGGCTACGTTTGATTTCGCCACCGAGACTTCGCGCATCACGTCGCGTCCGGCTATTGCGACGCGCGTGGTCAACACCATCTCCAGCGTCTATCGCGCCTGGAAAAACCGCCGCGCCTTCTATCGCCTTGGCGAGATGTCGGACGCCGAACTTGCCGACATCGGCTTGACGCGCGCCGATCTCCACGTCGCCATCGACGTGCCGTTTGGCCGCGATCCAACCGAGAGGCTTCGCGTCATCGCGGCCGATCGCACAGACACGATCGAGGATATTGCCCGCAAGGTGACCTGATCGCGTTGGTGGCCGCCCTTGGGGCGCGCGCGGCGCCATAGGATTTCGCAGGCTCCCACTCCCTGCCGGTTTCCCCGCCGGCCCGCCTGCGCACTGCCCGGTCCTCCCAAGGATCGGGCATTTTCTTTTTTTAAATCAGGCGAAGGCCAGCTTTCGCGACGGCCGCCGTGTCGATCTACCAACTTCGTGCGCGGCTTCTATCCAGGACGCTATGGCGTTCTGGACGTTCGCGATGGCCTCTTCAGGAGTATCGCCATCGCTCGTACAGCCCGGCAGGTCAGGTACCAGGGCCGAAAATCCGCCTCCGTCTTCTGTAGCCAGCGGTGCGATGACAACCGGATATTCAAGTCTGCCCGTCATGTCTCTTTGCCTCGTCGATGAATGCCACGAGTTTTCGGACGCTCGCAACATTACCGCCGATCCATGCCTCGCTTGAATTGATCGAAGATCGATTCCACGCCCTTCTGGTAGTCGTCACGCTGCTGCGCACCTGCCTCGAACATCTTGCCGAACAAATCGTCGAACGGATTGCGTGGCCTGCCGCTCGGATTGGTCTGCGGCTGCGGCGTTTCGCGCTGCTGCGGCGCCTGACGCGGCTGCGGCTGCTGCGCGCCGCCGCCGAACATGTCCTGCAGCACCTTGCCGAGCGGATTGTCGCCGTAGGGATTGGGCGCCTGCCGCGGCTGACCCTGCGGCTGCTGCGCACCACCGAACATGTCCTGCAGCACCTTGCCGAACGGATTGTCCATCGGGCCGGGCTGCGGCGCCTGGCGCTGTTGCGGCGCCGGTGCGCCGCCACCGGCCTGCCGCATCATCTGCTCGATGATCTCGCCGAGCGGATTGCTGCCGCCGCCGAATCCGCCTGCTGCCTGCATCTGATTTGTGGTCTGCTTGAACAGGCCGCCCATCATCATCGAAGCCACGACCGGCAACATCTGCTGCAAGATCTGCTGGCTGACGCCGCTCGCCTGCGCTGCCTGGCTGGCAACGGCGCGGGACAGGTCTTTCGAGCCGAACAGATGGCCAAGAATGCCGTTGCCTTCATCGACGCCCTGCGGCGAGAAGGCCCGGCCTGCGTCCTCGAAATATTTGGCGTGCTGGCCGCTGGCCATTGCCGTCATGAACGCGCCGAGCCCGTAGGGGTCGGAGGTGCTGCGCTTCAGCCCCTGTGAAAAGGCCGGCAGCAGCGCCTCGACCGCCGATTGCGCTTGCTGCTGCGAAAGGCCGAACTGTTGGGCGAGGGCCTGCATGCCGTTACCGTTCTGCGCCTGCGCCAGAATGTCGAACAAGGAAGCCATTGGTTTTCTCCTCGGGAAAATCCTCGTAGAAGAGCCTACCGCATCGGCCCGAAAATCGGAATCGATTTCGGAAAGCGCGTTTCCCGAGCTGTCAGCCAAGCCGATAGCAAACGGCTAATACGCATACTCCATGAACACCGGCTCGATCGAGCCGCCCCAGCGCGTATGATAGGCGGAGAGCAGTTCCTCGGCGCTGGTGGTGCCGCGCGCGACGACTTCGTCCAGCGTGCTGAGGAACGACGTTTCGTCGTAGCCGTCGCGGTTCTTGCGGCCGCGGTTCTTCAGCCCCATGCGCGAGATGACGAGCACGTCGCGGGCGATCTCGCGCAGTGTCGTATTGCGGAACGGCGCCGAAATGCCCTGTTCCGGCACGGCGTTGCGCATCGCCAGCACCTCTTCATAGCTCCAGCTTGAGGTCAGCGCCTCGGCCGCGTCGAGCGCCGCCGCGTCGTAGAGCAGCCCGACCCAAAAAGCCGGCAGCGCGCAGATGCGCCGCCATGGTCCGCCATCGGCGCCGCGCATTTCAAGGAAACGCTTCAGTCGCACGTCGGGGAACAGCGTCGACAAATGGTTCGCCCAATCGCCCATCGTCGGCAGCCCGTCAGAAATCTCGTTGCGGGCCGCACCTGCCATGAACTGGCGGAAGGAGACGTGCGTCATGTCGTGGTAGTGGCCGTCGCGGATGACGAAGTACATCGGCACGTCGAGCGCCCATTCGACATAGTCGGCGAAGCCGAAATCGGGCGAGAAGCAGAAGTCGAGCAGCCCCGAGCGCTGGTTGTCGGTGTCGCGCCAGATGTCGCCGCGCCAGCTCTGAAATCCGTTGGGCCGGCCCTCAGTGAACGGCGAGTTGGCGAACAGCGCCGTCGACAGCGGCTGCAGCTTCAGCGACACCTGCATCTTGCGGCGCATGTCGGCCTCGCTCTCGAAGTCGAGATTCACCTGGATGGTGCAGGTGCGGTACATCATGTCGAGGCCCTTGGTGCCGACCTTGGGCATGTAGCGCGTCATGATCTCATAGCGCGACTTTGGCATTTTTGGCGTCTCGGCCAGCGACCATTTCGGGCTGCCGCCGAGCCCGAGGAAGCGGATGCCCATCGGCTCGGCGATCTCGCGCACTTGCGCCAGATGCGCATTGCCCTCGCGGCAGGTCTGGTGGATCGTTTCCAGCGGCGCGCCGGACAGTTCGAATTGGCCGCCGGGCTCCAGCGAAATCGCCCCCCGGCCGGTCGGCTCGACCAGGCCGATGATGCGGCCGGCATCCATGATCGGATCCCAGCCGAGTTTTTCCTGCATGCCCTCAAGAATGGCGCGGATGCCGTGCTCGCCGCCATAGGGCACTGGCGCATTGCCGTCGACATAGAATGGGAATTTCTCGTGTTCGGTGCCGATGCGCCATTTGTCGCGCGGCTTGTTGCCTTCAGCCAGGTGCTCGACAAGCTCGTCGACGCCTTCGATCGGCCGGAAATCGGTTGTGTCGCGCGCCATTACAAGTCCTCTAGCACATGACCCCGAAAATCGGCTTCGATTTTCGGAAAGGATCATGTGCCCAATCAAGTGCTACAGCGTCCTTTGCGCGTCCGAAAGGACGCGCGGCGCTGTAGGTGGTCGGACGACCGCCGGCGCTAGATGGACGAAATGTCAGTAGGCGATCAAGCGAAAAATCCTGAGCCACAGGGTAACTGGAATTGATTGGCTGCTTCTTCCTTCTCCCACAAGGCCCACAAGGGGAGAAGGGAAGTGCCTCACCAGTCTCCGATTGTCGCCTGTATCACCGCCAGCGCCGCCACAGCAGCCGTATCGGCGCGCAGGATGCGCGGACCGAGAGGAATCGCGGTTACGAAAGGCAGCTCCCGCAGCATCCTTCGTTCCTCGTCGGAAAATCCGCCCTCGGGGCCGACCAGCAGCCCGAGCTTCTTCTCCCGCACCGCCTGCAGCGCCGGCAGCGGATTGTTGGTGGAAGCATCCTCGTCGCAGAAGATCAACCGCCGCTCCTTGTCCCAGCCGGCCAGCAGGCGCTCGATTTTTTCCGCTTCGCGCACTTCCGGCACCGCAAGGATGCCGCATTGTTCGGCGGCCTCGACGACATTGGCGCGCAGCCGTTCCATGGCGGGCTTTGCCACCTGCGTGTGCTGGGTAATGACCGGCTGCAGGACGCCGGCGCCCATCTCGACCGCCTTCTGCACCAGATAGTCGAGCCGACCCTGCTTAAGCGGCGCAAAGCAGTAGACGAGATCGGGCAGCGGAGGCTGCGGCCGCTGCAATGCCAGCACCTTCAGCCGCACCGTCTTTTTGGACCTGGCGGCGATAGAAGCCGACCATTCGCCGTCGCGGCCGTTGAACAACAGGATTTCGGCGCCCTCGCCGAGCCGCAGCACATGCATCAGGTAATGGCCCTGCTGCGGGCTCGCCTCGAACTCGATATCCGGTCCGAGGTCGTCCGGCACGAACAGCCGCTGCATCTTGTAATTGGCGCGCATCGCCGAGGAATGGGCGAGCCGGCTCTTGGCGTCAAGTCTCGGCCGACGGATGCCACACTGGCACATAGCCTTGCCTCAGCACGGCAACGGTGGTCGCCGGCGTGAGCAGGCGGATTGGACGGTCGGCAAAACCGCCGAACCCCACGGGATCGCCGTCCACCGGATCGCCCCCCACACGATCACCATAGCCTGCGAACGACCAGCGCAGCGCCTTGCCGCCGCGCATCGCATAGGCATTGCCGCCGTCCGCAACCATGGCGCCGTCCGGCAACCCGGCAAGCTCTTCTACGGATACGACCGGTGCCTGCCCACCCGACGCCAGCCGCTCCCTATGCAGCCGCTTGTCGACCTGCGGTGCGCGCGGCGCGGCAATGCCGAAGGCCATCCCGAAGCGCCGGACGAAGTCCCTGGCCCGCTCGCGCCGGCAGAAGAAGCAGGGCCGATGCCCGGCCGCGAGCGCGGTCACCTCGTCCAGGAAAAACAATTCGGTCCAGCCGGCCTTGCCACCGTTCCGGTTGCGGCCCATCGGCTCGCGCCGCACATCGCGGAATTCGCAGACGCAGATGATCCAGGCCTGCAGCGCCCAGCGTTTTTTCAGCAGCGTCTTCGTTTCGGGGTCATGGATGATGCCGCGATTGCCCATGAACAGGCCGCGCTCCGGCACGGCGTGGATGACGCCGAACGGGTCGACCCGATTCTGCAGTGGCATAGCTTTCTCCCCAGATACGTATCTTGGCCGGAATGACGGCGGCATGATATCGCTCGTCGCATCGTTTTCATGTCAGCAGGTTTTCAATGCGGGTGCTGGTGGTCCAGAATTTCGACAGCGAGGGCCTTGGACAGATCGGCGCAGCGCTTGTCGAGGCAGGCGCCGATATCGACCTGCGCCGGCCCTATTGTGGCGAGATGCTGCCGCAGGACAGCGCTGCGCACGACGCCATGGTCGTGCTCGGCGGCGCCCAGAATGCGCTGGACGACGAGATTTGCCCGTATTTTCCTGAACTTCTCGACCTGACGCGCGATTTCGCCGGCAAGGATCGCGCCGTGCTCGGTATCTGCCTTGGCAGCCAACTTGTGGCGCGCGCCTTCGGTGGCGAGAACCGGATCGGCGGCGCCTCGGAATTCGGCTGGCACAAGGTCTCGCTCACGCCGGCGGCGACGGCCGATCCGGTGCTCGCCGCGCTGCCCGAAAATTTCTCGATCTTCGAGTGGCACGACGACACTTTTGTCTTGCCCGAAAATGCAGTGCGGCTCGCCGGCAACGAAGTCGCCGAGAACCAGGCGTTTCGCATCGGCCGTGCCGTCTATGGCTTTCAGTTCCATTTCGAGGCGGACGGGCCGATGGTCCGCGACTGGAGCGCATCCTTCGCATCGCTCATTGCCGAGCGGCACCCGGACTGGAGCGATCGGCTCGATGACGAAATGGCCCGCCACGGAGCGGCTGCCGACGCCGCCGGGCTGGCCATCGCCCGCGCCTGGGTGGCGACGATCTGATCAGTCAGTACCGACGTTGCATATTTGGCACGCCGGCAAAAATCCGCTGTGGACAGCATGTTTCGTGCTTGGCTTGTGGCCGCCCGCCACCCTAGAAGGCACGCGCTCTGCATCGTCCGTGCAACGCGATGAACCGTTTGGGTCGCTCGGGCGACACATCGCCGATACAGAACATGCCTAAAAGCGCGAAATCGTCGAAACTTTGAGACGTATTTTGCGTTTCAACCCATTCGTAACCCGCCCCGTGCACAGATGCAGGAAGCTCAACAAGAGATGACGTCCGTGAAAGCAGCGCTTCTGTCCTTTGTCATGTTGTCGGCCATAGTGTTGTGCGGCTTCGGCACCTACGCCGGCGACGCAGCCAACAACCACAACGCCGTCGACGGCTACGGCGTCACCGCCGCGCTTCGCTAAGCGCTTTAACCCTTCTCGCCTGACACCACCAGGATACGCTTGTCGGCACCGTCGACGACGAGCGCGCTGAGGTTTCCCGTTTGGTAGGCGAGCGTGTCGATATTGACGCGGTTGACCATCACCTCGGCCTCCGGCACCGGCGTGTGGCCATGCACCACGATTTTTGGATGCAGGCCGGAATGATTGTGGAAGACATCGCGGATCCAGATCAGGTCCTGCGCGCTCTGACTTTCCAGCGCAATGCCCGGCCGGATGCCGGCATGGCAGAAGAAGAAGTCGCCGAAGGTCAGTGAAAACGGCAGCGACTGCAGGAACTCGACATGGCTTTTCGGCACGGCCTCGACAAGTGCTGCATGGCCTTGCCGCAGTGCCGCCTCGGACCTGCCGAACCACGCGCCGCCACCTTCATTGAGCGCTACGCCATAGGATTGCGCGGTCTGGATGCCGCCGTAGCGCATGAAAAGCCCGTCCGCATCGGGAGTGTCGAGGAAGTCTAGGAAGCCGATGTCGTGGTTGCCGGCGAGCATCAGGTGGCGCGGGTCGCGTTTTCGCACTTCGATCAGGAAATCGATGACGCCCTTGGAGTCCGGGCCGCGGTCGACATAGTCACCGAGATGGACGACACGCCAGTCGGCAGGCCGCGCCTGGCTGATCTCGGCCGCAATCCGGCGGTACATAGCGGCGAGCAGGTCGAGCCGGCCATGCACGTCGCCGACCGCATAGATGCGCATGCCTTCCGGTCCGCGCGCGTCGAGAAAGTGGATGCCGGGGGCAATCAATGCTTCCATCTCCGTGATCATGCCGCCACGGGAGTCTAACGCCGAAGCTGATCCTTGCCCATGTCGGTCACCAGACGCTTTCCGCACAGTGCCAGCGTTATGTCCATCTCCTTGCGGATGATTTCCAAGGCTTTGGTGACTCCATCCTTGCCGAGCGCGCCGAGGCCGTAGAGGAAAGGCCGGCCGATATAGGTCCCCTTGGCGCCGAGACACAGCGCCTTCAGCACGTCCTGGCCAGAGCGGATGCCGCCATCCATATGCACTTCGATCGTGTCGCCGACCGCGTCGGCGATTTCTTCCAGCACCGAGATCGACGACGGCGCGCCGTCGAGCTGGCGTCCGCCATGATTGGAGACGATGATCGCGTCGGCGCCGGTCTTGGCCGCCATCAGCGCGTCCTCCTTGTCGAGGATGCCCTTCAGGATCAGCTTGCCGCCCCAGCGCTCCTTGATCCAGGCGACGTCCTTCCACGACAGGTGCGGATCGAATTGCTCCGTCGTCCACGACGACAGCGAGTTGAGGTCGCCGACGCCCTTGGCGTGGCCGACGATGTTGCGGAAAGTCCGGCGCTTGGTGCCGGCCATGCCAAGGCACCAGCCCGGCCTGGTCGCCACCTGCCAGACATGCTTCGGCGTGAAGCGCGGCGGCGCCGACAGCCCGTTGCGGATGTCCTTGTGGCGCTGGCCGAGGATCTGCAGGTCGAGCGTCAGCACCAGGGCCGAGCACTTCGCCGCCTTCGCCCTGTCGATGAGACTGAGGACGAAATCCTTGTCGCGCAGCACATAGAGCTGGAACCAGAACGGCTTCCTGGTCACCGATGCGACATCCTCGATCGAGCAGATGCTCATCGTCGACAGCGTGAACGGCACGCCGAATTCCTCCGCCGCCTGCGCCGCCAGCATCTCGCCGTCGGGGTGCTGCATGCCGGTCATGCCGGTCGGCGCCAGCGCCACCGGCATCGCCACCTTATCGCCGATCATGGTCGATTCCAGCGAGCGGTTGCTCATGTCGACCAGCACGCGCTGGCGGAACTTGATCTTTTGGAAATCCTCCTCATTGGCCCGGTAGGTGCTTTCGGTCCATCCACCGGAATCGGCATAATCGAAGAACATCTTCGGCACGCGGCGGCGCGCCAGGTCCTTGAGATCGGCGATGGTGAGGATCATGCTCATGGGCTTCCCGCTGATGGTTCGCTAATTCGTCGTAATTCTTGGCCGGCTCTCACGAGCGTTTTCTTGCCGGCTCGCTGTCGCCGGCTTCTGAGCGCTGCATCAGCCTCAGCCGCGACACGCGTTGCCAGTCGCCGCTGCGCTCGGCCTCGGCCATGGTGCGTTCGACATGGGTGATGTGGTCCATCGCCGCCTGCCGTGCGGCCGCCGGATCGCCGGCCTTGACCGCTGTGTAGATCGCCCGGTGCTGCGAAAGCAGCGCCTCGCGCGCGCCCGGCACGTTGAACACCAGGAGCCGGTTTTGGAACACGCCCTCCGACAGCAGCCGGTAGCACGAGCGCAGCGTGTGCAACAGGATGATGTTGTGCGCGCATTCGCAGATCGCGTGGTGGAACTCGACGTCGATTTCCGCCTCGTCGTCGAAATTTCCGGTCCGGTGCGCCTCGTCCATGCGCGCCATGATGCGGTCGAGCAGCGCCAGATCGTCTGATGTGGCGCGCCGCGCCGCATACTCGGCCGCCACTGCCTCGATCTCGCGGCGGTATTCCAGATAGTCGGTCGCCGCCTTGCGGTGCATGGAGATCAAGTCCGTCACCGGCTTGGTGAACAGCTGGCCGATGACGTCGGCGACATGGGTGCCGCCGCCGGGCCGGGTCGTCAAAAGCCCGCGCCCCTCCAGCGCCTTCAGCGCATCGCGCAGGATCGGCCGCGACACCTCGAACCGGCGCGCCAGCTCGCGCTCGCCCGGCAGCCTGTCGCCGGTGCGCAGAACGCCTTCTAGGATTAGGCTTTCGATCTGCTGCACCACCTCGTCGGCGGTGCGGGAATGCTCGATCCTGGAGAAAATGTCGCTCAACGGGAATGGCCTGGGAATTGAACCGGTATGGCGCAGGATAAAGTCAGTGTCGGCAACTGGTCAAATTATTTATCCAGTTCGCCCACTTGGCCGGGTCCGACGTCGTCCCGGCCTATCGCTTTCGGCTAATTTGTCGTTTGCGTGCCCCGGCAATTGGCTCTAGAGGGACGCGAGTGCACCAGGCCCGGGGGACCAGCCGTGGCAGATGACCCGTCCAATCTCGAATTCCAGCCGCGCGTCGAAGGCAGCGTCATGGGCTTTCCCGCGCATGAGGGACGGCCTGGCGCGCTCGGCGAGGTTCACGCTCGTCCGCATCCGCTGGTCGAGAAACCGCGCGTGCTGGTGCAGCTTTCGTTCATGACCGAAGCTGGCTCTGGCGTCGACCAGGCGGTGCTTTCCGAACTGTCGCGGCGCCTCGGCATCGCTGCGCCTGACCCTCATGCCCGCCACCACGCGATGAAGTGGGGCAAGGGCTCGCTGCGCTGGGAGCGGCATACGGAATTCTCCACCTATCTGTGGGAAGGACCGCTCTCCGAGAGCGGCCAGCGCCAGGAAGGTTCGCCTTTCGGCAACGGCTTTTCGCCGCCGGGAACGGTGATTTCCGGCATCAGGCTCGAAATCCGCAAATGGACGCAGGCGAGCGAAAGGCTGATCGCCGGCTTCGACCCGACCAGCCTGTGCTATTCGCTGGTCGAGCGCGGCAACGCCGCCATTGTCACCGATTTCCGCCAGGACGGTGACGGCATGACCCGCATGCTGGTGCTCGACCGCAACCTGACGCCGGCACGGACCGGCGCGCTGGCGCAGCGGCTGATCGATATCGAAACCTACCGCACGCTGGCCATGCTTGGCCTGCCGCTGGCGCTGATGCTGTCCGGTCGCGCCCGCCGCATCGAAGACAGGCTGGCGCAGACCACGCTGGAAATGAAGGTCGCCGAAACCCGCGACAACCAGACGCTGCTTGCCGATCTGACCGAGCTTGCCGCCGAACTGGAGGCCGATGCAGCCTCAAGCCTCTATCGCTTCGGCGCCAGCCGCGCCTATGACGGCATCGTCCGCGAACGGCTGGAGGCGCTGGAGGAAGAGGCGGTGCCCGGCTACGACACCTGGGGCGGCTTCCTGCAGCGCCGCGTCGCCCCAGCCATGCGCACCTGCCGTTCGGTCGAGGAGCGTCAGGCCAATCTGTCGACCAAGCTCACCCGCGCCACCACGCTGCTGCGCACCTGGGTCGACGTCGAGGTCGAGAAGCAGAACCGCGATTTGCTGGCGTCGATGAACAACCGCGCCCGCCTGCAGTTGCGGCTGCAGCAGACGGTGGAGGGTCTCTCGGTCGCCGCCGTCTCCTACTACGTCGTCGGGCTCATCGGTTACCTCGCCAAGGGCGCCTCGATCTTCGGCCATGCCGTCGCGCCCGAGGTCGTCACCGCCGCCTCGGTGCCGCTCGCCATCCTGCTGGTCTGGTGGGGCGTGCGCCGAGTGCGCCGCCTGCACTCCGAACCCGCCAAGCCGGCAGGCGAGCAGGCAGGCAATCTCCCACCTTGAGGGGGAGATGTCGCCGAATGCGACAGAGGGGGTCGTCTCGCATGGGCGCCAACCTCGTTTCGCGGCCGGACACGACGTCGGCGATTTACGTGAGACGACCCCCTCTGGCCGCTTCGCGGCCATCTCCCCCTCGAGGGCCCTCGAGGGGGGAGAAAGTCAGCGCTTCCCTCTCGCCGACCCGCGCAAGATCATCCCGGTATCGGCTTCCGATTTCAGCCAAAGCAGGATTTGCAACCAGCGCCTGCCGCTGGTAAAAGATTTTTACCAGTCGATCGAAGGAACTGTCGATGTCCGGCCTGCTGATGCCGAAATCAGACGACGCCACGATGCGCCGGCGCGACGAGATCGTCGCCGATATGCGCATCATCGTGCCGGGCGAGGGCGTCGTCGACGCTGCCAATTCGATGCGCGCCTTCGAGAGCGACGGCCTCACCGCCTATCGGCAGTTGCCACTGGTGGTGGTGCTGCCCGAAACGGTGGCGCAGGTCTCGCGCGTGCTGAAATATTGCAACGACCGCAACATCCGCGTCGTGCCGCGCGGTTCCGGCACCTCGCTGTCCGGCGGGGCGCTGCCGCTCGAAGATGCCGTGCTGTTGGTGATGAGCAGGTTCAACCGCATTCTCGAGATCGATTTTCCCAACCGCATCGTCGTCGCCCAGCCGGGCGTCACCAATCTCGGCATCACCACCGCCGTCGAGCAGGAGGGCTTTTATTACGCCCCCGATCCATCCTCCCAGATCGCCTGCTCGATTGGCGGCAATGTCGCGGAGAATTCCGGCGGCGTGCATTGCCTCAAATACGGCCTCACCGCCAACAATGTGCTCGGGATCGAGATGGTGCTGATGAACGGCGAGGTGGTGCGGCTCGGTGGCAAGCATCTCGACGCGGAAGGCTACGACCTGCTCGGGGTGATGACCGGTTCCGAAGGGCTGCTCGGCGTCGTCACCGAGGTCACCGTGCGCATCCTGAAGAAGCCGGAGACGGCGCGCGCGCTGCTGATCGGCTTCCCGACCAGCGAGCAGGGCGGCCAATGCGTCGCCGACATCATCGGCGCCGGCATCATCCCGGGCGGCATGGAGATGATGGACCGCCCGGCGATCCATGCTGCCGAGGATTTCGTCCATGCCGGCTATCCCCTGGATGTCGAGGCGCTGCTGATCGTCGAACTCGACGGGCCGGGCGTCGAGGTCGATCATCTGATCGGCCTGGTTGAGGCAATCGCCTATAGGAACGGCTCGACCACATGCCGCATCTCGCAATCGGAGCAGGAGCGGCTGAGTTTCTGGGCCGGCCGCAAGGCGGCCTTTCCGGCGGTCGGCCGCATCTCGCCGGACTATTACTGCATGGACGGCACCATCCCGCGCAAGGAACTGCCGCGCGTCCTGCACGGCATGCGGGAACTCTCCGAAAAATACGGGCTCGGCGTCGCCAATGTATTCCATGCCGGCGACGGCAATCTGCATCCGCTGATCCTCTATGACGCCAACGTGCCGGGCGAGCTCGACAAGGCGGAAAGTTTCGGCGCCGACATCCTGCGGCTTTGCGTCAAGGTCGGCGGCGTGCTGACCGGCGAGCACGGCGTCGGCGTCGAGAAGCGCGACCTGATGCCGGAAATGTTCAACCAGATCGACCTCGACCAGCAGATGCGGGTCAAATGCGCATTCGACCCCAACCATCTGCTCAACCCGGGCAAGGTGTTTCCGCAGCTTCGCCGCTGCGCCGAGCTCGGACGCATGCACGTGCATCGCGGCCAGATGGCGTTTCCGGATATTCCGAGGTTTTGATGGTAGCGTCGCGGAATGGCGGTTCCTCGCCCCCGCAATGCGGGGCAGAGGCGGGGGGGGGGGGGGCCCCGGCGGGGGGGGGGGGGGGGGGGGGGGGGGGGGGGGGGGGGGGGGGGGGGGGGGGGGGGGGGGGGGGGGGGGGGGGG